>NZ_JBQCVH010000001.1:0-348130 GCF_051958545.1 Neisseria sp. P0009.S010
GAGTCGTTGACGGCGGTAGTGTGCGGGAAGATGAAGGTGAAGGGAAGCTGTACGGACGGTGAGGAGATATTTAGGGGTAATGATGCGGAGTGTAAACCATTTGGCGCATAGGGTGGTCGTCTGAAGGGATAAAAGAAAAAAGGGCAAAAGAAAAGGACGTGTGTGGACACGTCCTTTGGGGGGAGAGGGGTTATTCGCTCCAGCTGACCCAGCCCAGCATCCAAGTAAGGAGAATCAGACCACCAAATACGATGCGGTAGTAGGCAAAAGGCACATAGTTTTTACTGGAGACAAATTTCAGCAAAGCTTTTACTGCCAATAAACCGGCGATAAATGCTGCGATAAAACCGATGGTAATTTGTCCGACATCTTGCAAGGTAAAGAGTCTGTAGTTTTTTAAGATGTCGTAACCTGTTGCCGCAATCATCATCGGCACGGCAAGGAAGAATGAGAATTCGGTAGCTGTTTTACGTTCCAGCCCCCACAACATACCGCCCATGATGGTACTGCCTGAACGTGATGTACCAGGGATAAGGGCGCAAATTTGGGCGCATCCTACAACAAATGCGTCGATTGGGCGCATATCATCTACATGATTGACTTTAGGTTTGGCTGTTACTTGGCGTTTTTCAACCCATAAAATGAAGAAGCCACCGAGTACCAGCATGGTAGCAACAGTAATTGGGTTGAAAAGGTGTAATTTAATTTGTTTGCTGAATAATAGACCCACAATTGCGGCAGGTATGAAGGCAATAAATAAATTCAGTACAAAGCGATTGGCTGTCCGTTCTTTACCGAGTCCTTTTATGATATGGGTAAATCGTTGGCGGTATTCGAATACGACGGCTAATACGGCACCGAGCTGGATAGCAATTTCAAATACTTTTCCGTTGCTTTGAAAGTTCATTAAGTTACCGAATACAATCAAGTGACCGGTACTGGAAATAGGGAGAAACTCGGTTAAACCTTCGATAACACCGAGAATAAGTGCTTTGAATAAAATCAGAATGTCCATAAGTTTTCAGACGGCCTTGAGGCCGTCTTTCTTTTGTTGATTAGTTAAAGTGGTTTTGAGGATTGTTCGCGGCGGACTTTGACGATGAGCTCGTCTATGGTTTTCATACCGGCTTTCCAGTCGGTACCGTTGAAATTGACTTTGTATTTACCACCGACGATGACAGTTGGTGTGTTTTCAATTCGATAAGTTTCCGTCAATTGCTGCATTTTTGCAGCAGCCGATGCGGCAGTAGGACTGTTATAGGCTTGAAGCAGTTTTTGACTGTCAAAACTCGTCTGTTTACCCACCCATGATCGGAATACATTGGTATCAGCCAGGTTGATTTTTTGTTCGTAAACTGCTTTGAAGATGACTGGATTGGCTTGATATTTCAAACCTGAAAGATTAACGGCAGCGGCTACTTTGGCCAAGCCTAACATTTCAGGCATCCAAACGACGTGTTCTGTCCGCAAGGAAACATCTTTGGCAAAGGTTTTGCTGTGTTGCAACAAAACTGGATCGAGATGGTAACAATGGACGCAGAAGTAGCCGAAAAATTCTAGCACTTCAATTTTTCCAGCTTGTTGCTGCGGAATAGGGCGACTGAGGACAGTATAGTCCACGCCCTCGGTAGCAGCCTGCGCACTCAGACTGAGCAGGCTCAGGCTGAGTGCGGCAATGGTTTGTTTTATACGCTGCTTCATCAGTGATTCCATTATTTGGTAGAACGAATCAAGCTATTGATATTATGGCCTTGCAGGTTTTTTTGCAGTTTTACAGCGGCTTCCTGCGGCATGGTGTTACTTTGAACTCGGTAAATGGTTTTGTCGCCGTTTTGCGATTCAACCACTTTGGAAGAAACACCTAAAATAGCCAGTTTGGCACGTTGTGAGTCTGCGCTGGAGCGGTCTGCATATGAACCAAGTTGCAGGAAGGCTTTTTTACCGCTGTTGGCAGTCGCTTCGGCTTTTTCTGCTGACTGTTTACTGCTTTCTTTTGTTGCAGAGGCATTTGCGGCTTTACGTGCTTTTTCGATGCTGCCGCTGTTGAGGATTTGCTCAGGTGTCGGCTTGTTTTGCTTTTTGGCTTCAGCCGCTTTTTTCTCGGCCAATTTGCGCTCGGCACGCTCTTTTTGTTTGGCAGTCAGCTGGTCGGCTGCTTTTTTGTCTTTGGTAACTTTATCGGCAGCTTCTTTTTCTGCGCGTTTTTTCTCTAACTCGGCTTTTTTCTCAGCCAGTTTTTTCTTAGTAGCTTCTTTTTCTGCTTCAGCTTTTGCAGCTTTTTCTTTGGCTTCGCGTTCGGCTTTATCGGCAGCAGTTTTGTCTGCTCTTTCTTTGGCTTCACGTTCGGCTTGTTCGGCGGCGGCTTTTTCAGCTTTTTCTTTAGCTTCGCGTTCGGCTTTATCAGCAGCGGCTTTCTCTGCTTTTTCTTTAGCTTCACGTTCTGCTTGTTCGGCTTTTTCCTGAGCTTCTTTTTCCGCTTGAGCTTTTTCTTCAGCTTCTTTGGCAGCTTTTTCAGCCTCTTCTTTAGATTTTACTTCTTTCTCTGCCGCTTCTTTTTCTGCTTTGGCTTTTTCTTCATCTGCTTGGGTAGATGAAGTGTCGGTAGCTGGGCGTTTCTCTGCTTTGTCCTGAGGTTTCAGGATTTCAGGTTCTTCGCTTTGTTTAGGCTGAGTCAGCTCTTTGAAAACGTTTTGGTTGCCTTGGTTCAAGAAGAACAAAATACCGGCAATAATACCTGTTGCCAGTATTAGGCCGAAAAAGAAACCGGACAAGCCTTTACCATATTGTGTAGATTTTTTCATGACTTACCTTGTAATAATGTGTTCAGACGGCCTGAAGTGAGACTGTCTGAGTTTGGATTCGATATTTTATCAATAACCGTTATAGACGGCAAAATCCTGATGCTTTGTTTACTCTAGTTTTACTTAAACATAAAGATTCAGGCCGTCTGACAAGTTAAAGGGCGCGACGGAAGCCGATGGCTTTCATCACATGGGTTTTGCTGACTTCTTCGTCGCCTGCCAAATCGGCCAGCGTACGGGCGACGCGCATGATACGGTGGAAACTTCGGGCGGAAAGGGACAGTTTTTCGAGCATGGTTCCCAAGGCTTCTTGCGCTTCTTTTTGGATGCGGGCTTTGCCATCGAGCTCGCCGACACTCAGTTCTGCATTGACTTTGCCTTGCCGGTTGTATTGGATTTTGCGTGCGGCGGTAACGCGTTCCAATACGGTAGCACTGGATTCGCCTGCCTCTTGTTGCATCAACTCGGCAGCGGAAAGGCTGGGTACTTCGATAGTTAAATCAATACGGTCGAGCAATGGCCCTGAAATTTTGTTGCGGTAGCGGGCAACGCTTTCAGGCGTGCAGCGGCAAGGTTTGGACGGATGGCCAAGATAGCCGCAAGGGCAGGGATTCATGGCGGCGACGAGCTGGAACTTGGCCGGATAAACGGCTTGGCGTGCGGCGCGGGAAATATGGATTTCGCCGTTTTCTAAAGGTTCGCGCAACACTTCTAATACTTTACGGTCAAACTCGGGCAATTCGTCTAAAAACAACACACCGTGATGCGCCAATGAAATTTCGCCCGGACGCGGGTCTGAACCACCACCTACCATAGCAGCCGAGCTGGCGCTGTGATGAGGGCTGCGGAAAGGACGGTTGCTGTCGAGTTGCTGTTGATGGTTGGGCAGGAGCGAACGCAATGCCCATACTTCGACTAATTCGTCTTCGGTCAAAGGAGGAAGGATGCCAGGCAAACGTTGCGAAAGCATGGATTTGCCCGTTCCTGGCGGCCCCATCATCAACAAGCTGTGTCCGCCTGCCGCTGCGATTTCCAAGGCAAGGCGGGCAGTATGCTGGCCTTTAACATCGGCTAAATCAGGAATTTTACTTTGTTCAGACGGCCTTTGCGTCAGCTTGCATTCGGTTTGTGTCAACGGTTCGATGCCGTTTAAATGCGCGGCCACTTCGCCCAAAGAACGCGCACCATAAACCGCGATACCGCGCATAACGGCAGCCTGTTCGGCATTTTCTTGCGGCAAAACGAACGAACGGCCTGCCTGCATTCCCTGCCATGCCATGGCCAGCGCGCCGCGTACGGGACGCAGCAAGCCGGACAGCGCCAATTCTCCGGCAAACTCATATTGGGTGAGCTTTTCAGGGTTGATTTGTCCCGATGCGGCAAGAATGCCTAAGGCAATAGGCAAATCGAAACGGCCGGATTCTTTTGGGAGGTCGGCCGGTGCGAGGTTGACGGTAATTTTCTTGGCGGGAAAGTCGAAGCCGCTTTGGATAATGGCGGCACGCACACGGTCGCGGCTTTCTTTGACTTCAGTATCGGGCAAACCGACGATATTGAAATGTGGCAAGCCGTTGGCAAGGTGGGCTTCCACTTCGACCAACGGCGCATTCATGCCGCTTAAGGCGCGGCTGTAAACCAAAGCAAGCGACATGTTTCAGACGGCCTTATTCGGCAGCTTCGGTTTGTTGTTTGATTTCGGCAACAGCTTCTTCCGCAGCGGCTTCGGCAGCTTTCAAAGCAGCTTCTTCAGGCTCTTGAGCAGCTTCGAGTTTGGCCAAACGGGCTTCCAATTCGGCCAGTTTGGTACGGGTTTTAATCAAAACCTGTTGTTGGATGTCGAATTCCTCACGGGTCACCAAATCCATGCGGTTGAACGCGCTGCCGAGCATGGCTTTAACGTTTTTCTCCATGTCTTTGGCAGGGCTGTTGGCGATGGTTTCGCTGATTTTGGAGCTGACTTCTTCAAAAAGTTGTTTGCCGAACATAATCCGTATCCTTTATTCAGAATGTATATAGAAATTCAAGTGGCTATTGTATAAGGAAAAAGGCCGTCTGAAAACGTTTTGCTTTTCAGACGGCCTCAAATGCGGAAGTTTACACGCCTGCGGCTGCTTTTAATGCGGCTGCTTTGTCGGTGCGCTCCCAAGTAAATTCAGGCTCCTCACGGCCGAAGTGGCCGTAGGCGGCGGATTTGCTGTAAATTGGGCGCAGCAGGTCGAGCATTTGGACGATGCCTTTAGGGCGCAGGTCGAAATGTTCGCGAACCAGGGCAATCAGTTTTTCTTCGCTGATTTTGCCGGTACCGAAAGTATCGATGGAAATCGAAGTCGGTTCGGCAACGCCGATGGCGTAGGAAACTTGGATTTGGCATTGGGTTGCCAAACCGGCGGCGACGATGTTTTTCGCAACATAGCGGCAGGCGTAAGCGGCGGAACGGTCCACTTTGGACGGGTCTTTGCCGGAGAATGCGCCGCCGCCGTGCGGAGCTGCGCCGCCGTAGGTATCGACGATGATTTTACGGCCGGTCAAACCGCAGTCGCCTTGCGGGCCGCCGATAACGAAGCGGCCGGTCGGGTTGATCAGGTATTTGGTTTCGTCGGTCAGCAGTTCAGACGGCAGAACCGGTTTGATGATGTGTTCGATCACGGCGTTTTTCAGCTCTTCGTAACCGATAGACGGATCGTGCTGGGTAGACAGGACGACGGTGTCGATGCGTTTTACTTTGCCGGTTTCGCTGTCGTAAACCACGGTCAGTTGGGCTTTGGCATCAGGACGCAGCCAAGGCAGGCGGCCGTCTTTGCGCAATTCGCTTTGGCGTTGCATCAGGCGATGGCTGTAATAGATGGCAAACGGCATCAGGGTAGGGGTTTCGTCGCAGGCATAGCCGAACATCAAACCTTGGTCGCCCGCGCCTTGATTCAAGTCGATGCCTTCGCCTTCGTTCACGCCTTGGGCGATGTCCGGAGATTGTTGGTCGTAGTACACGCCGACTGCGCAGCCGTTGGCGTCAAAGCCCAGCTCGGAGGAGTTGTAGCCGATGCGTTTGATGGTTTCGCGTGCGACTTTGATGTAGTCCACTTGGGCGGTGGTAGTGATTTCGCCTGCCAATACGCACAAGCCTGTGTTGACCAAGGTTTCTGCAGCGACACGCGCTTTGGGGTCTTGCGCCAAGATGGCATCCAAAATCGCATCGGATACTTGGTCGGCAACTTTATCCGGATGGCCTTCGGATACCGATTCGGAAGTAAACAGATATTCGCTCATTGCTATTCTTTCATTAAAAACAGGCTGCTGTGTTTTCAGACGGCCTTTTATTTCGGACAGCGGAAATCATAACAAAAACTCCGCTTTTTCTCTATACAAGTGAGAAACATTCGCACTTGTCTGCTGTTTCGGAATCCTGTTGCGCGTTTCTTACAGGCAAAAAAATTCCCGCATTAAGCGGGTTTGGATTGCTCTGGCGAGCCACATCGGTTTTTCAACCGTCCACCTTACCTTTCTTTCTGAAAAGCAGGTTGGCATGGAATTCCCAACTCTTAATGCAGCGCGGATAGTAGCAGAAAAGCAGGTGTGCCGCAATATATTTGCCCGACGTCTGTTTTGTTCAGACGGCCTGTTTCGTTTACAATCTATCCACTTCATTTTGGTAAAACCTTATGCAAACGCTTGTTACCTTTGTTTTTAAATTTTTGGCCGCGCTGCCTTTGGCTTGGTTGCACAAATTAGGCAACCTGCTCGGCAGTTTGGGTTTCCGCGTGCTGTCGAAAGATCGCCGGCGTGTTTTCGAAAACATGACACTTGCCGGTTTGAACCCGACGGACGAGGCGGTAAAAAAAGTTTTCCGTGAAACGGCAAAAGGCGGCTTGGAATTGCCGGTGGCGTTTTTCAGACGGCCTGAGGAAATTGAAAACCTGTTTGTCAGCGTCAACGGTTGGGAACATGTTCAGACGGCCTTGAGCGCGGGTGAAGGTTTGCTGTTTATCACGCCGCACATCGGCAGCTATGATTTGGCCGGCCGCTACATCAGCCAGCAGCTGCCGTTTCCGCTGACGGCGATGTACAAGCCGCCGAAAATCAAGGCATTTGATGCGGTAATGCAGGCAGGGCGCGTGCGCGGTAAAGGCAAGACTGCACCGACCAGCATTCAGGGCGTCAAACAAATCATCAAAGCGCTGCGCGGTGGCGAAGCGACCATTGTGTTGCCAGACCATGTGCCGTCTCCGGAAGAAGGGGGCGACGGCGTGTGGGTGGACTTTTTCGGCAAACCTGCCTACACCATGACGTTGGCAGGCAAGCTGGCGCAAGTCAAAGGCGTGAAGGCTTTGTTTTTCTGCGGCGAGCGTTTGCCCGACGGTAAAGGCTTTGTCTTGCATATAGAGCCTTTGCGCGGCGAGTTGAACGGCGATAAGGAGAACGATGCGCGCGTGATCAATGAAAATACCGAATATTGGATACGCCGTTTTCCGGAACAATATTTGTTTATGTACAACCGCTACAAACATCCTGAAGGCGCGCCTTTCCCGCCGCCGGAAGTATAGGCTTGCCGAATGTAAAAAACCTGCTTGGACTCAAGCAGGTTTTGTATTTGGTCGGAATGAGAGGATTCGAACCTCCGACCCCTTCGTCCCGAACGAAGTGCGCTACCGGGCTGCGCTACATTCCGAATGTGGGAAATTATAGGATAGGAGAAGCCGGTTTGTACAGGGGTCGATAAATAATTAATAATTGGCTGCCGATGGGTTTGTTTTAGGCCGTCTGAAGCGATGTGTTTCAGACGGCCTGTGTTTTTGTTTGCCGCTTCTGCTGAAGCATTTGTCCTAATGGCATTATAATGTGGGCAATTGTTTTTTAGATTGTCTGCTATGTTTTATCTTTATCAGTCCGACCGTTTGGAAGCGCTTGCCGAAATGTGCGCGCATATTCATCAGGCCTTGCCCTTGGATTCTGTATTGGCGCAGGAAGAAGTGGTGGTGCAGAGCCAGGGGATGCGGCGGTATCTGAATGTGTTTTTTGCGCGCAAACTCGGCGTGGCGGCGAATTTGAAGTTCAGCCTGCCTGCCGGTTTGGCGTGGCAGCTGATGCGCAAATTGGTTCCCGATGTGCCGCCGCTCAGTCCGTTTTCGCCTGAAGTCATGCGCTGGCGTTTGCTGGATTTGTTCCGCAGCGAAGTGTTTCAGACGGCCCCGGAATACGAAAACGTACGCCTGAAGCTGGAAAGTTATTTGCACAGCTCGGCATCGGCAGATTATCAGCTTGCTGGACAAATGGCCGATATTTTCGACCAATATTTGGTGTACCGCCCGGATTGGATTGATGCGTGGCAGGCTGGTAAGCTGCTGGGTTTGGGCGATGATGAGGATTGGCAGGCGCGGCTGTGGCGTTATTTGGACGATGGCAGCCAATCTGCGCCGCACCGCGTGGCCTTGTGGGAAAAGCTGTTGGCACAGTTGGATAAATCGGTTTTGCCGCAAAGGTTGTTTGTATTCGGCATTTCGACAATGGCACCGATGTATCTGCAACTGCTGCACCAAATTTCCAAGCATTGCGATGTATTTGTGTTTGCGCTCAATCCGAGTAGCCAATATTGGGGCGAGGTCATCGACGAGGCGCAGATTTTGAAAAGGGGCGATGAGGCGGATTTGTCGCAGGCAGGGCATCCGCTGTTGGCTTCTTTGGGCAAGCAGGGGCGCGATTTCTTTGATTTTCTGTTGGAAGTGGAAACTGAGCAGGATATTCAGGTTTATGAAGAGGGAAAAGACGATACCTTGTTGCATTGCCTGCAAAACGATATTCAAAACTTAATCATGCCGTCTGAACGCTTGTATCAACAGGAAGAAGGCGAAGCAGGCGCGCAGCCGACTTTGTTTCAGGTTCACGATGCGGACGGCAATCCAGTGTGTGTCGAGCCGGACAAGCTGCTGAACGACGGCTCGGTCAAAATCGTTGCGGCACACAGCCCTTTGCGCGAATTGCAGATTTTGAAAGAAGAGCTGTCGCTGGTGTTGCAAAAAAATCCCGACTGGCAGCCGCACGATATTGCCGTGTTGACGCCGAACATTGAGCCGTACAGTCCGTTTATCGAAGCTGTTTTCGGACAGGAGCAGGCAGGCAGCCAGGCTTTGCCGTATTCGATTTCGGATGTGAAACTCAGCCGCCGTCAGCCGTTGCTGTATGCTTTGGCGCAAACTTTGGACTTGCTGGAGAGCCGGTTTGAAGTAGACAAGGTTTTGCCTTTGCTGGAAAGCCGGTTGGTGCTGCAACGCTTCGGTTTGAGCGAGGAAGATGTGCCACTGCTGCATGAGACTGTTGCCGGATTAAATGTGCATTGGGGTTTGGACCAAACCATGCGCGAGGGCAAAGACAACCTCTTTACTTGGCAACAGGCGGTAGAGCGTTTGGCCTTGGGCTGGATGCTGCCCGAAGGCGGCAACGGCATGTGGCAGGGCGTGAGCGCGTGGCATAGCAACGTCAACCAGTTGGACGTGTTCAGCGGTTTTGCCGAATTTGTCCGTACTTTGGCCGATATGGCGGCGCAATGGCAAGAGCCTGCCAATGTGGAAAGCTGGGTGCAGCGTTGTCGCGATTTGTTGGAGAAACTGTTTGCTCCGGATACGGACGACCAATACGCCAAGCAACAGTTTGAGCAATCTTTGGCGAAATGGCAGGAAGAGGCGCAGTTGGCCGAATTTGACGGATTGTTGCCGTGTAAAACCATTATCCGCCATATCCGCCGCTTTTTGGACAGCGAAAGCCAAGCCGGATTTTTGAGCGGTGGCATCACTTTTTGCAGTATGGTGCCGATGCGCAGCCTGCCGTTTAAAATGGTTTGCCTGTTGGGTTTGAATGACGGCGATTTTCCGCGCAATACCAAAGCGGCAGTGTTCGACCTGATTGCCAAGCATCCGAAAAAAGGCGACCGCGCCCGCCGCGACGACGACCGTTATCTTTTCCTTGAAGCCTTAATCAGCGCACGTGAAATGCTGTATTTGTCTTATATCGGCCGCGATATACGCAATGATGCCGAGTTTGCGTCGTCTTCGTTAATCAGCGAACTACTGGATACCATTGCCGCCATGACAGGGAAAAGCGGGCGCGAGTTGTCGGAGAAATGGGTGAAACATCATCCGTTGCAGGCGTTTTCACGCCGTTATTTCCAAAAGGACGCGCTTTCAGAGGGCCTCTTCAGTACGCGCCAAGATTACGCCGATGCGTTGAACCAACCGCAAGCGGAAGCGCAGCCGTTTTTCCTTGAGGCTTTAAGTCAGGAAGAGCCAGACAAGACCATTCATCAAGGCGAGCTCATCAGTTTTTGGCGTAATCCTGTCAAAGTTTGGCTGAAGAAAAATTTAAGCTGGGATCAGCCGTATCTGGACGGCGCATGGGAATCTGCCGAACCGTTTGAGCCGCAACATGAAGGTCGGATTGCCGATGCCTATTTGGATGCGCGGCGCAAAGGGGAAGACTTTGAAGATACGGCCATTCGGCTGAATGCAGAAAGCCTGATGCCGGTAGGCGAGTTGGGCAGTTTGTGGCAGAAGCAGTATCAAATATCTGCGAAAAACGTGGATGCCGAGCTGATACGCAGTAACAAAAGGCCGTCTGAACCTTATGAAGAACACTTTGACGATTTGGTTTTACAAGGCACCATCGGCAATCTTTATGAGTGCGGCCGCATTGTGTTCCTAAATCAAAAAGACAATGCACCCAACCGCATTGCCCGTTTATTGGAGCATTTGATTTTTTGCGCCATCGCCCCTAAATCCGTTGAAAGCCGACAAACCTATATTGTCAGCCTGGGACAGACCGAAACCTATGCCGCCATCGGGCAAGAGGTGGCGAGGGCACTTTTGAAAGAATGGTTGGTATATTTCCGAATCGGACAAAATACCCCCTTGCCGTTTTTTGCCAAAACCAGCCTTGCCGCTGCGGAGGAGTACAACAAGAAAGAGGATTGGGATGCTGCCTTGAGAAAAGCCCATGAGGTTTTTAACGGCAACAAAATGAGCAAAGGGCAGAAAGAATATACCGAAGTGAAGCTGGTGTTTGGCCATTCGGACGAATCGCCTCTTGATGAGCCGCTATTTGAAAACCTCGTCGTCAATCTGCTTGTTCCGCTTTTGACCGGTGTGGCAGGGAAAACCGATACAACAGAACAGGAGTAAAGCATGGCCAATTATGCAGAATATTTGGATTTTGATACTGAAGAAGACAAATTGAAACAGCAGCAACTCTATCAGGCAACCGAGCTGTCGGCGCAAACGGTAGCGGCGGTCAAAAAGATCAGCCGTCTGCAAAACTGGCTGCTTGCCGCTGCGCCATATTGCCCTGATTGCCGCGTGTTTGTGCCGTTTATTCAAAAAATGACGGAGTTGAATCCCAATATCCGCGTCAACTATATTGCCCGAAACGATTTTGGCGACAGCAGCCGTTTTGAGAATCCGCGCCAACAGGAAATCGTCCGCGCCAATCAAAAAATTCCTGCGCTGTTTTTGATGGGTCATGAAGAGGAAGGGCCTGTGTTTAACGAGTTTCCGCAAGTGGTGTTAAACCAAATTGCGGCAGATGAAACCCGTCGCACAGAATTGCGCGATGCGTACCGTGCAGGCGAGTTTAATGCCGATATTGAGGCTCAGATTGTAGCGGCGTTGGCATGGGCAGGGCAGCGTTGTTGACAGATATTGCTGGTGTGTACAGCCATGTTTTGAACCGCTTTGATATTTTGTTTCGTAATAAAAAGGCCGTCTGAAAAGATTTCAGACGGCCTTTTTTTAATGCTTAACGCTTGATCAAATCTCGATTTTATTCGGCGTAAAGGTTTGCCATTTATTGCAGGCAGGGCAGTGCCAGAAGAAGACTTGGGATTTGAAGTGGCAGTTGCGGCAGCGGTACATGACGCTTTTTTGCAGCTGGCGGCCGATAATCGAACGAATCATATCGGCATCGGCTTTCCACTCCGGATTCATATTGCTGAGTTTCAAACCAAGCAGGCGGTACACGCCGTTGAGGTCGGGTTTTTGGCGGACGAGTTCGACAGCGATTTGCGCCGCTTCGGTTTCGCCCTTAAGCAACAGAGCTTTCTCGTAGATGACGTTGATCAGGTCAAGCTCGGGGAAGGTTTGCATATAGCCGATAAGGCGGTTGAGGCCTTCTTCCTGTTTGCCTTGCGCGGCATAGGCTTCATAGAGTTTCTCGCCGACCATGCTCAGATAGGCGTGGTTTTGCTGCTCGATGGCGGAATACGCTTCCACTGCGGCAGGGAAATTGCCCTGACGGTATTCGATGTCGCCGAGGATGATGTTGGCGCGTGTACATTTTTTGTTGGCTTCGAGTGCTTTGCCGATGTTGTAGCGGGCGGCATCGAAGTTGGATTTGAACAGCGCGGCTTGGGCAATTTCGCAATAGAACTGGGCGATTTCAAACTGGTAGGTTTGTTCGTCATGGCTCAAGAGCTGTGCCATCTCGATGGCTTTTTCCCAATCACGATCCTGTTGGTAAATGCTCAAAAGGTGTTGGCGGGCTTCGCGTGCCATATCGCCTTCCTGCAAACCGAGGAAGATTTGTTCGGCACGGTCCACCAAGCCTGCGCTTTGGTAGTTTTGCGCCAATTCAAAAAGCACGCGCGCGCGTTTTTCGTTGACGGTGTCGGGCGAATCGAGCAGGGCGCGGTGCATATTGATGGCTTTATCGTTTTCGCCGCGTTGGCGGTAGAGTTTGCCCAAAGTCAGGTTTAAGTCGTATGACTGCGGCTGCTGGTCAATCACTTCCGCCAATTCACGCGCGGCACGGCCGCTGTTGCGGTCAACGAGGGCATCAAGGCTTTTGTAAAACCCTGCCGGTATGCTTTTGGCCTGTTTCAGGACGGTCTTCATATCGACGCGCGCGGCAAACCAGCCCATAGCGAAGAAAACGGGGAGGAGGACGATGGGCAGTAAGATGACCCACAATTCATTGTCCATGGTATTCCTTTATTGATTGGTGGCGTTACGCTTTAGGAGTGGTTTCGGAAGTCGTTGCCGGTGTCTCGGTTTTGACTGGAGTCAGGTCTTTTTCGGAAAGGTGGGCGTGTTTTTTCACTTCGGCGCGCAGACGGTTGTTTTCGCTGCGCAGGGACAACAGACGGCCGAAGAGGGCAAACATACCGAACACGATGCCGATAATAAATGCACCGAAAAGCACGACAATCAGCGGCAGATTGATGTTTTGGCCAGGCAGGTAGAAGAAGGATACGGTGTGGGTATTGGTGATGGCCAGCAGGAGGAAAACAAGAAGAATCAGGATTTTGATGATGGTAGAGATGAGTTTCATGGGTTACTCCGGGTTGGCTGCGGTTGGGGCAGGCCGTCTGAAAAATGGTATCAGTTTAAACGATTTGCCGGATTTCGGATAGGACGGCATGTTTCAGACGGCAGGGGGACGGTGTCTTTATGCTGACGGGTACTTGTCAAACCTATATTGAAAGGCGTATTGTTCAGTCTTTAATTAATTAATTTATTTTGCACATCAGAATAAGAAAGGCAATCATCATGAGCAGACCAGTTCCAGCCGTATTCGGCAGCGTTTTTCACGCTGAAATGCCCGTTATCGCTTATCGTGAAGGTAAATGGCAACCGGTAGAATGGCAATCTTCCAAAGACCTGACACTCGCCCCCGGCGCACATGCTTTGCATTACGGCAGCGAATGTTTTGAAGGTTTGAAGGCATTCCGTCAGGCAAACGGCAAAATCGTGATGTTCCGCCCGACCGCTAACATCGCGCGTATGCAGCAAAGCGCAGATATTCTGCACCTGCCGCGTCCTAAGACAGAGGCTTATTTGAATGCTTTGATCGAATTGGTCAAACGTTCCGCCGAGGAAATCCCTGATGCGCCTGCCGCTTTGTACCTGCGTCCGACTTTGATCGGTACCGACCCTGTGATCGGTAAAGCCGGTTCTCCTTCCGAAACTGCTTTGCTGTACATTCTGGCTTCTCCTGTCGGCGACTATTTCAAAGCCGGTTCGCCCGTTAAAATCTTGGTGGAAACCGAACACATCCGTTGCGCCCCACATATGGGTCGTGTGAAATGCGGCGGCAACTACGCTTCCGCCATGCCTTGGGTGTTGAAAGCCAAAGCTGAATATGGTGCAAACCAAGTGTTGTTCTGCCCGAATGGCGATGTTCAGGAAACCGGCGCGTCTAACTTTATCCTGATTAACGGCGATGAAATCATTACCAAACCGTTGACCGACGAATTCTTACACGGCGTTACCCGCGATTCTGTACTGACTGTTGCCAAAGATTTGGGCTACACTGTTACCGAGCGCAACTTTACTGTCGACGAGCTGAAAGCCGCGATTGAGAATGGTGCGGAAGCGATTCTGACTGGTACGGCTGCGGTTATTTCTCCGGTAACTTCTTTCGTGATTGATGGCGAAGAAATCGAAGTGAAGAGCCAAGAGCGCGGTTATGCAATCCGTAAGGCGATTACCGACATTCAATACGGTTTGGCAGAAGACAAACATGGCTGGTTGGTCGAAGTTTGTTAAATAGAACGCATTCAATAAAAAAGGCCGTCTGAAATATTTTTTCAGACGGCCTTTTTTATTGGATTTTAGAGAGGGAAGATAAATAATAAAATGCTAAATTTTACAAACAAACGGTAGCATTTTAAGATAATCGGTATATAATGCGCAATTATGTTGTAAAAATACACATTGAAAATATCGAATTTTATTGATTTTTCGATGAAGTTAAAAACATTTATAGATATTTATTTTGTAAATTTAGTTAAATGGGAAATGCTAAAAACATATTGTGTTAGAATTCCCCTCCTTTTTGGCTTCGCGGTATTAACTCTGTCACGCCAAAAAGAAAAACAATGCAAGATAAAACCATTTTTATTTTGCTATAAAAATCAAAAATAACTTAACTTTGGATGAACTAATTAATTAAAAAGGGACTCTGATACATTTTCCGTCAAAAATAACCGGACACATGGTACGCGGACAGATTGCCTATAAAAGCCATCCAAGGGTTCTGTCCAAACACCATTACCGTTTTCAATCAGAAAATCGGCAGAAGGGGAAACGCTGCCGAGTTTCTCAAAGTGGCTAGCTTTATACAGGCAATTGCTGTTACGACAGAATCCGTCTTACCTCTTTATTCATCGAACTTTTTTGTTGCACGCTTGTGCGGTGGAAAAGGACGATATTTGATACAAGGAAATACGCTGATTATGTCACATAAACTTGCCCCTCTTGGCCGTACCCATATCCGTCAAGGCTCCTCAACTCCTGAAACCACTTCCGAATCATCTTCTCCTCTAAAAGAATGGATACACACCCAAAATTTTGGGGGAAGTCCGTCTGTTTTTCCTGAACCCAAGCAATTAAGCGGTAAAAATACTGTAACGAGAGATGCGGTTCATGTGGCTGAGGCGGCAAGATTGAACAGTACCTCATCATCTTCAGACGGCGTTGTAACAAAAATGCGTGTCGTACGGGCCAGTGTTGCTTCTGCAAGTAGCGTTTCTGGTAAAAATACCATTGCGTCTAAAGTAACGGACAAACAGGTTGTTTCAAAAGAGCCGGTAAACAAACCGGTTAATCAATCGATGGAAAAAATTTTGGCTGAAAAGCAAAAAAAATACGAAGAGGCTAAAGCAAAAAAAATAGCCGAAGCCGCCACAGCCAAAGCAAACGCCGTCGAGCATGCAAAAGAAGCGCATAAAGCAGCAGTCGAAAAAGCGATTGCAGAGCGTAAAGCCAAACAAGACGCTGCCCGCAAAGAAAAAGAGGCAGAAGACAGAATTGCCGAAGGAAAAAAAACAGTCGAAATTGTGCATAAAAAGATTTTGAACGATTCAGACGGCCATAACAAAGTCGTGAGCGTTTCTTCCGGCAAAAAAACAGCCATGAGTCACGATAGCCACCTCAGTTCAGTCAAAGAAAACAAAATTGACGATTATGCCGAAAGCAGGGCCGGTGTCTCTGGAAAATACCGCGTGTATCAATCTAAAGAGTATGGTAATTATGTTCGTGTGAATGATTTTGGTGCCGATGCGCAGGGTAAAAAGGACAGCCTTCAGGCATTTAAAGCGGCTTTAGAGGCGGCTCATAAAGAAAAAGCCATGGTCTTCTTGGATGGTACCTACTATATTTCCAACCAGATTGTGATGGATAAAACCGTTTCCGGCGCACGCGGTTTGTTTGGTTCGGGGATGGGTAAAACCAAAGTAACGTTTGATAAGGCGCAGACAGGCGTGTTCAATCCGAACACCAACCATGATGACATTCGCCAATTTGCCGGTATCTTGATCGATGGACAAAACAATAAAACCATTGCCAACTTGTCGGTTCAATATACCAACCCTGATTTTTACCGCAAAGGCTTAAGCTATTTTGGCAAGGTAAACGGCATTTTGGTGAACGATGCGGACAATACTTTAATCAGTAAAGTAGAGGTTTCCGGTGCCAATCGTGCTGGTGTGATGTTCACGTCGACCGCTTCTTTGGAAAAGGAAAAAGGTCAAAAGCTGACCTTTAAAGAGCGCGTACAAAGCGGCGAAATTGATGAAAAATATGAAGCGCTGCCTTTGGGTGAAAACAACCGTATTGTTGATTCGTATCTGCACCACAACCGCGTTGCCGGTGCGCTGATCGGTTTCCAACAAAACTTTATCGGCGAGGGCAACCGTTTGGATTGGAACGGCCACGAAGCGGATGGCGGTACCGGCTACGGTATGGCTGTGGTTGCGGGCAGCTACAATTACGGTGTCACATACCGTAAAAACACGACCAACCACAACTACCGCAAAGGCTTGGATGTGCATGATGGTACAGGCATTGTCATTGAAGACAATGTGTTAACAGGTGACCGGCTGTATGGTATTGCTGCTTACAACCGCCAGTTTTCTATGGATAAAGTCAAAATTACCGGCAATACCATTATCCAAGACCCGAGCTTCCGTTTGAATGTTGATGATGACTTGGGCAAGTACTATCACATGTATTCAGGGATTCAGGTGCAAACCAATACCCAATACAAAGATTTGCACTCGGCTAACAAAGGCTATTTCGATATCAGCAATAATGTCATTAAAAATCTGACGGTTTATCAAAACAATATTCAGACTTACGCGATTGAGTTCCGTAACCATGAAAGCAAAATGGATTACACGCTCAATATGGCAAATAACAAGATCAGCGGCGAATCCACCAAATATCTGATTGCCGTCATCAACGATACCTACGACCGCGTTTTATCTAAAAACGGCATTGGCAGCGGTACTATTACCATTAGCGGCAATGATGCCGATATCGGCAAGATTATGAAAGGCGCAGTACCGGTTTATGTGGAAGAACACCATGGCAATGTCGCTATGCATGGTGCGGTGACAATTCACAACAACAAAATTTCCGTGCGTGAAAAATCTGACGGCTATGTCGAATTTGCTTATTTGAAAAGCAATGCCAAAGAGTACAACATCACTAATAACACATTGAAACTTGGTGGTGCCCTAGATGATGTTTTGGTAGACGTATACAGTACCAACCCTAAGGGCAAGGCATCTTTAAATGTAGCCAACAATAAAATCATGACGGACATCAAAGACGAACTGTATGATTCATGGCTGCGCTTTGAAAATAACATCAAAACGTATTCAGAAGGCAATAGCCATAATGGTGCAGCACTGACAAAGGTGAATACGACCGGCAGTAAAGTTGCCTTGAGCGATATCTTGTCAGAAGCAAACTATATTGTCGCAACAACTAAAGATGCTGTGTATCACCATACTAAGAATGTGTATACATCAGGAGTGGAAGAGCATCATACAACGACAGGGATTTTGTAAGCTGTTGAAGCTGTAATCTTTATGGTCTAAATATCGATAAATAAAAAAAGGCCGTCTGAAAATTTTCAGACGGCCTTTTCATCTAACTCACATTATTTAGCCAGTTCGGCACGCAGTTTGTGGGTTACGTTCATCATCACTTGGAGTTGTTCCAGAGTTTCTTTCCAGCCACGTGTTTTCAGGCCGCAGTCTGGGTTAACCCACAGACGTTCAACCGGTACAACCTCGATGGCTTTGCGCAACAGGTGCTCAACTTCAGCTTCAGTCGGTACGCGTGGGCTGTGGATGTCGTAAACACCTGGGCCGATGTCGTTCGGGTATTTGAACTCGCCGAACGCAGTCAAGAGCTCCATGTCGGAACGTGAAGTTTCGATGGTGATGACGTCAGCGTCCATGGCGGCGATGGCAGGCAGGATGTCGTTGAACTCAGAGTAGCACATATGAGTGTGGATTTGGGTGCTGTCTTCGCAACCGGTAGAGGACAGGCGGAAAGATTCACCGGCCCAGTTCAGGTAGGCATCCCAATCGGCACGTTTCAAAGGCAGACCTTCGCGGATGGCAGGTTCATCAATTTGGATGACTTTGATGCCGGCTTTTTCCAGGTCCAATACTTCGTCGTTCAGAGCCAGTGCGATTTGTTTGCACACGGTAGAGCGAGGAATATCGTTGCGGACGAAAGACCATTGCAGAATGGTTACAGGACCGGTCAACATACCTTTCATCGGGCGTTTGGTCAGGCTTTGAGCGTAAGTAGACCAAGCCACAGTCATGGCTTCAGGACGGCTTACGTCACCGAAGATGATAGGTGGTTTAACGCAGCGTGAGCCGTAGCTTTGTACCCAGCCGTATTGGGTGAATGCAAAACCGCTCAACAGTTCGCCGAAGTATTCAACCATGTCGTTACGCTCAGCTTCGCCGTGTACCAGTACGTCCAAGTCCAGTTTTTCTTGCTCTTCAACCACCAAGGCGATTTCTTTTTTCATCGCAGCTTCGTAATCGGCGGCAGACAGTTCGCCTTTTTTGAAGGCTGCGCGTGCTTGGCGGATTTCGGTAGTTTGAGGGAAAGAACCGATGTTGGTAGTCGGCAGCAGAGGCAGGTTCAACCATGCTTGTTGCGCTTTGATACGGTCGGCAAATGGAGATTTGCGTTGGTCTGCGTTGGCAGGCAAATCGGCCAGGCGTTTGGCAACGTCTGCACGGTGGATTTCGCTGCTGTTGGCACGGGAGTCGGCAGCAGCTTGGCTGGCAGCCAGTTCTTCGGCAACGGAATCACGACCTTCGTTTAATGCGGCTTTCAGAACGCGCAATTCTTGGGTTTTTTGCAGGGTGAATGCCAACCAAGAGTACAGGTCAGGTTTGTTGGCTTTCAGTTTTTCTTCAACTGACAAGTCAAATGGAGTGTGCAGCAGAGAGCAAGAGCTGGAGATCCACAAACGGTCGCCCAGTTTGGCTTGCAGAGGCTCAACAGTTTCCAAAACTTTGTTCAGGTTGGCGCGCCAAATATTGCGGCCGTCGATAACGCCGGCAGACAGAACTTTGTCGTAATCGGCAAATGCGTCCAGTTGCTCAGGAGCGCGTACCAAGTCGATGTGCAGGCCGTCAACAGGCAGGGATTTCAGCAAAGCAGCGTGTTCGGCAACAGAACCGAAGTAAGTGCTCAACAGGATTTTGGCGCTTACTTTGCTCAAAGTAGCGTAAACGTCTTTGTATGCTTCTACCCATTCTTTAGGCAGGTCGACAGTCAAAGCAGGCTCGTCGATTTGAATCCACTCGGCACCTGCTTCAATCAAAGCAGTCAGGATTTCAACGTAAACAGGCAACAGTTTAGGCAACAGGCTCAGACGGTCGAATTCAACAGCGCCTTTTTCTTTACCAACCCACAGGAAAGTCAACGGACCAACAACGGTCGGTTTGGCTTTCAGGCCCAAAGCTTTGGCTTCTTGCAGCTGTTGAACGTAGTGTTTGGCGTTGGCTTTAAATTCGGTATCGGCGTGGAATTCAGGCACCAAGTAGTGATAGTTGGTGTCGAACCATTTGGTCATTTCGATAGCGAATTGGTCTTTATTACCACGGGCCAGTTGGAAGAATTGTTCCAAAGACAGGTTTTGGCTGTCGAAGCCGAAACGGGCAGGGATGGCACCGGTGGCAACTTGCAGGTCGAGGATGTGGTCGTAGAAAGTGAAATCACCTGCAGCAACGAAATCAGCGTTGGCAGCAGCTTGGTGTTTCCAGTTTTTCTCGCGCAAGTCTTTAGCAACAGCCAGCAATTCTTGCTCGCTGATTTCTTTGCGCCAGTATTTTTCTTGTGCGAATTTCAATTCGCGGAAGGCACCGACGCGCGGGAAGCCTGAAAAATGCAATGTTGTCATGTTAACTCTCCTAGTTGGAATTTTTAATCAGGCCGGTATGGCCTGAATGTTCGATATTGTAAATCAGAATGGGGAGGCCGTCTGTTTTATTAACGGGGGCGTACACCCAAAATATGGCAGATGGCGTAAGTCAGTTCGCTGCGGTTGAGGGTGTAGAAGTGGAAGTCTTTGACACCTTCGCGAGAGAGGACTTTGACCATGTCGATGGCGATGCTGGCGGCAACAAGGTTGCGCGTGCCTTGGTCGTCATCCAAACCTTCGTACATTTTAGACAGCCAGCTTGGGATTTTGACATTGGTCACTTGGGCCATTTTGGTCAATTGCTTGAAATTGGTTACAGGCAGGATGCCGGGAACGATTTCAACGTCGATGCCCATCATCACGCAACGGTCGCGGAAGCGCAGATAGCTTTCCACGTCAAAGAAGAATTGGGTGATAACGTGGTTTGCACCCGCATCGATTTTGCGTTTCAGATTGATCAAGTCGGCTTGGGCGGATTTGGCTTCCGGGTGCACCTCTGGATAGGCCGCTACGGAAATATCAAAGTCGGCCACGGAGCGCAACAGTTTGACCAAATCTTCGGCATAGAAAGGTTTTTTCTCGTAGCCGGGCGGCTCGTCGCCACGTAGGGCAACAATACGGCGGATACCGCTGTCCCAATAGTCTTTGGCAATTTGACGCAACTCGTCAGGGCTGGCATCGATACCGGTCAGGTGGGGGGCGGCGTCAAGGCCGGTTTCTTGTTTGATGCGTTTGACGATACTGTGTGTGCGATCGCGTTCGCCGGAGTTTGCACCGTAGGTTACGGAAACGAATTTCGGATGCAAGGTTTGCAGGCGATGGATGGAATCCCATAGCATAGTTTCCATTTGTTCGTTTTTCGGCGGGAAAAATTCGAACGAAACATTGATGTCGCCTTTCAAATCAGAAAGGCTGTTGTTTAAAGCAGCGATTTCTCGAGCGTGATTCATGCTTATGCACCTTCTGCATATCTTTTATTTGTTGTCAGACTGCATAATAAATTTGAGGTCAGTATGAGTCAATTTCGAAATTTTCCGAAATTGTATGAATAGATTTAATAAAGACCTCAGGCCGTCTAAAAAACAGCCTGAGGTCTTGTTTGATAGGGAAGGGGGTAAAGATTATTCTGCTTCATCTATCCATGCTTGTTGCACGGCTTCAAGAATACGCTCGCCGCAACGCGCAGGATCATCGTCAAATTCAGGCAAAGCCATAATCAGATCACGCAGTTGGGTAAAGCGTACGGTTTTCGGATCGATGCTGTCGCCGTGTAAGTCGTAGAGTTCTTCGGCGATGCGTTGGGTATCTGTCCATTTCATGATGTGTTCCTTTATTGGGTTTGGGCTATTAGTAATTATTTTAATCAAGAAGAAGTCGGACTGCCAGATTGTTTTACGGAAGATGGGCAGATAAATAATGATGTTATTTTTTAACAAAATAGCATATTTGCGTTAAAATACGGCAAAACACTTAAAAACTTACGGCATATTCTCTTTGAATCTGCTGTTTTGCACTTTCTATTCCGTTTTGAATGATTTGGTTTTCGTGCAAAATTTACATTTAGCTATGCAACCAAATTTTTTGGAATAGCTCTTAAGAAAATCCATCGCTTAAAAATAAAAGGAAAAAAGATGAATAACGCACTCAACGCCAAATTGTCCAAACTGATTTACGCGCTTGCTTCCGATGATCCGGAGTATCTGTCTAAAGCAGGCGCATTTGACCGTTTGCTGTTGTTGGTTCGCGAATTTTATCGGATGCTGGACGAAACAGAAGGTTTGAAGCAGCTGGTGTTCCGTCTGTATTACGGCAAGCACTATGGCTTAATTAAACTGGATGCCGCTTCACCTAATGACGATGTAGGCGCATTGAGGTTGAAACGTTGGATGGTTTATTCGCGGATCGCAGAGCGTATCGAAAAGTGCGGCAAGCATTTGTCGGTCGTGCTTGAAGATGCGGTGTTGGAAAATGGCGCAAACAAATCTCATTATATAGATGAAGCCAATGCCATTATCGAGCGTTTCGGTTTGGTAAGGGATGAGGCTGCACTCTCGGCCATCGAGGCAGAGGAAGCGTTGAAAACAGAGCAAGAGTTGCAGGCGACAAGCGAGCCTCAAAAATCTGCTCCTAAGCATCACGGCAATCTGCATCAAATCAGAATTCAAGAAAAAATCGAAAATTATTCTGCTACTCAGAAAGTGGCTGCCATGCAGATTTCCCGTATGCGTTTTATTTTTCCTCATATCGAATAGTTTGGGAAGTAACCAAAAGGCCGTCTGAAACCATAACCACATGGTTTCAGACGGCCTTTTTCATTAAACCTTGTTTTAATGGTCTTCACGCGCGTGGTTGATGGTGTATTTGGGGATTTCGACCACCAAGTCTTCATCGGCAACCACCGCCTGACAGCTCAAGCGTGAATCAGCTTCCAAGCCCCATGCCTGGTCGAGCAGGTCTTCTTCCAATTCGGTCGGTTCTTCCAAGCTGTCGAAGCCTTTGCGGATAATCACGTGGCAGGTGGTACAGGCGCAGGATTTTTCGCAGGCGTGATCGACTTCGATATCATGGTCGAGCAGTACGTCAAGGACGGTTTGGCCTTCCGGTGCATCTTCGATAACCGCGCCTTCGGGGCATAATGTCGCGTGTGGGAGTACGGTAATTTTTGGCATTTTTATTGTCTCGGTTGTTTAAGAGTGGTTGTGGTTAATGTGGTTTCAGACGGCCTTGGGTATTCAATATTCAGGCCGTCTGAAAAATGGGTTTATAACATGATGCCTTTACTTCTTAAATTTTCCAGACATTCGTCCAAGTAGGCATCATCATGTTCGGCATAAATCGGCGAAGTAGCTGTTTCAGTCGCGTGCGAATGGTATGGGGCAACGACTTTGCCGCGATATAGCGGGTCTTTCCATAAAACGTCAGGCTTGTAGCCGCGCTTTTCCATCTCTTCCATAATCAGTGCGTGATACAGATAGAGCTTGTAAGGCGAATGGATGAAGACATAATTCACCGTCGCGTGCGGCCTGCCCCAGCCCGCCCCGCGTAAAGCGGCGCATTCACGGTGTTGCCCCAAAAGCTGGGCGCGGGGGAGTAGGGGAATAAGGGTTTGATGCCAGAGTCTCATAAAAGAAATCGTTTCGGTTTTTGGATATTAGATAGACGACCTTTGTATCTTTCGAGGCCGTCTGAAACTGTTTAGGCATCAAATATTATCAACGCTTTGACCTGTCAGCGCACGTTGGATGTTGCGGTTCATGCGCTTGGCGGCGAAGTTGTCGGTGCTGTGGCTGAGTTTGGCGACGGCGGCACGGATGTCTTCGGCTTTGCCGTCTTTCAGACGGCCTTGCAAAGCGGCGATGTCTTGTTGAATCTGTTGCAATTCTTCGGCTTCCAATAAATCGCTGTCCAACTCAAGGGCGGCGTTGACAGCGTCGGTCAGGCTTTCGGCTTCGACTACGGCTTCGGCGCGTGCGCGTGCGGCCATGTCTTCGGCGGCGTTGCTCATGCTGTCTTTGAGCATTTGGGTGATGGTGCCGTCGTCTAAGCCGTAGGAAGGTTTAACTTCGATTTGCGCCTGTACGCCGGTGCTTTGCTCTTGTGCAGAAACGGACAGCAAACCGTCGGCATCAACTTGGAAGGTCACGCGGATACGCGCTGCGCCTGCTGCCATGGGCGGAATACCGCGCAGGGTAAATTTGGCAAGGCTGCGGCAGTCGGAAACAAGTTCGCGCTCGCCTTGAACGACGTGTATCGTCATGGCAGTTTGACCGTCTTTGAAAGTGGTAAAGTCCTGCGCGCGCGCGGTAGGAATGGTGGAGTTGCGCGGGATAATTTTTTCGGCAAGACCGCCGTAGGTTTCCAGACCAAGCGACAAAGGTGTAACGTCAAGCAGCAGCCATTCGCCGTCGGTTTTGTTACCTGCAAGGACATTTGCCTGTATGGCGGCACCGAGTGCGACCACTTCGTCAGGGTTGAGATTGTTCAGCGGAGTTTGTCCGAAGAAGGTGGCGACCGCTTGTTGGACATGCAGCATACGGGTAGAGCCGCCGACCATAATCACGCCCTTGACATCGGCCTTGGTTACGCCGGCATCTTTCAAAGCCTGTTTGACGGGTTCGATGGTTTTTTGTACCAGATTTTGGGTCAGGTTGTGAAACTCTTGGCGGGTAATGACGGTATGAATTTTATGGCCGTCTGAAAGTGTGGTTTCGATGACGGCTTCGGTTTGAGTGGTCAGTTTTTCTTTTGCGGTACGAACAAGGGAAAGCAGAAGTTGGCTGTCTTGTTCGTTGAGTTTGGAGAGGTCGTTTTGTTCGAGCAGGTAGCAGAACAAACGATGATCGAAATCGTCGCCGCCCAATGCGCTGTTGCCGCCGGTGGCTTTCACTTCAAACAGGCCTTTGGTCAGTTGCAATACGGATACGTCGAATGTGCCGCCGCCCAAGTCATAAACGACAAACGTGCCTTCTGATGCGTTATCCAGTCCGTAGGCGATTGCGGCGGCAGTCGGCTCGTTGAGGAGGCGTAATACATTTAAGCCTGCCAAGCGTGCGGCATCTTTGGTGGCTTGACGTTGGGCATCGTCAAAATAGGCGGGTACGGTAATGACGGCACCGACCAAATCTCCGCCTAATGTTTCTTCAGCACGCGATTTGAGGGCTTTGAGGATTTCTGCCGATACTTCGATAGGCGTTTTTGCACCTTGACGGGTGTTTAACTCGACCACGCGCTCATTGGGTGTAAATCGATAGGGCAGGTATTGCGCCTCTTGTGCGAGGTCGGTAAGGGTGCGGCCGATCAGGCGTTTGGCAGAGCTGATGGTATTTAGCGGATCGGTTTTTTGGGCGGAAAGGGCGTTTTTGCCGACTTCAACTTCGCCATCCAAATAACGGACAACTGAAGGCAGGGTGGCGCGGCCGTCTGAATCGGGCAGGCAGACTGCGCTGCCGCTGCGGACGGTGGCAACCAAGCTGTTGGTTGTGCCTAAATCAATGCCTACGGCGAGGCGGTGTTGATGGGGGGCGGCGGACATGCCGGGTTCTGAAATCTGCAAAAGAGCCATGATTGTGTGCCTTTTGATGCTGTATTTATTAGGATGGGGCAGATTTTAGCAGATTTTTGGCAGATAGTTGAGTGGATTGCTAGGAAATAACCATAAGGCCTAATGTTGTTTTTTGATTGAAAAGAAAGTGGATTTTGAATCCGGACTTGTATTTTTTAAGAAATGCGGATAAAATTCAGCCTCTTTGCCTTGCCTTTTACTTCGCATGGTGAAAGGCTGTTTTTAATCATCCATAAGGAGATAACATGCGTCATTACGAGATCGTGTTTATCGTTCATCCTGATCAAAGCGAGCAAGTGCCTGCTATGGTTGAGCGTTACAAAACCATGATTACTGAAGCCAGCGGTAAAATCCACCGTTTGGAAGACTGGGGCCGTCGTCAATTGGCTTACCCAATCAACAAAATCCACAAAGCACACTATGTTTTGATGAATATCGAAACTACTCCTGAAGTGGTTGAAGAGTTGGAAACTGCTTTCCGCTTCAATGATGCCGTACTGCGTCACCTGACCATCAAAACAAAACACGCTGTAACTGAAGCTTCCCCAATGCTGGGCGGCGAAAAAGCAAAAAACTTGCTGAACGGTGCAGCTGAAGAAGTTGCAGCAGCCGAATAAGATTGGACAATCTGATTAAGCTTACCGCCCGTATCTTGCAGGTTCAGCCTTTGAGATATACGCCGGCAGGAATTCCTGTTTTAGATATTGTGTTGCAACATGAATCTTGGCAGGAAGAAAACGGACAGAAATGTCTGGTCAAATTTGAAATTCCTGCGCGGATTTTAGGTAAGCAGGCTGAGGAATGGCAGTATCGGCAAGATGCCGTCATCGAGTCGGAAGGTTTTTTGGCGCAACGTAGCCAACGCTTCCCCAAGCCGGTACTACGCATACAGAACATTAAAGAATATAAAGGTTAAACGACAATGGCTCGTCAATCATTCAAACGTAGAAAATTCTGCCGCTTTACGGCTGAAAAAATCCAAGAAGTTGATTACAAACAAGTTGATTTGTTGAAAGACTTCATCTCTGAAAACGGCAAAATCATCCCTGCCCGCATTACTGGTACTAAAGCACACTACCAACGTCAGTTGGCTACTGCTGTGAAACGTGCCCGTTTCCTGGCTCTGTTGCCTTACACCGATCAACACAAATAATTTTGGAGTTTAAATCATGCAAATTATTCTGTTAGAAAAAATCGGCGGTCTGGGTAACTTGGGTGACATCGTAACCGTTAAAAACGGTTACGCACGCAACTTCCTGATCCCTGCCGGTAAAGCAAAACGTGCAACCGAAGCCAACATGAAAGAATTCGAAGCACGCCGCGCTGAATTGGAAGCCAAACAAGCTGAAATCTTGGCTGATGCTAAAGCACGTCAAGAAAAACTGGAAGGCCAAACCATTACTGTTGCTCAAAAAGCCGGTGTTGATGGTCGTCTGTTCGGCTCTGTTACCAATGCTGACATCGCTGAAGCAATTGTTGCTGCCGGTATCCAAGCTGCTAAAGCAAACGTACGTCTGCCTAACGGCCCATTGAAAGCTGTTGGCGAATACGAAGTTGAAGTGGCTCTGCACACTGACGCTGTTGCTAAAATTACCGTTGCTGTTGTTGCAGCCGCTGAGTAATTGATTCATTCAAGGCCGTCTGAAAATCAAGGGTTTCCTTGGATTTCAGACGGCCTTGTCTATGTGCTTGAGTCGAAGCAAATAGGTACCGAGTTTCTATATTTTTTGGCTGATTAAAAAGATGGCAGTTGGCATAGAGAGATGATGTGTTGGACGAATATTCTTTCGTATTCGGATTTATCATAGTATTTAATAAAGAGATTATTTATGAATAAAATCAAAATCTTTGGGATGGGTCTGGCTGCTTTGGCTCTAGCTTCATGTAGTACCCCGCAAAAGCCTGCTGTCGATACAGCGAAACCTGTTGAGCCTGTTTCTTCTGCAAAACGCCCTGTATTTGATGCAGCGGCTGAATCTGTTGCCAGCAGCGGTTTTAATGAGAACGTCAATGTTCAGCAGTTTATCCAATATGAAGTAAAAAACCGCCGTTTCAGTGCGGAAGAGTTGCGCAATTTCTTTAATGGCGTGGTGTATAAAGGCAACATTATTACCATTATGTACCGCCCAAGCACTTCGCGTCCTTGGTATGAATTCCGCACCGGTAACTCTGGTGCAGCCAAATTTAACGGCGGCAGACAATTCTATGCGGCAAACCGTGCCGTAATCGATGATGTGGCACGCAAATACGGCGTACCTGCCGAATTGATTGTGGCGATTCTCGGTATCGAAACCAATTACGGCAAAAATACGGGTAGCTTCCGCGTTGCCGATGCCTTGAGTACATTGGCCTTTGATTATCCACGCCGTGCCGAGTTCTTCCAAAACGAGTTGAGCGAACTTTTGCAGATGGCAAAAGAAGAAAAAGAAAATATCTTTGACTTCAAAGGCAGCTATGCCGGTGCGATGGGTATGCCGCAATTTATGCCTTCAAGCTACCGTAAATGGGCGGTGGACTATGATGGTGATGGTCATCGCGATATTTGGAATAATGTCGGCGATGTGGCGGCTTCTGTCGCCAATTATATGAAACAGCATGGCTGGCAGACCGGCGGTAAGATGGTTGTGCCGGTAAGTCTGACGATTACTCCGCACTTGCAGGCGATTATCGATGAGAAAACTGCCTTGACGCGCACTGTCGCAGATTTCAAAGCTTTGGGTGTCGTGCCTCAAGCTGCTGTTGCGGATAATGAAAAGGCTGTATTGTATGCTTTGGAAACCAGCCCGGGCGTATTTGAATACTATTTGGGCCTGAATAACTTCTACACTGTATGGCAATACAACCACAGCCGCATGTATGTAACAGCGGTACGCGATATTGCGAATGCAATCAATAACAATGGCCTGTAAGCCATAAGAAAACCACCCATTTGGGTGGTTTTTAAGTATTTGGGGCTTTTACAGAACATTTTAAGCCATCAGTTTGATTTTCATGGCGTAACGTTTTTTGCTGTGCCCTGAAACAAACTGTCCGCCTTTTGCAGGGGATAAAAACGCATTGCCTTCTGCGGTTGGTTCTGCACAAGTATATTGGCCGTTTCTATCGCTCCAGAGGGCATACACAGGCAGATTGTGGGTGCGGATATCCAGTTTCAAGCCGTTAAATGCAACGTGTGCATCCTGGTCGGAGGAAACAAATTCGGTATGGGAGATATAGTCGGCATCGTATGGCGCGCCGTTGAAATCAAATTGTGTACCTGCGGCGGTAAAGTAGGGGTGGAATCCCGGAGACGTGCGGACGGGCGATTCGCCGTAATTGCAGACAGTTAGGATGGCGATGGCTTCATTTTCGTTAGGCAGACTGTAATCAAGCAACCATTCGACGTGTTCATAGCCTTTTTCTGTGCTGATTAATTTCAAGCCGATATCCGATTCATTTTGATGGCGGATTTCCCAGTCTGAAGTTCTGCCGAAACCATGTTGAGCTAGATGATTTTTGCTGTCCGGTCCGAATTGGGGTAAGCAGACGTGCATGCCGCCGCGTAATTTTGTATCATCGCCCACGTGGACGCTGGTTTTCGGAAACAAGACTTCCCGTCCTTTTAGAATCAGGGAGTCAATATATCCGCCCATTGTATTGACTTGCATAGTGGCTGATTGGTTGCGTAGTATGATTTCAGGCATAATGATTTTAGCTTCAAATTGTTTATCATTTGTGTGGCATTCTAACATTGCGATGACATGCTGTCGCTGCCAGCTTGATAGAAAATCCTTAATAAAAATCAAAAAAATGCTAGAATATATGCCATTTTCTGAGGCCGTCTGAAGAGCGGATAATTCTTTTCAGACGGCCTTCCGATTTATTTCCCGTAGAGAAACAACATGGCTTATCAAGTTCTTGCACGAAAATGGCGTCCGAAAACCTTTGCCGATTTGGTCGGTCAGGAACACGTCGTCAAAGCCCTGCGCAACGCGCTGGACGAAGGCCGTCTGCACCATGCCTATCTGCTGACAGGGACGCGCGGTGTGGGCAAGACCACGATTGCCAGGATTTTGGCCAAGAGCTTGAACTGCGAAAATGCCGTGCATGGCGAGCCGTGCGGTCAGTGTGAAAGCTGTACGCAAATCGACAGCGGCCGTTATGTGGACTTATTGGAAATCGACGCGGCATCGAATACCGGCATCGATAATATCCGCGAAGTATTGGAAAATGCGCAATACGCACCGACTGCGGGTAAATACAAAGTCTATATCATCGACGAAGTGCATATGCTTTCCAAAAGCGCGTTCAATGCCATGCTGAAGACTTTGGAAGAACCGCCTGAACACGTTAAATTCATTTTGGCGACCACCGATCCGCATAAAGTCCCCATTACCGTATTGAGCCGCTGTTTGCAGTTTGTTTTGCGCAACATGACAACCCAACAGGTTGCCGAGCATTTGGCACATGTCTTGGACCGTGAAAACGTTCCTTATCAGCCGCAGGCTTTGCAGCTTTTGGGACGTGCCGCCGCCGGTTCGATGCGCGATGCGTTGAGCCTTTTGGATCAGGCGATTGCCATGGGTTCGGGTAAAGTTGCCGAACAAGATGTCCGCCAGATGATCGGAGCGGTCGATAAACAATATTTGTTTGAATTGCTTGAAGGAATCATCAATCAAAACGGTGAGGCCTTGCTGGAAAAGGCTCAGGAAATGTCCGCCAGAGCGATTGGTTTTGACAGCGCCTTGGCAGAATTGGCTATGTTGTTGCAACGTTTGGCTTTGATTCAAACCATTCCTTCTGCCTTGGCAAATGACGACCCTGAGCGTGAAACTTTGCTGCGATTAAGTCAGGCTTTGAGTGGCGAGCAGGTTCAGCTTTATTATCAATGTGCTATTCATGGTAAACAGGATTTGCCGCTGGCTCCGGACGAGTATGCCGGTTTTGTCATGACGCTTTTGCGCATACTTGCATTTGCGCCGTTGGCTGCTTCGGGTTGCGATACGCAAAGTCAGATTGAACACACGGATTTGCATTCCGACCATCAGAAAGCTGAGGCCGAAAAAAAGCCTTTTCAGCTGCCGAAATCTGAACCGATAGCAGCACCGGTGGTTGAGAAAGAGGCTGTTCCGACCAAACAGGATATCGTTGAAAGGCCGTCTGAAGAAACTATTCAGTCTGCTCAACAACAGACGGATGTACCGCCTTGGGAAGACATGCCGAGCCAAGTATCGGCTGAGCCGCCTCAAATTCAAGCGGCGCAGAAGCAAGAAGCTGCGGAGCCATTGCCTGTTGCAAAAGTTCAGACGGCCCCTGAGCTGGAAGAATATCCGCACATGGATGAGGAAATTCCGCCTCCGTATTTTGATGAAGCATATACATATGAAGATTCGCATCATGCTGATGTGATGGAAGTACCACAGCCGGTTGTGTCTGAAGAAGAGGAGGGAGATGAAGAAGAGCTTCAGTTCGCTCCTTTGCCTGAGTTTAAAACTGAGAATTGGCACAGCATTATCGAACGCTTTGCCCGTAAATTAGGCGCGGCGCAGATGTTAGCGCAAAATGCGGCATGGACGAGTTATGATGCGGAAGCAGGTTTAATCATGCTGTCGTTGACGGATGAGGCCAAAGCTACTGCCAATAAAGAGCGCTTGGACAAAATCTGCCAGACGTTGAGCGAGGCTTACCATCTTGGCAATTTAAGGCTGCAAACTGAGCCTTGGCAGGATGATAAAGGCTGGGAAACGCCGGTGATGCGCCGCAAACGTATTCAAGAAGAAGGGCGGCAGCAGGCGCAAGATTTGCTGGAAGCGGATACAACGGCGCAGAAAATCTTGCAAACCTTTGAAGCGCAATGGCTGCCGGATTCTTTAGAGTTGGCAGGACATTCTTAAAATACTGATATACAAGGCCGTCTGAAAGGCAATAGCGTTTTTCAGACGGCATGAGTGAAACCCATTTATTCAAACCCATAGGAGTAAAACATGTTCGGAAAAGCCGGATTAGGCGGCCTGATGAAACAGGCTCAACAAATGCAGGAAAACATGAAAAAGGCACAAGCCAAGCTGGCTGAAACCGAAGTTGAAGGTGAAGCAGGCAATGGTTTGGTGAAAGTTGTGATGACGTGTTCGCATGTTGTCCGCAAACTTGAAATCAGCCCTGATTTGATTCAAGAAGCCGCTGACGACAAAGAAATGCTGGAAGATTTGGTATTGGCCGCCATTAATGCCGCTTCTGAAAAAGCCGAAGAAACCACCAACAAAACCATGGGTGCATTCACCCAAGGCCTGCCTGCCGGTATGGGCGATTTCTTCCGTTGATTTAAAAATAAATAAAAGGCCGTCTGAAGCCAGATTTGGGTTTCAGACGGCCTTTTTTATTATGAGGACTCATGGGCTTTCTTTGGGAAAGAACAATCGTTCCTTATTGATGTAAAAAAGCCTGAACAGAAGTTCAGGCTTTTTAAATTTGGCTCCCCGACCTGGGCTCGAACCAGGGACCTGCGGATTAACAGTCCGTCGCTCTACCGACTGAGCTATCGGGGAATGGGGCGTATTATAATGGCTGGAAAAAATGTGTCAATCCATATTTTCAAGAAAATGGTGCAAAATATTTCAAATGTTTGAATGTTAAAAATATTTTGTAATCAAGTTTCACATGCTTCCCAGCTGTTTCAGACGGCCTTTAGTATTTGGCGTTAACCAATTTGCCATTTTGGAACACTTGCTGCTGCATCACGGTGCCGTTGTAGGCGTAAGTGGTCAGCGAGCCGTTGCTTGGCGTGGCGCGGAACTGCATCAGTTGGTTGCGGCTGAGGACATAGGGATCGGTGCGTTTTTGGCTGTTGTCGCTGTAAAAGTCTTGGACGACATATTCGTTGTTACGTTTGCTGATCAGTTGGCGATGGAAGCCGCCTTTGACTGCACTGTTGCTGGGTGTGCCGTGTGCATCGAAATAGGTCACGATTTGTTCTTCTGAGATACGGATGCCGTCCGAATCCGTGCCTTTGGTGGTTTTGTCCAAGCCAACAGGGATGTTGATGGATGTGCCCAGGCCGACATGGCGGCCGATGCTGGTGCCGACGCCTAAGCCGACGGAAACACCTGGCGTGCCGACTGTACATGCGCTGAGTAAAGCTGCCAAAAGGGCTGGTAAGAGAACTTTTTTCATAATGTGTATCCTTGTAATAAGAAATGTTTGTAATGTGGGAAGTATAGTATTTTTGCGGGATGGCTGGTGTTAGTATTGGTAAAAGGGCGCAAGGCCGTCTGAAAAACAAGATAGAAACGAATATATCATTCTGGTGTAGAATGTGCCGAAATAATGATTTAATAAGAATGTGAATGAATAATGAAAACTTTGAAATTTACGAAGATGCACGGCTTGGGCAATGATTTTATGGTGGTCAATGCCATCGAGCAGGACTTTGATCCGTTGGCTGCGCCGCTTGCCCAATGGGCAGACCGCTATCGCGGCGTGGGTTTTGATCAGTTTTTGGTAGTGGAGAAGCCTTCTTCTGATGCGGTCGATTTTCGGTACCGCATTTTCAATGCCGATGGTCGGGAAGTAGAGCAGTGCGGCAATGGAGCGCGTTGTTTTGCGCGTTTTGTCGCGGATAAGGGTTTGACGGATAAAACGGAAATTTTGGTCGAAACGGCCAAAGGGATTATTGTGCCGAAGCTGTTGGATAACGGTTTGGTTACCGTCAATATGGGTAAACCGCGTTTCATGCCGTCTGAAATTCCGTTTGTGCCTGCACATGGTGAAAATGAAGATGCGTTGACACATATTGTCTTGGTCGGTTTGGAGTCTGTACCGGTAAGCTGTGTGAATATGGGTAATCCTCATGCAGTAATTTTGGTTGATAATGTTGAAACCGCACCGGTGGAGCATTGGGGCAGCACTATTGAATCGCACGAGCAGTTCCCTGAACGGGTCAATGTCGGCTTTTTGCAGGTCGAAGATGAATTGTCAGTTCGCCTGCGCGTGTTTGAACGTGGGGTGGGGGAAACTCAGGCTTGCGGCACTGGAGCGTGTGCGGCCGTGGTGGCCGGCGTGCGCAATGGCTTGCTGAAAGCGGGTGTGCCTGTGCGTGTTACTTTGCCTGGCGGCGAATTGTTTATCAGTTGGGAAGAAGGCGGCGATGTGCAAATGACCGGCCCTGCTGAAACCGTTTTTGAAGGCGAGTTGCAGTATTCATGATGGTTTCTTTGGATTTTTGGTTTGCCGTCGCGTATGCTGCGGTATCGTTGGCATTTATTTTTCGCGCACAGCGGTTTCAATGGCTTTGGGCTACGGTGTTATTGTGGCTGGGGATTTCGGCACTGGGCGCACGCTTTTTGCCCGGGATGTGGGGTTTTACGCATACGGGCCCTTTGTTCATCCCTCATTTTTATCTGACAATTGCCAGTATTTTCTTCTTTATTGATGACTGCAGTAAAACGGAAGACAAAAAGTTTTGGTCGGCAGGCGAATATGCCGGTTTGACCTTATTTGCGGTTTCCAATGTCGTCATGACTTTGGCTTTTGTTTTCTTGGCAGGCGTGGTTTATTTCATCTTGCCGCTGGCAGGCTCGGTTTTTGCATGGGTGGCCTTGTTGAAAATTTATGCCTTGAAACCGATTTATTGGTTTGTCTTGCAGGGCGTGTTGATGCTGGTGTTTTATCTGCACCGTGTGGTTGTTTGCAAGCAGTCTGCCTCTCTTTTCAGTATGCGGCAGATGTGGGCAGGCTGGATGGTTGCCGTCGTGATGCAGGCTGTGGTTGCCGTTGCATTGATTTTTGAGCGCAGTGGATATTGACCGCGCTTGAACCAAAAGTTATAAAGAAAGAAATTTTCGATATTGGTTTTTCAGACGGCCTGAGTTTAATATGCAGGCTGTATTACATCTAAATCAGGAGCAGGAAATGAAAATTGCAAATAATATTACCGAGCTGATCGGCAACACACCTCTGGTGAAATTAAACCGTCTGACCGAAGGTTTGAAAGCGCAAATTGCCGTTAAACTTGAATTTTTCAATCCGGGTAGCAGCGTGAAAGACCGTATTGCCGAATCTATGATTGAAGCGGCCGAGCAAGCCGGTAAAATCAATAAAGATACCGTTATCGTTGAGGCAACCAGTGGCAATACCGGTATCGGTTTGGCCATGGTGTGCGCGGCCCGCGGTTATAAATTGGCCATCACTATGCCTGAAAGCATGAGTAAAGAACGCAAAATGCTGCTGCGTGCGTTTGGTGCTGAATTGATTTTGACTCCTGCTGCCGAAGGCATGGCAGGCGCTATTGCCAAAGCCCAATCTTTAGTGGACGAACATCCGGGCACTTATTTCATGCCGCGCCAATTTGATAATGAGGCCAATCCTGAAGTTCACCGTAAAACCACTGCCGAAGAGATTTGGCGCGATACAGACGGTAAAGTGGATATTTTCGTGGCCGGTGTGGGTACGGGCGGTACGATTACCGGTGTGGGCGAAGTGTTGAAAAAATACAAACCCGAAGTTCAAATCGTGGCCGTCGAGCCTGAAGCTTCTCCGGTATTGAGTGGTGGCGAAAAAGGCCCGCATCCGATTCAAGGTTTGGGCGCAGGCTTTATCCCCAGTGTTTTGAATACGGCTATTTACGACAGCATTGTCAAAGTACCTAACGAAGCAGCGTTTGAAACTGCGCGCGCTATGGCTGAAAAAGAAGGCATTTTGGTAGGTATTTCTTCCGGTGCTGCGGTATGGAGCGCATTGCAACTGGCTAAAAAACCTGAAAACGAAGGCAAGCTGATTGTTGTCTTGTTGCCATCGTATGGCGAACGCTATCTTTCTACGCCTCTGTTTGCCGATTTGGCATAATATAGGATTGTTGTTAAAAGGCCGTTTTCAGACGGCCTTTTTTGCGTATGGGCTTGAGATATCATATGAAATCTGTTGTAATTCAGTTAATGAGCTTTGAATACCGTTATTCAAAAGTTGGTTTCTTCAACGAATCATGCTTATAATGCGCATTATGAAAAAATACATTCTTCCTATCCTTGCTGTGGCGGCACTTGCCGGTTGTGAATCGATTTATGTTCCAACATTGAAAGAAGTGCCAGTTCGACCAACCAACGTCAAGAAACCTAAGGCTGATTCACAAGTTTCAGCTACCGGTTATCATTTGGCTCCTTCGCATTGGGCAGATGTTTCCAAGATTCATGATGAAGCACGTCGCTTGAGTACCCAAGTGAGCCAAGGTAGTCTGACCAAAGTCCAGGCTGCCCAATATTTGAACCGCTTCCGTATCCAACAAGTGGGACGCAACTCCGTCGATGACAGTATGTACGAAGTTTATCTGCGTTCTGCCGTTGACAGCCAACGTGGTGAAATTACTACCGAGCAATCCAAACAGTACATTCAAGGTGCTTTGCGCGGTTGGCAGCAACGTTGGAAGAACATGGATACCAAGCCAAGCAATCCTGCGTTTACCAATTTCCTGATGGAAGTTATGGGTATGCAGCCTTTGAAATAAAAAAGTCATAAACTGAGAAGGCCGTCTGAATATTCAGACGGCCTTCTTTTTGTATTTATATATGTGTAGTCGAATTGTATCCAATTAAGAACCAAACAACTTGTCAGCCGCTTGACGGGCTTTTTCTTGAATATCTTCGGTCAGATAGTTTTTCATCTGAGAATAAACCAGCGCAATGACGGCAATGTCATCGCTGAAGCCAAATGGAATCAGAAGGTCGGGAATGCTGTCGATAGGGCTGAGGAAATAAACCAGTGCGCCGACAATAATCATTTTAGCCCGTTTGGGCGTGTGTTCGGATTCCCAAAGGTAATAAAGTACATAAAGCTGTCGGACGACAGGTTTGCCCAGGCGGCCGGCAAAGCGTCCGAGTTTTTTCATAAAACCGGATGTGTCCAAGTTTCGACGGCGGAAGGAGGGGATGTAGTCTTCCGGATCGGGTGTGTTTTGATGAGGGGAGTGTGTCATGATGCAGCTTCCTTATAAGGTATGGAAACATTGTTGGTGTTGTGCTGTATTTTAGTCCATCTAGGGATAGATGAAATGTCTTTGAATGTATAACTATGTAAGAGTAGTAGTAATAATGCAATAGTAATAAGTTAAAAATGGCTTATGCCTTTGTAAAGATTAGGTATCAAGAGTGAGAATTTATCTCGCAATAGATACGATTCTCAAATCATAATGATGTTATTGTAAGTGCTTTGATGGGGAGATGGCTTAATTGCAGGAAAGTAACAAAAAAGGCTAGCCACGCAAAAAAAAAAATCTAAGAATGATTGTTTGATTTTATTAGTCTTTTGGTAAAAATCATTAGAGCATTCATAAATTGCACTGTTCAAAATGAGATAAAACAGGTAAATTATGGTTTATGTAGCTTATTGTAGTGCTGAGCTATAGGTTTTGAGCTGATAATAAATCTAGAGGAACTGACCATGTCCGCCAAATCACGCCCGGTATTTTTGGAAATTCCGAATATCCGATTGCCCATACCGGGGATTGTATCTATTCTTCACCGTATCAGCGGCGTCGGCTTATTTGTGATGCTGCCTGTTCTCTTGTATTTCTTCTCTGGAACGCTGGATCGCGAAGCGTCGTTTGAAGCATATCGTTCTGCTATTTCCAATCCGTTTGTGAAGCTGATCCTTATCGGTCTGTTGTGGGCATATCTGCACCACTTTTTTGCCGGTATCCGCTTTCTGTTTTTGGATGTGCATAAAGGCCTGGAATTAAATACTGCCCGTACTACTGCTAAAGTTGTATTTGCTTCTGCTTTGATTCTGACCGTCGTTTTGGGAGCTTTGTTATGGTAGAACGTAAATTGACAGGTGCGCATTACGGTTTGCGCGATTGGGCAATGCAACGTGCAACTGCGGTCATCATGCTGGTGTACACCGTGGTTCTTTTGGTTGTTTTGTTTACGTTGCCTAAAGAATATTCGGCATGGCAGGCATTTTTTGATCAAACTTGGGTGAAGGTGTTTACCCAAGTGAGCTTCTTGGCCGTATTCCTGCATGCATGGGTAGGTATCCGTGATTTGTGGATGGACTACATTAAGCCTTTCGGCGTGCGTTTGTTTTTACAAGTTGCCACCATCGTTTGGTTGGTAGGCTGCTTGGTGTATTCAGTTAAAGTAATTTGGGGGTAAATATGGGTTTTCCTGTTCGCAAGTTTGATGCCGTGATTGTTGGCGGTGGTGGTGCAGGTTTACGCGCAGCCCTCCAATTGTCTAAATCCGGCCTGAATTGTGCTGTTTTGTCTAAAGTCTTCCCAACCCGTTCTCATACTGTAGCGGCTCAAGGTGGTATTTCTGCTTCATTGGGTAATGTGCAGGAAGACCGTTGGGATTGGCATATGTACGATACCGTAAAAGGTTCCGACTGGTTGGGCGACCAAGATGCGATTGAGTTTATGTGTCGCGCAGCGCCTGAAGCTGTAATTGAGTTGGAACACATGGGTATGCCTTTTGACCGTGTGGAAAGTGGCAAAATCTACCAACGTCCTTTCGGTGGTCATACTGCAGAACACGGTAAACGCGCGGTAGAACGTGCATGTGCTGTTGCTGACCGTACCGGTCATGCGATGTTGCATACTTTGTACCAACAAAACGTCCGTGCCAATACACAATTCTTTGTGGAATGGACAGCGCAAGATTTGATTCGTGATGAAAACGGCGACGTAGTCGGTGTAACCGCCATGGAAATGGAAACCGGCGAAGTTTATATTTTCCACGCTAAAGCTGTGATGTTTGCTACCGGTGGTGGCGGTCGTATTTATGCTTCTTCTACCAATGCTTATATGAATACCGGTGACGGTTTGGGTATTTGTGCCCGTGCAGGTATTCCGTTGGAAGACATGGAATTCTGGCAATTCCACCCGACTGGTGTAGCCGGTGCCGGTGTATTGATTACTGAGGGTGTGCGTGGTGAGGGCGGTATTCTGTTGAATGCCGACGGCGAACGCTTTATGGAACGTTACGCACCAACCGTAAAAGACTTGGCTTCCCGTGACGTGGTTTCCCGTGCGATGGCGATGGAAATTTACGAAGGTCGCGGCTGTGGTAAAAACAAAGACCATGTATTGCTGAAAATCGACCATATCGGTGCAGAAAAAATTATGGAAAAACTGCCGGGCATCCGCGAGATTTCCATTCAGTTTGCCGGTATTGACCCGATTAAAGACCCGATTCCTGTTGTGCCGACTACCCACTATATGATGGGCGGTATTCCGACTAACTACCATGGCGAAGTTGTTGTTCCGCAAGGTGAAGATTATGAAGTGCCTGTAAAAGGTCTGTATGCGGCAGGTGAGTGCGCATGTGCTTCCGTACACGGTGCGAACCGCTTGGGTACCAACTCCCTGTTGGACTTGGTGGTATTCGGTAAAGCTGCCGGCGACAGCATGATTAAATTCATCAAAGAGCAAAGCGACTGGAAACCTCTGCCTGCTAATGCCGGTGAATTGACCCGCCAACGTATCGAGCGTTTGGATAATCAAACTGGCGGCGAAAACGTTGATGCATTGCGTCGCGAACTGCAACGCTCCGTACAACTGCACGCCGGTGTGTTCCGTACCGATGAGATTCTGAGCAAAGGCGTTCGAGAAATCATGGAGATTGCCGAGCGCGTGAAACGTACTGAAATCAAAGACAAGAGCAAAGTGTGGAATACCGCGCGTATCGAAGCTTTGGAATTGGATAATTTGATTGAAGTAGCGAAAGCGACTTTGGTGTCCGCCGAAGCGCGTAAAGAATCGCGTGGCGCACACGCTTCAGACGACCATCCTGAGCGCGATGACGAAAACTGGATGAAACATACCCTGTATCATTCAGATACCAATACTTTGTCTTACAAACCGGTACATACCAAGCCTTTGAGCGTGGAATACATCAAACCGGCCAAACGCGTTTATTGATGAGTTTTCAGACGGCCTTTATCTTAAAGGCCGTCTGAAACCTAACCATACCCACATTGAACTGCTTGAATTCATAATACAAAATCATTGGGCAGTTTATGAGAAAAGGAACACTTCTCATGGAAAAAATGAGTTTTGAAATTTACCGTTATAACCCGGACGTTGATGCCAAACCTTATATGCAACGTTACGAGTTGGAATTGGAACCAACGGACGTTAAACTTTTGGACGCTTTGGTGCGTCTGAAAGCACAAGACGATACATTGTCTTTCCGCCGTTCTTGCCGCGAAGGTATTTGCGGTTCTGACGGTATGAACATCAACGGCAAAAACGGCTTGGCATGTCTGACCGATCTGCGTGGTTTGAAACAGCCGGTTAAAATCCGCCCTCTGCCAGGTCTGCCTGTTATCCGCGACCTGATTGTGGATATGACCCAATTCTTCAAACAATATCACTCCATCAAACCTTACGTTGTCAACGATAACCCTATCGATGCGGACAAAGAGCGTCTGCAAACTCAGGAAGAGCGTAAAGAGTTGGACGGTTTGTACGAATGTATTTTGTGTGCTTGCTGCTCGACTGCCTGCCCGTCATTCTGGTGGAACCCTGATAAATTCGTTGGTCCGTCTGGTTTGCTGAATGCTTACCGTTTCATTGCGGATAGCCGTGATACCATTACTAACGAGCGTTTGGATAATCTGAACGACCCATACCGTTTGTTCCGTTGCCACACCATTATGAACTGCGTAGACGTATGTCCTAAACACTTGAATCCGACCCGAGCCATCGGTAAGATTAAAGAGATTATGTTGAAACGAGCCGTTTAAGAAATGATGGTTTTTGACGATATTGCCAAACGGAAAATCCGTTTTCAAACCCGCCGGGGATTATTGGAATTAGATTTAATCTTCGGCAGGTTCATGGAAAAAGAATTCGAGCACCTGAGTGATCAGGAGTTGTCCGAATTTTCCGAAATCCTCGAATTTCAAGACCAAGAGTTGCTTGCCTTGATTAACGGACATTCGGCGACGGACAAGAAACACCTGATTCCCATGCTTGAAAAAATCAGACAGGCATGACGTGTTATAGAGCTTGTTTGCGATGCCAATCCGAACAAGCTCTTTCCATACGGAGGCCGTCTGAAAAAAAGGACCGTGCCGCTTGGGCGGCAACGAAAGCCCCAACTTACAAAGGAGTTTAAGAATGTCTAAATCAGTCAAGCTCACCACCCCAAATCAAGAGACCTTGGAACTGCCAGTATTGGAAGCAAGTATCGGCCATGATGTGGTTGATATTCGTGCTTTGACAAAAAATACAGGTCTGTTTTCCTTCGACCCCGGATTCGTGTCAACTGCAAGTTGCGAATCCAAAATCACTTATATTGATGGCGATGAAGGTCTGTTGTATTACCGTGGTTATCCTATCGAGCAGTTGGCCGAAAAATCCGATTACTTGGAAGTTTGCTACCTGTTGATTTACGGCGAACTGCCTACCCCTGAACAGAAAAAAGAATTTGATGCCACAGTCGGTCGCCATACTATGCTGCATGAGCAGCTGACTTGGTTCTTCCGCGGTTTCCGTCGCGATGCGCATCCGATGGCGATGATGGTTGGCGTGGTTGGCGCTTTGTCTGCTTTCTATCAAGACAGCTTGGATATTGCCAATCCTGAACACCGCAAAATTGCGATTTACCGCTTAATCTCCAAAATCCCGACAATTGCAGCAATGTGTTACCGTTATTCCAACGGTCTGCCGTTCAATTATCCAAAAAATAACCTTTCCTATGCTGAAAACTTCTTACACATGATGTTCGCAACACCATGTGAAGAATACAAACCTAATCCAGTATTGGCTCGCGCGCTCGACCGCATCTTTATTTTGCATGCCGACCACGAGCAAAACGCCTCTACTTCGACTGTACGTTTGGCCGGCTCTTCAGGCGCAAACCCATTTGCCTGTATCGCTGCCGGTATCGCCTGTCTGTGGGGTGCTTCACATGGCGGTGCAAACGAAGCTGTGTTGAAGATGCTGGACGAAATCGGCGACGTATCCAATGTTGCCGCATACATGGAAGGTGTGAAACAACGCAAATATCGTCTGATGGGCTTCGGTCACCGCGTATACCGCAATATGGACCCACGAGCCAACATCATGCGCGAAACCTGTTATGAAGTCTTGAAAGAATTGGGCTTGGAAGACAGTCCTAAATTTAAGCTGGCGATGGAATTGGAACAAATCGCACTGAAAGATCCATTCTTTGTTGAGCGCAAGCTGTATCCAAACGTCGATTTCTACTCCGGTATCGTCTTGTCCGCATTGGGCATTCCAACTGAAATGTTTACCGTTATCTTCGCATTGTCGCGCAGTGTAGGTTGGATTTCTCATTGGCATGAAATGATTAGCGATCCGGCACTGAAAATCGGTCGCCCACGTCAACTGTATACCGGTGCAGAGCGTCGCGATTACGTTCCGGTAGATAAACGCTAATAAACAATACATTAATATATTGTTGAAAAGTCGTTTGAAAAAATCGAATTGCCGTTTTCAATGAGGTTGGTCGTAATTAATTAAGTTGATAGCAGGTAATTTGATTTGAAATAGGGTAGAATAAAGTGTCATTTCAGACGGCCTGAATTCCGTTCGGAGAACACGGGATTCTACCCTTTGTTTATATTTTAAAGAAAAGAGCTCACGCCATGATGGACGAAAAACTCAATTTCTCTTATCTGTTTGGTTCTAATGCGCCATACATCGAGGAGTTGTATGAAAAGTTTCTGGATAATCCGGAATCTGTCGATGAAAAATGGAAACAGTACTTTACCGATTTGAGTAAACAGCCGGGCGCAGTCGCTGTCGATGTTGCCCATACACCGATTCGTGAATCATTTGCCACTTTGGCTAAAAAGAAAATTGCCGCAGCCGTCGCAGGCGGTGTGGATGAGGCAATGATGAAAAAGCAAGTCAGCGTTTTGCGACTGATTTCTGCCTATCGTATCCAAGGCGTGGGTGCAGCCCAACTTGATCCGCTCAAACGTATCCCTCCTCAAAATATCGAAGCTCTCGATCCTAAATTCCATGGTCTGTCAGATGCCGATATGGCACTTCAGTTCAATATGGGCGAGGGTGATTTTTCCGGTCAGAGCAAACTGCCTCTGTCCCAAATCATCAGCAACCTCAAACAAACCTACTGCGGTCATATCGCGGTAGAGTACATCTACATTCCAAATACCGAAGAGCGTCGCTGGGTTCGCAATTATTTTGAAAGCGTACTGTCTACACCAAGCTACAACGTTGAACAAAAACGCCGTATCTTGAAAGAAATGACTGCTGCCGAAACTCTGGAACGCTATCTGCATACCAAATATGTCGGTCAAAAACGCTTTGGTGTCGAAGGTGGCGAAAGTGCCATTGCCGGTTTGAACTACCTGATTCAAAACGCCGGTAAAGATGGTGTGGAAGAAGTCATCATCGGTATGGCACACCGTGGCCGTCTGAATGTTTTGGTTAACATTTTGGGCAAAAAACCGGCTGATCTGTTTGCCGAATTCGAAGGCCGAGCCGAAATCAAATTGCCTAGCGGCGACGTGAAATACCACATGGGCTTCAGCTCCGACATCGCCACTCCGCACGGCCCAATGCACGTTTCTTTGGCATTTAACCCGTCACACTTGGAAATTGTTAACCCAGTAGTGGAAGGTTCTGCGCGCGCCAAACAAAAACGTTTGGGAGAAAACGGCCGCGATAAAGTTTTGCCAGTATTGATTCACGGTGACTCCGCATTTATCGGTTTGGGTGTTAACCAAGCAACATTCAACCTGTCTAAAACACGCGGCTATACCACCGGCGGTACTGTTCACATCGTGATCAACAACCAAATCGGCTTTACCACTTCCGATACCCGCGATACCCGTTCTACCGTATACTGTACCGATATCGCGAAAATGGTTTCCGCTCCGGTTATCCACGTGAACGGCGATGACCCTGAACGCGTTTGCTTTGCCATTCAAGCCGCTTTGGATTACCGCAAAAAATTCCATAAAGACATCGTGGTCGACGTTGTCTGCTACCGTAAATGGGGCCACAACGAGGGCGATGATCCGACCTTGACCCAACCGATGATGTACAAAAAAGTATCGCAACACCCAGGTGCGCGTGCTTTGTACACCGAGCAACTGATTGCCGAAGGCGTGGTAACTCAAGCTGAGGCTGACGGTTACATCCAAGCCTACCGTGATGCTTTGGACAAAGGCGAACATGTTGAACAAACAACTTTGAGCAACTTCCAACGCACACAAATCGACTGGAGCAAATACCAAGGCAAAGATTGGCGCGAAAAAATCGAAACTGGTTTGCCTGCCGCCGACATCGAGCGCCTTACCGAGAAATTTACCGCCGTACCGGAAGGCTTTGCCCTGCATCCGACTGCAAAACGTGTGATCGAAGCGCGTAAAGCCATGGCATCCGGCAAACAAGCCATCGACTGGGGTATGGCCGAAACCCTCGCATACGCAAGCCTGCTGACCAAAGGTCATGGCGTGCGTATCTCCGGTGAGGACTCCGGCCGCGGTACATTCTCACACCGTCATGCAGTATTGCACGATCAAAACCGTGAAAAATGGGACGACGGTACTTATGTTCCTCTGCGCCATATGGGCGAAGGCATGGGCGAGTTCCTAGTTATCGACTCCATTTTGAACGAAGAAGCCGTGATGGCGTTCGAGTACGGCTTTGCCTGCTCCGCTCCTGACAAGCTGACCATTTGGGAAGCTCAATTCGGTGACTTCGCCAACGGCGCGCAAGTGACTATTGACCAATTCCTGTCTTCAGGCGAAACCAAATGGGGTCGTTTGTGCGGTCTGACCACCATCCTGCCGCACGGTTACGACGGTCAAGGCCCTGAGCACTCTTCTGCACGCGTAGAACGTTGGTTGCAACTGTGTTCAGAGAACAATATGCAAGTCATCATGCCGTCTGAAGCATCGCAAATGTTCCACCTCTTGCAACGTCAAGTCTTGGGTTCATACCGCAAACCGCTGGTGATTTTCATGTCCAAACGCCTGTTGCGCTTCAAAGGTGCAATGAGCCCGCTGGAAAACTTCACCGAAGGTTCGACTTTCCGTCCGGTTATCGGTGATACCGCCGAACGCGCAAGCAACGACAGCGTGAAACGCGTGGTATTGTGTGCCGGTCAGGTTTACTATGACTTGGAAGCAGGCCGTACCGAGCGTAAACTGGAAGATGATGTTGCTATCGTCCGCGTTGAGCAGCTGTATCCGTTCCCATATGAAGAGGTTAAAGCTGAACTGGCGAAATATCCGAATGCAAAATCTGTGGTTTGGGCGCAAGAAGAGCCGAAAAACCAAGGCGCGTTCTACCAAATCCGCCACCGCATCGAAGACGTTATCAGCGAAGAGCAAAAACTGTCTTATGCCGGTCGTCCAAGCAGTGCATCGCCTGCAGTGGGCTACTCAAGCAAACATATTGCTCAATTGAAACAATTGGTTGAAGACGCTTTGGCGTTGTAAACCAAGTAGCATTCCGTCTGAGGCTGCTCAGGCGGAATGCCCATATGCAGAATTAAAAACACACAACAGGCCGTCTGAAAGGGCCATTGGAGACACAAAATGATTATTGATGTAAAAGTACCTATGCTGTCTGAAAGCGTATCTGAAGGCACGCTCTTGGAATGGAAGAAAAAAGTTGGCGAAGCAGTTGCCCGTGACGAAATCCTGATCGATATCGAAACTGACAAAGTGGTTTTGGAAGTACCTTCTCCACAAGCCGGCGTATTGGTTGAAATCGTAGCGCAAGACGGTGAAACCGTTGTTGCCGACCAAGTTTTGGCACGCATCGATACAGCTGCTACTGCCGCTGCTGAAGCACCAGCCGCCGCGCCTGCCGAAGCTGCCCCAGCCGCTGCTCCTGCTGCTGCACAAAACAACGCCGCTATGCCTGCCGCCGCCAAACTGGCTGCCGAGACCGGTGTTGACGTGAACGCATTGCAAGGTTCTGGCCGTGACGGTCGCGTATTGAAAGAAGACGTACAAAATGCCGCTGCCAAACCTGCAGCAGCCGCAGCCCCTGCCGTTGCACTTCCTGCCGGCGCACGTCCTGAAGAACGCGTACCAATGAGCCGTCTGCGTGCCCGTGTTGCAGAACGCCTCTTGGCTTCTCAACAAGAAAACGCCATTCTGACTACATTCAACGAAGTCAACATGAAACCAATCATGGACTTGCGTGCGAAGTACAAAGAAAAATTCGAGAAAGAACACGGCGTGAAATTGGGCTTTATGTCCTTCTTCGTTAAAGCCGCTGTTGCCGCCCTGAAAAAATATCCGGTTGTGAATGCTTCTGTTGACGGCAAAGACATCGTTTACCACGGCTACTTCGACATCGGTATCGCAATTGGCAGCCCACGCGGTTTGGTTGTACCAATCCTGCGCGATGCCGACCAAATGAGCATTGCCGACATCGAACAAGCAATTGTTGATTACGCGAAAAAAGCTAAAGACGGCAAAATCGCTATCGAAGATCTGACCGGCGGTACATTCAGTATTACCAACGGCGGTACTTTCGGTTCTATGATGTCTACCCCGATCATCAACCCGCCTCAATCTGCGATTTTGGGTATGCACGCCACTAAAGAACGTGCCGTGGTTGAAAACGGCCAAGTTGTTGTCCGTCCAATGATGTATCTGGCTCTGTCTTACGACCACCGTATTATTGACGGCCGTGAAGCTGTATTGACCTTGGTAGCCATTAAAGACGCGTTGGAAGACCCAGCTCGCCTGTTGTTGGATCTGTAATCGTTTCAGACGGCCTTTTATTTGTTAATGAAAAGGCCGTCTGAATTTTTATTTAGATGTAGCGTAATGTAGTATCGTGCTACAATAGGCTCAACGAACGATTGAGGCCGTCTGAAACATTTGATTCGAATGAATCGGCAGATATGGACTTTCAGACGGCCTTTTCTTAAAACCATCAAAACGCAGTCATTCAAAATAAAAAAGAAACAAAAAGTATCGTTTTTATTTTGAGATACTGCAAAAGCAAAGGATGACACGATGTCTCAATATGATGTAGTAGTGATTGGTGCAGGCCCGGGCGGATACGTTGCCGCCATCCGTGCCGCGCAACTCGGTTTCAAAACCGCTTGCGTTGACGCAGGCGTTAACAAAGCAGGCAATGCCCCTGCATTGGGCGGTACTTGCTTGAACGTAGGTTGTATCCCTTCTAAAGCCCTGTTGCAATCCAGCGAACATTTCCACGCTGCGCAACACGAGTTTGCCGAACACGGTATCACTGTCGGCGACGTAAAATTCGACGCGGCCAAAATGATTGAGCGCAAAGATGCCATCGTAACCAAACTGACCGGCGGCGTGAAATTCCTGTTCCAAAAAAACAAAGTAACCAGCCTGTTCGGTACTGCTTCCTTTGCCGGTAAAAATGGCGATGCTTACCAAATCGAAGTCGATAACAAAGGCGAGAAAACCGTTATCGAAGCCAAACACGTCATCGTAGCCACCGGTTCCGTACCGCGTCCGCTGCCACAAGTCGCTATCGACAACGTGAATGTATTGGACAACGAAGGTGCATTGAACCTGACTGAAGTACCTGCCAAACTCGGCGTGATCGGTTCCGGCGTGATTGGTTTGGAAATGGGTTCCGTATGGAACCGCGTGGGTGCAGAAGTTACCATTCTTGAAGCCGCGCCGACCTTCCTGGCTGCCGCAGACCAACAAATCGCCAAAGAAGCCTTCAAATACTTTACTAAAGAGCAAGGTTTGAGCATCGAATTGGGCGTGAAAATCGGCGACATCAAATCCGAAGGCAAAGGCGTTTCCGTTGCTTACGAAACTGCTGCCGGCGAAGCCAAAACTGAAGTATTCGACAAACTGATCGTTGCCATCGGCCGTATTCCAAACACCAAAGGCCTGAACGCGGAAGCCGTAGGCTTGGAAAAAGACGAGCGCGGCTTTATCAAAGTAGATGGCGAATGCCGTACCAACCTGCCTAACGTATGGGCAATCGGCGACGTGGTCCGCGGCCCGATGTTGGCACACAAAGCCAGCGACGAAGGCGTTGCCGTTGCTGAGCGCATTGCCGGTCAAAAACCGCATATCGACTTCAACAACGTACCATTCGTGATTTACACCGATCCTGAAATCGCTTGGGTGGGTAAAACCGAAGAGCAGCTCAAAGCCGAAGGCGTGGAGTACAAAAAAGGTACTTCAGGTTTCGGTGCAAACGGTCGCGCATTGGCAATGGGCAAAGCCAAAGGTACGGTTAAAGTGTTGGCAGATGCCAAAACCGACCGTATCTTGGGCGTACACATGATCGGCCCGGTTGTCAGCGAATTGGTTACCGAAGGCGTGACTGCGCTCGAATTCTTCGCCAGCAGCGAAGACATCGCCCGCATTATCCATGCCCACCCAACCTTGTCCGAAGTGGTTCACGAAGCTGCATTGGCGGCCGACAAACGCGCTTTGCACGGTTGATAGACATTAAGGCCGTCTGAAACTTTTCAGACGGCCTTAAGGCCTCCGACAAATTGAATGTTTCGAGAGCTTCGTTTTCTGATTTATAATTCCGTCAGACAAACAAACAGCATTTACATTCATTATGAACAAAGAAATAGTCGGTATTTTCTTTATACCGATGGGCATCATCAGCATGTGTATGGCCGCATTGTGGCAGATGTATGTGATGATGACCGAAACTTATACGCTCAACCGTTTCAAAGATAAAGAATTGGTTTGGCGCGTGGCATTGTTGTTTATCAGTTTCAGCCTTGCCGTTTATCTGCTCTGCCCGAATTCGCGTAAAAAAGGCATCGTCTTTTTTATTCTCGGGGGAGGCGGTGCAACCATGTATCTGCTGGCGCGGATGTGGTTGCCCTTCAGTAAATAGTAGGGCCGTCTGAAAATATGGGATTGGCCGCAGGGCGATTCCTAAAACCCACTCACCTTAAGGAGAAATCCATGAATTTACACGAGTATCAGGCTAAAGAACTGCTGGCTAGCTACGGTTTGCCCGTACAAGGCGGTATTTTGGCACACAACGGCGAAGAAGCCGCTGCAGCTTACGACAAATTGGGCGGCAAATTCGCTGTTGTCAAAGCACAAGTACACGCCGGCGGCCGCGGTAAAGCGGGCGGCGTAAAAGTCGTTAAAAGCCGCGAAGAAGCTAAAGAAGTGGCTGAAAGCCTGATTGGCACCAACTTGGTAACTTACCAAACCGATGCCAACGGCCAACCTGTCAACAGCGTTTTGGTTTGCGAAGACATGTATCCGGTTCAAACCGAGCTGTACTTGGGCGCAGTGGTTGACCGTTCTACCCGCCGCGTTACATTCATGGCTTCTACCGAAGGCGGCGTGGAAATTGAAAAAGTTGCTGCCGAAACTCCAGAAAAAATCTTCAAAGTAACCGTTGATCCGCTGGTCGGCCTGCAACCTTGCCAAGCTCGCGAAGTTGCCTTCCAACTGGGCTTGAAAGACAAACAAATCAACGAGTTCGTCAAACTGATGACCGGCGCGTACAAAGCGTTTATCGAAAACGACTTTGCCCTGTTTGAAGTAAACCCATTGGCAGTTCGCGAAAACGGCGCACTGGCTTGCGTGGACGGCAAAATCGGTATCGACAGCAACGCGCTCTACCGCCTGCCAAAAATCGCTGAATTGCGCGACAAATCTCAAGAAAACGAACGTGAGCTGAAAGCTTCTGAATTCGACCTGAACTATGTTGCCCTGGAAGGCAACATCGGCTGTATGGTTAACGGTGCCGGTTTGGCGATGGCCACTATGGACATCATCAAACTCAAAGGCGGCCAACCTGCCAACTTCTTGGACGTTGGCGGCGGCGCAACCAAAGACCGCGTGGTTGAAGCGTTCAAACTGATTTTGGAAGACAAATCCGTTAAAGGCGTATTGATCAACATCTTCGGCGGTATCGTACGTTGCGACATGATTGCGGAAGCCATCGTGGCAGCCGTTAAAGAAATCAACGTCAACGTTCCTGTCGTTGTTCGTTTGGAAGGTAACAACGCCGAACTCGGCGCGAAAATCCTGAACGAATCAGGTCTGAAACTGACTTCTGCAGACGGCCTGAATGACGCAGCCGAAAAAATTGTTGCAGCCGTAAACGCCTAAGGAGAAAAGAATGAGCGTATTGATTAATAAAGACACCAAAGTATTGGTTCAAGGTTTCACCGGTAAAAACGGTACTTTCCACTCCGAACAAGCTCTGGCTTACGGCACTAAAGTTGTCGGCGGCGTTACCCCAGGCAAAGGCGGTCAAACCCATCTGGACCTGCCTGTATTCAACACCATGAAAGAAGCCGTTAAAGAAACCGGCGCTGACGCATCTGTAATTTACGTTCCCGCTCCGTTTGTTTTAGATTCTATCGTTGAAGCCGTTGATTCCGGCGTAGGCTTGGTCGTTGTGATTACCGAAGGCGTGCCTACTCTGGACATGCTCAAAGCCAAACGTTATTTGGAAACCAACGGCAACGGTACCCGCTTGGTCGGCCCTAACTGCCCGGGCGTGATTACTCCGGGTGAGTGCAAAATCGGTATTATGCCGGGCCACATCCACACTCCGGGCCGCATCGGTATTATTTCCCGTTCCGGTACATTGACTTACGAAGCTGTGGCACAAACCACCAAACTGGGCTTGGGTCAATCAACCTGTATCGGTATCGGCGGCGACCCGATTCCTGGTATGAACCAAATCGACGCACTGAAACTCTTCCAAGAAGACCCAGATACCGACGCCATCATCATGATCGGTGAAATCGGCGGTACTGCGGAAGAAGAAGCAGCCGAATACATCCAATCCAACGTAACCAAACCTGTTGTAGGTTACATCGCTGGTGTTACTGCTCCTAAAGGCAAACGTATGGGCCACGCCGGTGCGATTATTTCTGGCGGTAAAGGTACTGCCGAAGAAAAATTCGCCGCTTTCGAAAAAGCCGGTATCGCTTACACCCGCAGCCCTGCCGAGTTGGGCACTACCATGCTGGAAGTGTTGAAAGCAAAAGGTTTGGCATAAGACTTAAGTCTTTAAGCTGAATTGAAAAGGCCGTCTGAAGTTTTCAGACGGCCTTTTTTAATTTCATTGGGTTGTTTTCGTTATAGGAACTTAATTTAATTTAAATTAACGTTTATTTGGAAATAAATGGTTATAATACTATTAACAGATAAACAATCTGTAATCATATCAATCTATAGGAGAGTAGTATGAAAAAACATAATTTTGAAAAACGTCGTGATGCTTTGTTGGAAGATATCCGAGAAGTAATGGATGATGTGGACGAACTGTACCGCAATGGTGTTGAAGCCGGTTCGGAAGAAGGTAGTAAAATTCGCGCTAAATTGGAAGCAAAATTGGCAGAAGCCAAAGAGCGTTTTAGCAGCTTCGAAGAAGAAATTAGCGAACGATTTAAAGATGGTAAAGAGCTTTTTTCCGAATTAGAGTCAGATGCTGGTGCACGCTTGAAACGCGGTGCCAAACAAGCTGATGAAGTGGTGCATGAAAAACCATATTATGCAATGGGTTTTGCCGCATTGGCCGGTTTGGTTGTCGGTGTGTTGTTGAACCGCCGTTAATGCGAATATGTTAAGGCCGTCTGAACAGGTGTGTATATGAAATCATGGATTTCATTGCGCCGTGCAGACGGCCTCTGCCTTATGTTTTCCTGAAAAAAAGGATAGTTAAGATGGGAATTCGCCAGCGTTTTGAACATGGCAAGGCTTTGTTGAATCAGGGCGCGGATTTGCTGTTGCTGCGTTTGCAGGTATTGAGCTTGGATTTGACGCGTCAGGCGGAGAATGTGTTCCGGTTGGCGATCTGGCTGGTGTTGTCCGGCGCGCTGTTGATGGTGGGCTTGGTCGGTTTGCTGTTCGGATTGAACCGCGTGCTGTCGGATGTGGCCGCTTTGTGGGTGTTTTTCGGCATTTTCTTCGTGAGCCTGCTGATTATTGCCGTATTGTTCCGCAAAGTATCGGCAGATTATCGGGAGCAGGGCAGCCGTGTGGCTGAGACCTTGCAGGATATTCGATCGGATATTGCGTATTTGCGCGGTGAGATAGACAAGGATACGGACGATGAAGCGACAGGAGTATGAAGAAGCGCGCGAGCTACTGCTTTTAGAGGCCAAGCTGGTGCGGCTGCGGATTGAAGCGGAAAATTTGAAACTGCGTAAAGCGGAAGAAAGCAAAACACGACAGGGCAATCAGTTGATTAAGCTCGCAGATGTGGCGTATCAGTTGAGCCAAACGCGTTTGCTGTCTCAACGCTCTTTGTTCTCTACATCACGCCGTCGGCATTGGATTTGGCTGGTATTGGCGGTCATACTGGGCTTGTCGAGATAATCGAGGGCGGAGGTTTGGTCTAAATGATATTTGCAGCGTATTGTTGGCTCGTGTGAGCCGCTGGTTGAGGACGCTGCGTCATTGTGTTGCCGAAACTGAAACTTTATCTATATTGAGTATTTTTTACAAAAGACACCGGCCGTCTGAACATTTCAGACGGCCTCAATATTTGGAGTTTCAGATATAATGGTGGCAATTTTGAAATTATTAAATGAAGGATAAGTGATGAACCGTTTGTATCCCCACCCGATTATCGCCCGTGAGGGCTGGCCGATTATCGGCGGCGGTTTGGCTTTGAGCCTGCTGGTGTCGATGTGCTGCGGCTGGTGGTCTTTGCCGTTTTGGGTGTTTACCGTATTTGCCCTGCAGTTTTTCCGCGACCCTGCGCGTGAGATTCCGCTAAATCCTGAAGCGGTGTTGAGCCCGGTTGACGGCCGTATCGTGGTGGTCGAGCGCGCACGCGATCCGTATCGTGATGTCGATGCTTTGAAAATCAGTATTTTTATGAACGTGTTCAACGTGCATTCGCAAAAATCGCCTGCCGATTGTACGGTAACGAAAGTGGTCTATAACAAAGGCAAATTCGTGAATGCGGATTTGGATAAGGCCAGCACGGAAAATGAACGTAATGCGGTTTTGGCGACTACGGCTTCAGGTCGTGAAATTACTTTTGTTCAAGTGGCCGGTTTGGTGGCGCGCCGTATTTTGTGCTACACCCAAGCAGGTGCGAAACTGTCTCGCGGCGAACGCTATGGCTTTATCCGTTTTGGCTCGCGCGTGGATATGTATCTGCCTGTCGATGCGCAGGCGCAAGTGGCGATTGGCGATAAAGTTACCGGCGTCAGCACTGTATTGGCGCGTTTGCCGCTGACTGCGCCGCAAACTGAATCTGAGCCTAAAGCCGCAGCTTCACAAGCGGCTCCGGTTGAGACAGTGGCAAGTCAATCTACCGAACAGCAGCAAATCGAAGCAGCGGCGGCCAAGATTCAAGCGGCTGTGCGCGATGTGTTGAAAGATTAATAGTTAGTTTTAAATGATTGGTTAAAACAAGAAAAAGGTTTTCAGACGGACGTCTGAAAACCTTTTTTGTTTGCCTGTCCGATTTTAAAACTTCACGTTCACGCCGCCGGTAAAGCTGCGACCCATTTGCGGCGTATCAGAGAGGAAGCTGCTGTGGGCGTAAACGGATTGGTTGAGCAGGTTGTCGGCTTTGACGTACCAATTCCACTCGCCATAGCGCGTATTGCGGCGGTAGTTTGCACCGAGGTTGAGCATATGGTGTCCGGGCGTACGCGTTTCGTAGCGGGCGAGTTTGTTTTGGGCGAACACGCGGTAGTAGTCCAAGTTGGCATCGATACGGTCGGTCAGCGAGGCTTTCAGGTGGACACCGAGGCGCGCAGCCGGAACGCGAGGGGCGTTTTGGTCGTCCTGTGCGATGAAAGGACGGTTGCCGTAGGCATCTTCCCTGCCGGGCAGGGAAGGCAGGTTTTTCAGACGGCCTCGTACATAGTCGCCGGAAACGCCGATGCGGTAGCGCGGTGTCGGTTTGAAGTAGATTTCGCCTTCCGCGCCGTAGAAGTCGGCGCCGGATTGGTTGTAGCGCACGAGCTTCATTTCGCTGTCGTCTTCGATGGATTTGGGGCCGCGTCCGTCGTTTAAGGTTTGGGCGTAAATGTAGTTGCCGAAGCGGTTGCGGTAGAGTGCCAGATTGTATTGCCAGCGGTCGCCTTCGTAGCCCAGCGCGAGTTCGATATTGTTGGAACGCTCTTTGTTGAGGTGTTTGTTGCCGACTTCAAAGGTGTTGGTGGCAACGTGTTTGCCGTGTGCGTACAGTTCTTGCGTTGACGGCAGGCGTTCCTGATGGGAGGCGGTCAGGCTGAGTTTATGGTGTGGCGTGAAATACCAGTTGCCCGAAAGTGCGAACGAGTGGGCGGTTTGGCGGTGCGCACCGAGGTCGGGCAGGGGCTGGTTGTAGTAGTTTTCCCGATCAATCAATGCTTTGTCGTACTGGATGGAAGCTTTTTGTTTTTCCACGCGTACGCCACCTTCTAGCGTGAAATTGTCCCAGTTTGCCTGTTCTACACCGAAAAAGCTGTAATGGCGCACATTGTTGTCAATCAACATCGGTTGTTGGACGGTTTCGGGAATGGCGGAAAGCGCGCTGGATTTTTGTCCCAAATATTGCACGCCCCAGCTGCCTTTCAGACGGCCTATGGGTTGGTGGCGCAACTCGATACGGGCGTTGTGTGTTTTGTTGTTGAAGAAGTTTTCTACTGCATCGCCTGCTTTTTCGTCGTGGTGGTAGTCGTTGCGGTTTAGGTGTACGCGCAGGGCTTCAAAACCAGGGAATGGCTGCTTCCATTCGGCGCGGAGTTCGTAGCGTTTGTTGCGCAGGTCTATCCAAGGTTTGCCGTTGTGGGCATGGGCGTGTGCATTATCATCGTCGTGGAAGCCGCAGCTCAAGCCTGGATTGTCGTAATCGACGTCTTCTTCGGTCAACAGGTGCGGATAAAGCTGTAAATAGCGTTTGTTAATCAAACTCTTTTGCCAAATAATGTCGGCGTGGCAGTCGTCGTAGAGATGGCTGTGGGCAGGCAGGCCGTAGCGGTCGCGACGGTCGCTGTACGCTACGCCGAGGAAACCTTTATCCCCAACCCAAGACAGGCCGATGCTGCCTGTTTTTGAATCGGCATGGCTGTCGGGCAGTCGTTTCAGACGGCCTTCTTCTTTTTGATAGCGCGGTACGGCATAATCGCCCGATTTGCGGTATAAGCCTTCGGTATGCAGCACGAAGTTGTTGCCCAGTCCGATATTGATGCCTGCGGATGTCAGTTTTTCCAAATTGCCGCTGCTCAAACGCAATCCGGTTTCGCCCGATACGCCGTTTTCAGGCATTTTTTCGGGGATTTTGCCATCGGCAACATCGACCAAACCGGCTACATTGCCCGAGCTGTACAAGAGCGTAACCGGGCCGCGCAGGATTTCGACCTGTTGCGACAAGGCGCTGTCCACCATCAAGGCATGGTCGGGCGAGAAGTCCGCCATGTCGCCCGTTTCGCCGTGATGGTTCAAAACTTTAATCCGTCTGCCTGTTTGACCGCGAATAACGGGAGCGGACGCGCCGCCGCCGTATTGCGAGGCATGAATGCCCGGTACGCCGTCTAAAGCATCGCCCAAGTTGACGGCTTTTTGGCGCAAGGTATCGCCGGAGATGATTTTGTCGGAGGCGGTCGAAGTGTGCAACAGCCCCGAAGTGGCGCGCGGACGGCTTTTGCCGACAACGGTAACCTCGTCCAAGTCCACCGACTGATCGGTTTCATGCGCTTGGGAGAGAATGGGGGTGCTGATTAAAAGAATAGATAAAACAATGGGTTTGAGTGTGGTTTGTGTCATTTTAGTTTCTCATCATATTTCGAAAGGCTGTTATTATATAACATTTCATCATTAATATAACAAGAATTTAAGAAGTAAATCGCATTTGATGCTGAAAAACAGTCAAGCCAAAGCTCATACAAACAGTGAAAAACCAAAGGTCGTCTGAAGCCCAATATCTTGAAAATGATAAAAAAGATGGAAACAACGGCGGCGCACCATCCCCCCGTTTGCTTGGAACGAATCATGCTGCCTAAACAGCAAAAAAGGTCGTCTGAAAACGTAATATGGTTTTCAGACGACCTTGTCGGTTTGATAACTGCTATTTGGCGGCTTGGGCGGTTTAGATCGGGAAAAAACGCGCTTCGTAATTTTCGATGTTCAAATGAGTTCAAGGGATTTAGACATAAAAGTCCTTAACAGTTGGTTAGACATTGTATAAATCAATGTTTAACCAACTGTTAAGGGGTGCTTGCTGACTATTTAACAGATACTAGAAAGTTATTGATAAAATTCTAAAACAGCTTTAGCAGTGTCATACAATATAAACAATGCATAAATAAATACTGTTAATAACAAAATTTCCAAACTGGCATTAATAATAGTCGGATTCCAAGCCCAATCTATTTTTTTCGATAAAATAGAAAGAACTAGACCACTACCTATCAAAGCAATTTGTTCACGAATAGACAACAACATTTGTGATTTGGTAGCACCAAAGATTTCATTAACTTTTTTTTGATGTTCTCGACTGATTTCATACATTTTTGACAAAATGACAGCTATTGTTGCAGTGTTAATAGCCATCAAAGTAACCAGAATATTGAGCAAATTGTCCTGCATGAATTCTCTGACAAAAGAAATCCCAAATAATGCTTGAATGGCACAAATAACCACAGCAATGACAAAAGATTTGGCAAAGGTGTCAGCAATAGTTTTAATCATTTTCTCTACAAGAATCTTGAATTTTGTCAACAAGGTTATAGGGGTGATATTCAATAGTAATCTCATCAACCGTTAAACTAGAGTGTTCAGTTTTGACGTTGGTAATTGCTTTGACACCTTTATACTTTACTCTAATATTTCCACCTCCTTTACTGCTGTAATCTACCAGTTCAGGAAGTTGCGGCATACTGGGTGAAATATTCAAAGTACCATTTTCGGGAGCAGTCAAAGTCAATTCTGTTGTGGCAGAATTGGACATTTTAGCTATGGCTTTTAATTCTTCACTTAATGACTGAGAAATAGAAGCCATGTTAGGTGTAACTATTTTGAAGATAACCTTTTCTAAGTTGCGACCTTCAATAAATTCCCAAAAGGATTTCTTATCAAATATCGGATTGATTTGCACATTTAAATTATGAATAGCAAGTATTTCATTTAAACGTTTTTCCAAGGTTGCTGCTAATGAATTAGTACTATGAAATGCTATTGGTCGATATTCAATAGCAATAATTTGTTGCTCTGGGTCATTCCAAATAAGTACAAACGCACTTGGCCAATTTTCTTCGGAAACCGATTCAAAATTTTCTGTTTCTCTCTTCAATCGCTTACGTGTAGCAACTTTAAATACAAAAAGTTGCTCACTTTCATCTGCATGGGTACTTGGGAAAATTTGCTTAATTCTTATCTTTCTAGTCGTTTCTTCATATAAATTCAAATCACTCTGCAGGATAAGATTATTAAAGGCTTCGATAAAAAATGCATTTTTATTTTGGATTACTTCTTCAACTGTCATATCCCCAAAAGGCAGACGTTCTTGAATGCGTTCATTCGAAATAATTTGATAGCGATATAAGTGAAAAAGACGGTTAGCCATAATTGATTGAACTCAAGAATAAAACAAGTTCAATCATAACATGATTTAATATAGAAACAATGGTTACTCTAACCCGATTACAGTACCTGAAGCAGCCGAAATCTTGTGTCTAGGTTTCGGCTGTTGGATAAATGGGTTATTTTGTAAAGGTCTTAGTTTGGGCAGCAGCAGTTTCGGCAATCAGATCAAGGAAGACCAACGGCTTTTTGCCGATATTTTTGAGTGCGTGGGACTGGCCGGGGCGGGCGATGGTAATGTCTCCGGCGCCGACTTCGGTTTGTTTGCCTTCGCTGTCGGTAAACAGGCCTTTGCCCGATACGATGATGTAGACGTCTTCATTGCCGGTATGTTTGTGCTGACCGATGGAAGCGCCCGGCGGCAGTGTCAGCCAGCCGATTTCTTTGAATGCGTCTTGGTCGGCGGTTTGATGGCGCGTGAAGGCAAAGCTGCCGAGCAAGGGGCCTTGGCCTCCGGCTGCGTTTTCGCGGTTCCATTCAGTTAAGTCGGCTTTTTTGTACACTTGGATGCTGCGGTCGGTGGGGGCGGTTTGTTCGGTAGCTTGAGCGCTTATGGATGTGCCGAGCAGAAGGGCAACAGATAATGCGGCAAATAGTGGTTTCATGGTGGTTCTCCGTTTGTCAGGTTGAGTCAGATAATGCGGATTCCGTTTTCAGACGGCCTGCGGGGTTGAAATGTGTAACCCCGCAGGCTTTCCCCAAGATTTATTTCACATTGCGCAGATAGTTCAACAATAAAGGAACAGGGCGGCCGGTCGCGCCTTTTTCTCCGCCGGATTTCCATGCGGTACCTGCGATGTCGAGGTGTGCCCATGGATAGTCTTCGGTAAAGTAAGACAGGAATGTTGCGGCGGTAATCGTGCCTGCACCCGGCGTACCGATGTTTGGAATGTCGGCAAAGTTGGATTTGAGTTGGTCTTTGTAGGTTTCAAAGAGCGGCAGTTGCCATGCTTTGTCGTCCACGTTGCGGGAAGCAGTCAGCAGGCTGTCGACCAAATCTTGATTGTTGCCCATCACGCCGCTGACGTCATGACCCAGGGCGATGATGCACGCGCCGGTTAGAGTGGCGACGTCGATGACGGCTTTGGGCTTGAACTGCTCGGCGTAAGTGAGCGCGTCGCACAAAATCAGACGGCCTTCGGCATCGGTGTTCAACACTTCGATGGTCAAGCCTTTCATGCTTTTCACGACGTCGCCCGGTTTGTTGGCCGCGCCGGAAGGCATGTTTTCACAAGTGGCGACGACGGCAATCAGGTTGATCGGCAGTTGCAGTTTGACGGCGGCGCAGAAGGTGCTGATGACGGTTGCCGCGCCGCACATGTCGAACTTCATTTCGTCCATGTTCAGGCCGGGTTTGAGGGAAATGCCGCCGGTATCGAAGGTAATGCCTTTGCCGACCAATACCACAGGCGCGGCTTCTTTGTCGGCCGCACCGAAATAGCTCAGTTCGACTAAATATGGATCCTCGACACTGCCTTTGGCGACAGACCAGAACGAACCCATGTTTTCTTTGATGTAGTCTTTTTCAATGATTTTGGCGTGTGCACCCAATTTTTCGGCTTCGGCTTTGGCGGTACGCGCGAGGAATTCAGGCGTGCATTCGTTCGGCGCGGCATTGCCCAAGTCGCGGCAGAGGCTTTGTCCGTAAACTTGCGCTTCGGCAATGCGCAGGGCTTCTTTGACGGCGGCTTCGTGTGCGCTGTGGAACACGGCTTCTGCAAATTTGGCCGGTTTGGCTTCTTTTTTGTAGCGGTCGAAACGGTAGGCGGCATTGCCGAAAGCAATCGCAAACGCTTCGGCAACGGCGGCGGCTTGCGCTTCTTCAAAGGCGTGAACGTCCACATTGACCGTTTCTTGATTTTGCGCCCATTTGGCGGCTTCGGCTGCAGCTTTGTTCAATGCGGCGCGGTCGGTTTTTTCGAGGCGGGCGATGGCAATGGCCTGCAAACCGTTGTCCGTCGGGATTTTGGTGTCGGCGAAATTTTGACCTTCTTCAAGGGAAGCGAAGAGGGCGAGGGCAGTCGGGTTGTTCAGTTGCGATGCTTCGGCGCAGACAAATAATTGCGCACCTGCCTGTTGAGCCTGCAAAGTTTCGGCTTTTGTGCTAAATTTCACGTTTATTCTCCTGATTGGAACGGTTGTCGGTTGTTCAGACGGCCTGTTGACCAACCGTCCGAACAGATGAAAATCATTGTACTCCATTTGTGTCATGCCGTCTGAAGCCTTATTAATAAATATAGGTTTCCCATAAACCGTATACCACGCTCAATCTTATGATTTACCAAAGAAACTTTATTAAAGAACTTTCCTTTACCGCCGTCGGCATCTTTGTCGTCCTCTTGGCGGTATTGGTGTCCACGCAGGCCATCAACCTGCTTGGCCGCGCAGCCGACGGGCGTGTCGCCATCGATGCCGTGTTGGCCTTAGTCGGCTTCTGGGTAATCGGCATGACACCGCTTTTGCTGGTGTTGACCGCATTTATCAGTACGTTGACCGTATTGACCCGCTACTGGCGCGACAGCGAGATGTCGGTTTGGCTTTCCTGCGGATTGGCATTGAAACAATGGATACGCCCGGTCATGCAGTTTGCCGTGCCGTTTGCCATTTTGATTGCCGTCATGCAGCTTTGGGTAATGCCGTGGGCAGAGTTGCGCAGCCGCGAATATGCCGAAATTTTGAAGCAGAAGCAGGAGTTGTCTTTGGTGGAAGCCGGCGAGTTCAATAGCTTGGGTAAGCGCAACGGCAGGGTTTATTTTGTCGAAACCTTCGATACTGAATCCGGCATCATGAAAAACCTGTTCCTGCGCGAGCAGGACAAAAACGGCAACGACAACATCGTTTTTGCCAAAGAGGGCAATTTTTCGTTGACCGACAACAAACGTACGCTTGAATTGCGCGACGGCTACCGTTACAGCGGTACGCCCGGCAAAGCCGATTACAACCGCGTTTCCTTTCAAAACCTCAGCCTGATTATCAGCACCACGCCCAAACTTATCGACCCTGTTTCACATCGCCGTACCATTCCGACCGCCCAACTGATTGGCAGCAGCAATCCCCAACATCAAGCGGAATTGATGTGGCGTATTTCCTTGACCGTCAGCGTTTTGTTGTTGTGTCTGCTTGCCGTGCCGCTTTCTTATTTCAATCCGCGTAGCGGCCATACCTACAATATCTTGATTGCCATCGGTTTGTTTTTGGTTTACCAAAACGGGCTGACCTTCCTGCGCAATGCTGTGGAAGACGGCAAAATCCATTTTTGGCTCGGACTGCTGCCTATGCACATCATCATGTTTGTGATTGCCGTCGTCCTGCTACGCGTGCGCAGTATGCCCAGCCAACCCTTCTGGCAGGCGGTTGCCAAAAGTCTGACATTGAAAGGCGGAAAATGAACCTGATTTCACGTTACATCATCCGTCAAATGGCGGTTATGGCGGTTTACGCCCTCCTTGCCTTCCTCGCTTTGTACAGCTTTTTTGAAATCATCAACGAAGTCGGCGATCTTGGAAAAGGCAGCTATAACGGCGCAAAATTGGGGCAGTATGTTTTAATGCAGATGCCTGCGCGCGCATATGAACTGATGCCGCTTGCCGTTTTGATCGGCGGCCTGATTTCCCTCAGCCAACTGGCTTCCGGCAGCGAGCTGACCGTTATCAAAGCCAGCGGCATGAGCACCAAAAAACTGCTGTTGATTCTGTCGCAGTTTGGTTTGATTTTCGCCATTGCCACCGTCGCTCTTGGCGAATGGGTTGCTCCCACTCTGAGCCAAAAAGCCGAAAACATCAAAGCTGCGGCCATCAATGGCAAAATCAGTACCGGCAATACCGGCCTTTGGTTGAAAGAAAAAAACAGCATTATCAACGTGCGCGAAATGCTGCCCGACCATACGCTTTTGGGCATCAAAATTTGGCAGCGCAACGATAAAAACGAACTGACCCAAGCGGCAGAAGCCGAATCAGCCGTTTTGAATCCCGACGGCAGTTGGCAGCTGAAAAATATCCGCCGCAGCATATTGGGCGAAGATAAAGTCGAGGTCTCCACTACCACCGAAGAAAACTGGCCGATTTCCGTTAAACGCAACCTGATGGATGTATTGCTCGTCAAGCCCGACCAAATGTCTGTCGGCGAATTGACCACCTACATCGACCATCTGGAAAAAAACAACCAAAATACCCAAGTCTATGCCATCGCATGGTGGCGCAAGCTGGTGTATCCCGTTGCCGCATGGGTGATGGCGCTTGTTGCCTTCGCCTTTACGCCGCAAACCACGCGCCACGGCAATATGGGCTTGAAACTTTTCGGCGGTATCTGCCTTGGTTTGCTGTTCCACTTTGCCGGACGGCTCTTCGGCTTTACCAGTCAGTTGTACGGTGTGCCGCCGTTTTTGGCGGGCGCATTGCCGACGGTTTTGTTTGCACTGTTGGCGGTGTATCTGATACGCCGTCAGGAAAAAAGATAAGGCAAAATAAACTTCAGGCCGTCTGAAAGGCAATCTTCAGACGGCCTGAGTATTTTGTGTGCAAAAAACAAAATGCTAAAGTAAAATAATACCTTTCCAAACCAATGCGGCTATTGAAAATGTCCCAAACCATCTGCTTGAATATGATTGTTAAAAACGAAGCGGCAATCATCGAAGAAACACTGGCCAACATCACCGACCACATCAAACTTGACTACTATGTCATCAGCGACACCGGCTCGACCGATGATACCGCCGGCGTGATCCGCCGCTTTTTCGATGCAAAGGGCATCGCAGGCGAGATTCATCATGATGGTTGGCAAAATTTTGCATACAACCGCAATCAAGCGTTGAAACACGCAAAAGACAAAACCGATTACGTGTTGATTTTTGATGCGGACGACCGCTTTGAAGGCAAATTGGAATTGCCCGAGCTGACCGCCGACCGCTACCGCCTCCGCATGAGAAATGCCATGGGCAGCGTGGTTTATTATCGTCCGCTGTTGTTGCGCAATGACGGCACATTCTACTGGCGCGGCGTGTTGCACGAATTTATTGAAACCGACAAACAAGATACCAGCGAAGCCACGCTTCATGGCGACTATACGGTACTCAGCGGCCGTTTCGGCGCGCGCAGCAATATGGCGAACAAATACCTGCTTGACGCCGTTTCTTTGGAAAAAGCGTTTTACAGCCCTGAAGATGAAGACCTGAAACCGCGTTACGCCTTTTATGCGGCACGTTCTTATTGGGATTCTGATATGCCCGAGCGTGCGAGCGAATGGTTTAAAAAACGCATCGAGTTGGGCGGTTGGATCGAGGAAGTGTCGGTTTCTTACCAACAGCTGGGCGAGTGCTACAAATTAATGGGCAAACGCGATGAAGCCTTGGCGACTTGGTTGGCAGGCTATGATTACAACCCGCGCCGTGCCGAATGTCTCTACCTTGCGCAAACCATGTTGCGCCAGGAAGGGAAATACCGCATTTCCCATGCGATCGGTCTGATGGCGAAACGTATCCCGTTCCCAACAGACGATATTCTTTTTGTCCAAAGCAATGTTTATCAGTTGGACATCGATTATGAATTGTCGGTTACCGCCTATGCGGCCGGCGATTTGCGCCAAGGCTATGAATCTTGCCGCCACTTGCTCTTGCTTAATGTACGCGAGGCATTGACCACGGTGACCATGCAAAATATGTGGCTCTACCGCGAACACGCGCAAACCGAAACGCGCGAAGTGTTGGAGCAGCTGGTGGCCGTAATGCAGCCTTATGCCGCGCAAGGCGGACGTTTGGCAGAAGTGACCGAATATTTTGCCGATATTTTGAAAAACCGTTAATTAGCACTTTGACCCAGCCATAAGGCCGTCTGAAAGGAAATTTTTTGAGCAAGCGCAATCTGTTTTCCGTCGATAAATCTTTGGAGCAGCCCGAACGCGTCCTCTTGGTCGGCGTAATGCTGACGGCGGACTATTCTGGCGCAAATGAAACGCGCGAGCGCGGCTTTCAGACGGCCTTGACCGAAGCGGCAGAATTGGTGAGCGCGGCCGGAGGCGATTTGGTTTCTATCGAAACTTCACGCCGCGACAAACCGCATCCGGCTTTGTTTGTCGGTACGGGTAAGGCGGAAGAGTTGGCGGCAGTGGTCAAACAGCATGATGTCGGGCTGGTCGTGTTCAACCACGAACTCACGCCGACACAAGAGCGTAATCTGGAAAAAGAGCTTCAATGCCGCGTCCTTGACAGAGTAGGTTTGATTTTGGCAATTTTTGCCAAACGCGCCCAATCGCAGGAAGGTAAGTTGCAGGTGGAGTTGGCCCAGTTGAACCATTTGAGCGGACGGCTGGTGCGCGGTTATGGACATTTGCAAAGCCAAAAGGGCGGTATCGGCTTGAAAGGGCCGGGTGAAACCCAGTTGGAAACCGACCGCCGTTTAATCGGACAAAAAATCACGGCATTGAAAAAACAGCTTGCCGATGTCCGTAAACAACGCGCCACGCGCCGTAAATCGCGCATGAGCGGCCGTCTGAAAACCTTTGCCATTGTCGGCTATACCAATGCCGGAAAATCCAGCCTGTTCAACCGCTTGACCAAAGCGGACGTATTGGCGAAAGACCAGTTGTTCGCCACTTTGGATACCACTGCGCGACGGCTTTTCCTGTCGCATGAGGCGAGTGTGATTTTGACCGATACCGTCGGCTTCGTCCGCGATTTGCCGCACAAGCTGGTGTCGGCGTTTTCCGCCACCTTGGAAGAGACGGCGATGGCGGATGTGCTGCTGCACGTTGTTGATGCGTCCAATCCCGATTTTGAACGGCAGATGGACGATGTCAACGAAGTCTTGGAAGAAATCGGCGCGCATGAAATTCCGCAATTGGTGGTGTACAACAAAGTTGATTTGCTGCCGTCGGGTGTGCGTGAAGCAGGCATTTTGCGCGACAATTCCGGACATGCCGTCGGCGTGAATGTTTCCGTCGCCGAAAGTTTGGGCTTGGATGGTTTGCGCGAAGCGATGATTGAATTGGCCGTACAGCCAAGTGATTGATAGTATGGAATGAAACAAGGCCGTCTGAATATTCAGACGGCCTTACCGTAAAATTTTAAATCCGAGGATTATGCCGACAGAGGGCTTTTCTTTTTGAACACGCTTTCGTAAAGCATCCAAGCGGCGAGGCTCAGGTATACGGTGCTGGATAAAATGCCGATAACGGCAAAGATAGGCATAAGGCGATCAATCATGGTGAGGTTTCCCAATAAGTTAGTTTTATAAGTAAATGTGTGTTTTTTATTTCCGTCTTCGCGGAATGCCTAAAGTATGCTGCTTAAATGGATTGAGGTCAATAAAAAATATATTTGAATTTTTAAAAAAGTTCCATTTTTACATTAAAATAATTGGAAGTTTTTAAAGATAAACGGTATTTATATGTTACCGTTCATCATATGATAAACGGTCAATGCTTTGTTTTCCATATTTTTTATAAAACTCGACAGTCTATTAATTCAAAAGTAAATGAAATGAGGCGGAAAAACGCTTTTTGCTAAAATGTAACACCCTGAAACGATTGTTTCAGGCCGTCTGAAAAATAAATCGAACACATTATGACATCTTCCACACATCCCCAAAAAAACTGTTTCCATTGCGGACTTGAAGTCCCGGAACATCTGCATCTGACGGTTCGTTTTGAAGACGAAGAACACGAAACTTGCTGCGCCGGTTGCCAAGCGGTGGCGCAGAGTATTATTGATGCAGGTTTGGGCAATTATTACAAACAGCGTACTGCAGACGCGGAAAAATCTGAATTGCCGCCGCCGGAAGTGTTGTCGCAATTAAAGCTATATGATTTGCCCGAAGTGCAGGCTGATTTTGTCGAGGTTGGCGCAGGGGATGAGCGCGAGGCGGTGTTGATGCTGGGCGGCATTACCTGCGCCGCGTGTGTGTGGCTGATTGAACAGCAGTTGTTGCGTATGAAGGGCGTGGTGCGCGTGGATTTGAATTACAGTACCCACCGCTGCCGCGTGGTGTGGGACAGCGCCCACATTGAATTGTCGGACATTTTGCTGAAAATCCGCCAAACCGGTTATACCGCCGCGCCTTATGACGCGCAAAAAATCGAAGTGCAGGCTCAGAAAGAGCGCAAACAGTTTATCGTCAGATTGGCTGTGGCCGGTTTGGGTATGATGCAGACAATGATGTTTGCCCTGCCGACTTATTTTTACGGCGGCGACATCGAGCCGCTTTATTTGGAAATCCTGCATTGGGGCGGCTTTTTGATGGTGTTGCCCGTTGTGTTTTATAGCGCGTTGCCGTTTTATCGCGGCGCATGGCGCGACTGGAAAAACCGCCGTGTCGGCATGGATACGCCGATTGCCATTGCCATTGTGATGACCTTTATCGCTGGTATTTACAGCTTGGCTACCAACGCAGGGCAGGGCATGTATTTTGAATCCATCGCCATGCTGCTGTTTTTCCTGTTGGGCGGGCGTTTTATGGAACAGATTGCCCGACGCAAAGCCGGCGATGCGGCGGAGCGGTTGGTCAAACTGGTTCCGGCATTCTGCCACCGTTTGCCGTCTTATCCTGAAAGCGAAGCCATCGAGGAAGCCGCGGTCGTCCGCCTCAATATCGGCGATACGATTGTTGTGAAGCCCGGCGAAGTCATTCCGGTGGACGGTACGGTTTTGTCCGGCGAAAGTGAAGTTAACGAAGCCATGTTGACCGGCGAAAGCCTGCCCATTGTGAAAAGGCCGTCTGAAAAAGTAACCGCCGGCACGCTTAACACCAGCAGCCCTTTAATCATCCGCACCGACCATACCGGCGGCAACACGCGCCTGTCCCATATCGTCAAACTGCTCGACCGTGCGCTGGCGCAAAAACCGCGTGCCGCCGAGTTGGCCGAAAAATACGCGTCCAGTTTTGTGTTTAGCGAGCTCTTGCTTGCTATTCCCGTTTTTATCGGCTGGGCGTGGTATGCCGATGCGCACACTGCCTTGTGGATTACCGTTGCCCTGCTGGTCATTACCTGCCCGTGTGCCTTATCGCTTGCCACTCCGACCGCACTGGCTGCTTCTACCGGTGCGCTTGCCAAAGACGGCATTCTCATCAGCGGCAAACAAAGCTTGGAAACGCTTGCTCAAATTGACGATGTCGTGTTCGATAAAACCGGTACGTTGACCAAAGGGCAGCTTTCCGTCAGCCGTATGTTGTCCGCAGGCCGTCTGAACGAGGCCCAAGCCCTTGCCGTTGCCCAAGCATTGGAGCAGCAATCCGAACACCCCATCGCCCGTGCCATTTTGAACCATACGCTTTCAGATGGCCCCATATCCGCGCTTGATGTGAAAGTGCAGCAACGGATCAACCGTATCGGACACGGCGTCAGCGCGCAAATCGAATTTGATGGCGAAACCCAAGTTTGGGCTTTGGGCAAAGCGGCGTTTGTTTCGGAAATTGCCGGTAATCTGCCCGAAGCCTTTGCCCATATCGACCACACCGGCGGCATTATTTTCTTGGGCAATCAAAGCGGTTTTCAGACGGCCTTTTTGTTGGAAGACCAAATCAAAGACAGCGCCGCCGAAATGTTGCAAAACCTAAAACAACACGGCATCCGTCTGCACCTTTTAAGCGGCGACCGTCAGGCTGCCGTAGCCCAAGTCGCGCAAGAGCTGGGTTTGGATGCCTATCGTGCCGAAGCCACGCCTGAAGATAAGCTGGCTTATGTAGAAAATCTGCAAAAACAAGGGCGTAAAGTCATGATGATTGGCGACGGTATCAACGATGCCCCCGTCCTTGCCCAAGCCGACGTGTCTGCCGCCGTGGCCACGAGTGCCGATGTGGCGCGAGACGGTGCGGATGTGGTTTTGCTCAATGATGATTTGAACGTTTTGCCCGTGATGATGGAACAGGCACGCCGTACCCATCAAATCATCCGCCAAAACCTGACTTGGGCGAGCGCATACAATCTGGTTGCCGTTCCGTTGGCCGTGTTTGGTTACGTTACCCCGTGGATAGCCGCGCTCGGCATGAGTTTCAGCTCGCTGCTGGTGTTGGGCAATGCCTTGAGATTGTTGAAAACCAAAAAGGCCGTCTGAAAACGGCCAATCCATTGCTCAAACGAAAGAATACACCATGCCTAAAGCCACTTTTTATACACACGTCGCCCAGCCGGCCGCCTTTGCCTGCCGCCTGATTGCCCGCGCCATACGCGATGGCGGGCAGATTTTGGTATGGTCGGATTCTGCTGCGGCCATGCAGCAACTCGACATTGATTTGTGGCAGCAGATTCCCGAAAGCTTTATTCCGCATGAAGTCTGGCTGCCTACCGACCCCATGCCGTCTGAAACGCCGGTATTGCTTGCGTTTGGAAACTCATTGCCGAATATTTCGCAAGATTGCACGGTTTTGAACCTGTCTGCCGATTTCTGGAGCCAAGCCCCGGCCATTCCAAATCGTATCCTTGAGATTGTGGGCAATAGCTTAGAAGATTTGGCCGAAGCCCGAGACCGTTTTCGAGCTTATCGTCAGAGCGGATTTGAGATTGAGCATTTTTCGAGAGAAGGGAAGGATTGAGTATTGAAACAGCAAGGTTTTAATATAAAAGGCCGTCTGAAACAATAAAGTTTCAGACGGCCTTTTGATTGGCTGGAATTAGTTGCCCAAGTCGAATGCTTTATGTAGAACGCGGGTGGCCAGTTCCATGTATTTTTCGTCAATCAGGACGGATACTTTGATTTCGGAAGTTGAAATCATTTGGATGTTGATGCCTTCTTCTGCGAGGGTGCGGAAGATTTTGGCGGCTACGCCGACGTGTGAACGCATGCCCAAGCCGACTGCGGAGACTTTGCATACGGTGTCGTCGCCGTCGATGTAAGCGGCGCCGATGCTGTCTTGGCGTTGTTGCAGGAGTTCGATGGTTTGTTTGTAGTCGCCGCGTGGAACGGTGAAGGAGAAGTCGGTTGTGCCTTCACTGCCGACATTTTGGATGATCATGTCGACTTCGATGTTGGCATCGGCAACTGCGCCGAGGATTTGGTAGGCAACGCCGGGTTTGTCAGGTACGCCGCGTACGTTGATGCGTGCTTGATTTTTGTCGAATGCGATACCGGTTACGGCTGCTCTTTCCATGTTGTCGTCCTCTTCAAAGGTAATCAGGGTGCCGTTGCCGCCATCTTGCAGGCTGCTGAGTACGCGCAGGCGCACTTTGTATTTTCCGGCGAATTCTACGGAGCGGATTTGTAAAACTTTTGAGCCAAGGCTGGCCAGTTCGATCATTTCTTCAAAAGTGATCGTGTCCATGCGGCGCGCTTCGGGTACGACGCGCGGGTCGGTGGTGTAAACACCGTCCACGTCGGTGTAAATTTGGCATTCGTCGGCTTTGAGGGCTGCGGCGATAGCAACGGCGGAGGTATCCGAACCGCCACGGCCGAGGGTTGAGATATTGCCTTCGCTGCTGATGCCTTGGAAACCGGCTACGATAACGACTTTACCGTCGGCCAAATCGGCACGCATTCTTTCGTCGTCGATATTTTCGATGCGGGCTTTGGTGTGGGAAGTGTCGGTTTGGAGGGCGACTTGCCAGCCGGTGTAGCTCTTGGCGTCAACGCCGATGTCTTTCAGAGCCATGGCCAGCAGGCCGATGGTCACTTGTTCGCCGGTAGCGAGAACGACGTCGAGTTCGCGCGGATCGGGATGCTCTTGCATTTCGTGCGCCAGTGCGACCAGTCGGTTGGTTTCGCCGCTCATGGCGGATACGACGACTACGATGTCGTGTCCTTCAGCGCGGGCTTTGGCGACACGTTTGGCTACGTTTTTGATGCGTTCGGGCGAGCCTACTGATGTGCCGCCGTATTTATGTACGATTAACGCCATGTTTCGTGCTTTCTTGTGGGGGTTGTCGGGCAGCTTGGTTTGCTGGAAAAAGGGTTATTATTACTATTTTTTACATGGAATTCAAGGATAGAACGCGCTTTTTTGAGTAAATACGCATAAAGGGGTTTGGTTAAAAAAGGCCGTCTGAAAGTTTTCAGACGGCCTTGCTGATTATCGGGCCAAAAGGGCGGCCTGCTGGTGTTGAACCAATTCGGTAATGCCTTTGTGCGCCAAGGCAATCAGCTTGCCCAATTCTTCTATGCTGAAGGGTGCGCCTTCGGCCGTACCTTGGATTTCGATGATTTTGCCGGATGCGGTCATGATGATGTTGACGTCGCTGTCGCAGCCTGAATCTTCAGGATAGTCCAAGTCCAAAAGCGGTACACCGCCCACCACGCCGGCGGAAACGGCAGCAACGGCTTCACGGATCGGGTTTTCGCTGATAAGGCCGTCTGAAAGGAGTTTGTCCACGGCGATTTGCAGGGCAACGTAGGCGCCGGTAATGGAGGCGGTACGCGTGCCGCCGTCGGCTTGGATAACGTCGCAGTCAATCAGGATTTGGCGTTCGCCAAGTTTTTCCATATCGACAACGGCGCGCAGCGAGCGGCCGATCAGACGTTGGATTTCTTGTGTGCGGCCGGACTGTTTGCCTGCGGCGGCCTCACGGCGCATACGGGAGGCGGTGGAAGCAGGCAACATGCCGTATTCGGCCGTTACCCAGCCTTGTTCTTTACCGCGCAGGAACGGTGGGACATTTTCGTCGATGGAGGCAGTGCAAATCACTTTGGTGTTGCCGCACTCAATAAGGCAGGAGCCGTCGGCATGGGGGAGGAAATTGGGGGTAATTTTGATGTCGCGCAGGCTGTCGGCGGCGCGGCCGGTGCGGGTGTAGTCGCTCATGATGATCCTTTGGGGCGGAATGAAAAATAGGTTGCCTTGAATTATAGAGGAATTTGGCATCAAAGGCCGTCTGAAAATCGTCGGTCGGGTGTGTTATAGTGTCCATACTTTCACTCGTATTTGGAAACGGAGTAAAACCATGGCTACAAGACGAAATATTCAAATCCACAGCATGACCGGCTTTGCCAATGCCGCAGGCGAATGCGGCGGCAAGCGGATTAATTTGGAAATCCGCGCAGTCAACCATCGTTATTTGGATGTCCAATTCCGTATGCCGGAAGAGTTGCGCTATTTGGAAGGCGCATTGCGCGAGCAGATTGCCGCGGCTGTGGCTCGCGGTAAACTGGAATGCCGTGTTCAGCTGCAAGATGCGGCTTCTGGCGGTCAGACTTTGGAAGTCAATCAGGATTTGGTCTCACAGCTGGCGCATTTGAACAAAGAATGGCGCAAGGAACACAATTTCGGCAAGCTGAGCGTGGCCGACGTTTTGCGTTTCCCCGGCGTTTTGGCAGGTCAGAGCGAAGACTCCGAGGCCTTGGCGAAAGGTGTCAAAGATTTATTGACCGGCGCGTTGAAAGAGTTCACAGCTGCCCGAAAACGCGAAGGCAAAAAACTGGGCGAACACCTGCTGCAACGCCTGGACGGCATGGAAGAGATTGTGGACGCTTTGAACGAATTGTTCCCAAGTCTGCTGCAGGCGCATATGGACAAAGTTAAAGCCCGTTTGGCCGAAGCCGTCGGCAATATCGACAACGACCGCTTGCAACAGGAATTTGCTTTGTTTATCCAGAAATCTGATGTGGATGAGGAATTCAGCCGTTTGCGCACCCATATCGCCGAAGTGCGCCGCATCGTTACCGAAGGCAAGGGCAGCGTAGGCAAACGTTTGGATTTCTTGATGCAGGAACTCAACCGCGAGGCCAATACATTGGGCAGCAAAGCCATTGCTGCCGAATGCACGCAAGCGTCGGTAGAACTGAAAGTCTTAATCGAACAAATGCGCGAACAGGTTCAAAATATCGAATAAATCGATAACGAACGGATAGGATAAGGCCGTCTGAAAAGTTTCAGACGGCCTTTGTGTCGATATGGGACGGAACCGGTTGAGTTTATTTTTAAACATTATTGGATGGCGGATTTCCTGTTTCGTTACTGTCATTGCGCTAAAGAGTTAACATGTGTTAAATTATGGCAATTATTGTCATGATAAAAACATACAAAGGAGTAAAAACATGAACTTTCTGACCGCTATCAGTCGGCAAATGACCCGCTTCACCGCCCTGATTATCGTCCTTGCCTCCATCATCGCCTTTATCGAACCTGCCACTTTTTCGTGGGTAAAAGGCGATACGCAAGTCGTCGTACTCGGCATCATCATGCTCGGCATGGGCATGACTTTGGGTAAAGAAGATTATCAAATTCTGGCGCAACGTCCGCTCGATATTTTCATTGGCGCCATCGCCCAATACACGATTATGCCCCTGCTTGCCATCGGCATTGCCAAAGCCTTTGACCTTTCGCCCGGATTGACACTGGGTTTGGTTTTGGTCGGTACTTGTCCGGGCGGTGTTTCTTCCAATATCATGAGTTTTTTGGCTAAAGGCGATGTTGCCTTTTCGGTCGGCATGACCACGGTCTCCACCGTCCTCGCGCCTGTGATGACGCCGTTGTGGATGACTTATTTGGTCGGACAAACCGTCGAAATGGACGGCTGGGGCATGTTTAAATTTATGTTGCTCGTTACCCTGTTGCCGGTCGTTATCGGCTCTGCCGCCAATATCTTGCTGCACAAAAAACATTGGTTTGAAGACGTGCGCGCAATTATGCCTGCCGTTGCCGTTGTCGCGTTTGCCTGCATCGTCGGCGGCGTTGCTGCCGTTCACGGCCACCGTTTCGCCGAATCCGCCTTCGTGATGGTACTTGCCATCGCTGCCCACAACATCGGTGGCTACATCCTCGGCTATTACAGCGGCGCACTGACCGGCATGAACACCGCCAAAAAACGCACCCTTGCCATCGAAGTCGGTGTACAAAATGCCGGACTTGCTACCGGTTTGAGTGCTAAATTCTTCCCCGGTAATGCCGAATCTGCCGTTGCCGCCGCCGTTGCCTGCGTTTGGCACTCTGTATCGGGAACGGTTTTGGGCAATTTGTTTGCCTGGTGGGACAAGCGTAAGCAATAAGCTGTAAACATTGCCAGATAACAAAAGGCCGTCTGAAACACTTCAGACGGCCTTTTGATTGCCTTTTATCAATGCGCTTTATGCGTCGTGCTGTACACGATTTTGTCCGTTAAAGCCATGGCGAGGGCGGAAATCAGGAAACAGATGTGGGTAATACATTGCCACATAATTTGTTTTTCCGACAGATTGGCGGCGTTGAGGAAGGTTTGCAGCAGATGGATGGAGGAAATGCTGATGATGGACATCGACAGCTTAACCTTCAAAACCGAAGCATTGACATGGCTGAGCCATTCGGGCTGGTCGGGATGTTCGTCAACATGGAGACGGGAAACGAAGGTTTCGTAGCCGCCGACAATGACCATGGTCAACAGGTTGGCAATCATCACGACATCAATCAGGTTCAATACGGCGATCATGATGGTGTTTTCATCCATGATGCTGAAATTGGATACCAAGTGCCACAATGATTTGAGGAACTTACAGGCATAAATGACTTGGGCGATAATCAAGCCTATATAAATCGGCAGTTGCAGCCAGCGGCTGGCGAAAATGAAATGCGCGAAGATGCCCATTCGGTCGTGGGCTGTGCGTTTGGTCGGGGTGGAATGTTCCATAAAATGTGTTGTGTGTAGGAAAGATAAGGGGCGGCATTTTAATGGAAAAGTTTTTAAGCTGCAATTTGAGTGGCTGAATTTAAAAAGAAAGGCCGTCTGAAAACAGGATATGGCTCCTTGTTTTTCAGACGGCCTTGTAGGTTGTCAGGACAGGCAAACACGCGCAAAATCGCTTTGCTTTTTAGAGATGGACATTATGCTTGCAGATTCGTTTTTTTATTATCTGGTATTGGTCGGCTTTGCCGCAGGGCTGATGGATTCGGCGGTTGGTGGCGGAGGGCTGTTACAGATTCCCGGATTGTTCAACCTATTGCCAAACGCTACGCCTGTGGCCTCGGTGATGGGTGTCAATAAATTTGCTTCCTGCTGCGGTACGTTGACTGCGACGGGGCAATACCTGCGCCGAATTCCCGTGCCGTGGAAAATGCTGTTGCCTGCCGCGGCGTTGGCGTTTGCCACTTCATACTTGGGCGCGAAAACGGTGGTGTATTTCCCCGTGCAATACATGAAACCGGCAATGTTGGTCATCATGATTGCCATGTGTCTGTACACTTTTTTGAAAAAAGACTTGGGGCAGACGGCGCGACGGCGTGTTCGGGCCGGGAACGGGCAGCCTGCTAGCTTTTGTGTTCGTCCGCTTTTACGGCTATGATTTTTTAGCGGCCAACGCTTCGGCAAAGGTCATCAATTGGACGATTAAAAATGGAATGTTATTACGGTAAATGATTTGAGACGTTCTAACAACTGGAAAAAACGATTCATGAGTACATTCATTATTACAACCATGAGCGCATTCAGGGGAAACTAAAAGGACTGAGCTCTGTGAATTACAGAACTCAGTCCTTGAACTAAATCAGTCTAACTTTTGGGGTCAGATCATTTTACGGAGCTTTTTTTGTTGTGTGCTTTAAGCCATTTTTGCATTTGTTCAATTTCCGCTTGTTGTGCGTTAATAATATCCTCAGCAAGCTTACGCATCTCAGGATCCTTTCCGTATTTTAATTCAACTTCCGCCATTTTTACTGCGCCAATATGGTGTGGCAACATACCTGCTGCAAAAGCAACATCAGGATCTTTATATTGCGCAGCTGCCATCATGTCTTGATTCATTTGATTCATACCTTGCATTAATTCTTGTTGCATTGCAGAATCTGTCGACATTGGCATATTCATGTGTGCTTGATGCGATTGTTCATTAGCTTGGGCATAATTTGAAATTGCAACAGCGCTAAGTGTGATAAAAGTCATAAGTTTTTTCATGTTTTTCGCCTATGTGATAACTGAAGGAGCACAAATTATAAACTTTGACCTAAGGTTAAAGTAAACATTTATTCCGAAAATGTTTGGTGAGGTACTAAAAGCTAAAATAAGACAATATTTGAGCTGCGTTACGGATTTATGTTGCTGCTGTGCCTGACCATTGGGAAGTTTGCTTGGGATTTATTGGGTTGATATCGAATGAAAAAAAGGCCGTCTGAATGTTTCAGACGGCCTTTGCGTTTTACAGTTTAACCGAATGCTCGCGTGTTTCGTGGAACACGATGTCCGGCCAGCGTTCTTGTGTCAGATTCAGGTTGACACGGTTAGGCGCGAGGTAGGCGAGGTTGCCGCCTGCGTCTATCGACAAATTGCCTGCATTGGCTTTTTCAAATTCTGCCAGCTTTTTCTTGTCTTCGCACGATACCCAGCGCGCCGACCAGATGGATGCGCTGTCGAACACGGCTTCTACGCCGTATTCGTTAGCCAGCCGCGAGGTAACGACTTCAAACTGCAACACGCCGACCGCGCCTAAAATCAAATCCGCGCCGCTCATCGGTTTGAAAACCTGTACCGCGCCTTCTTCGCCGAGCTGTTGCAAACCTTTTTGCAGTTGCTTGATTTTCAGCGGGTTTTTGATGCGTACGCTGCGGAACAGTTCGGGCGCGAAGAATGGGATGCCGGTAAACGCCAGTTGTTCGCCTTCGGAGAAGCTGTCGCCAATTTGGATGTTGCCGTGGTTCGGGATACCGATAATGTCGCCCGCGTAGGCTTCTTCCACCAGCTCGCGGTCGTGCGACATGAAGGTTACCACGCTGGAGGCGGCGATTTCGCGGTTGATACGCAGGTGTTTCATCTTCATGCCGCGCTCGAATTTACCGGAGCAGACGCGTAAGAACGCGATACGGTCGCGGTGTTTCGGGTCCATATTGGCTTGGATTTTGAAGATAAATCCGGAGAACTTCGGCTCGTCCGGTTCGACCATGCGTACGGTCGCGTCGCGCGGTTTCGGCGCAGGCGCCCATTCAATCAATGAATTGAGGATTTCCTGAATACCGAAGTTGTTAATCGCCGAGCCGAAGAACACGGGCGTGAGTTCGCCGGCGAGGAATTCGTCGAGATTAAACTCGTTGGAAGCCGCCTGTACCAATTCGATTTCGTCGCGCAACTGCTGGATTTCCAATGGAAAGCGTTGTTCCAATTCGGGATTGTCGATGCCTTTGATGATGTCGAACTCGTGTGGCAGACGTTCGCCGCCGGCGTCGAAGAGATAGATTTCATCGTTCAGGATGTGGTACACGCCTTTGAAGTTCTTGCCCATGCCGATCGGCCAAGTAACGGGCGCGCAGCGGATTTGCAGGATGTTTTCTACTTCGTCCAAGAGTTCCAGCGAATCGCGCACTTCGCGGTCGTATTTGTTCATGAACGTTACAATCGGCGTATTACGTAGGCGGCAGACGTTCAAGAGTTTGATGGTTTGCGCTTCCACGCCTTTTGCCGCGTCGATGACCATCAAGGCGCTGTCGACGGCGGTCAATACGCGGTAGGTATCTTCGGAGAAGTCTTGGTGTCCCGGCGTGTCCAAGAGGTTGACAGTATGGTCTTTGTAGTCGAACTGCATTACAGACGAGGCCACGGAAATGCCGCGCTGCTTCTCGATGTCCATCCAGTCTGAGGTGGCGAATTTGCCGGTTTTCTTGCCTTTTACCGTACCCGCGCTCTGAATCGCACCTGAAAACAGCAAGAGTTTTTCAGTCAGCGTGGTTTTACCCGCGTCGGGGTGGGAGATGATGGCAAACGTGCGGCGGCGGCGCACTTGGTCGAGGATTTCTTGGGACATGGTTTTCTTTGCAAAAAGTTTCAGGCCGCTTTTTCAGACGGCCTGAAGGATATGGGTGTTGGAAAACAGGCTAAAATAAGGGCGTGTGCAACACGCCCTGCAATAGATTGAAAGATGCGGAATTGTACAAAAAAATGCTTGATAATTCAATGTTTGTACCCAAACAAAGGCCGTCTGAAAAGTTTCAGACGGCCTTTGTTTATGAATCGATGATTAAATATCCATCGGTTTCCATTCTGCGCCTTTTACCGGCGGCAGCCATGATTGCGTACCGCTGGAGGCAAATCCCCACAAGGTGTCTGGGAGGCCGTAATGGTCGGCGCGCGTCGGATCGAGTTGCGTTTCGATTTCATCTTCGCGGCCTTCACGGATTTGCGTGGCGATGTGCGGATTAATCATTACGGTTTTGCCCAATGCGATAAATTCTGCCCAGCCGGTTTCATAGGCGGCCAAAATTTGGTCGGCGGTAAACAGGTTGCCCACGCCGATAAGCGGCAGTTTGCCGTTGATGCGTTCGTGGATAAACTGCATACGGGTTTGGGCGGCATCGCCGCCGCGACGGATTTTTTTATCAAATTCCCACAAGGAAACGTGCAGATATTGCAGCGGTTTTTGTACCAATGCGTCAATCAGTGCGCCGGTTTCGGTCATGGTTAAGCCGTCGTCGCCCGGCTCTTCGGGGGAGAAGCGGTAGCCGATGATGAAGTCGTTGCGCTGGTGTTTTTCACGGACAGCAACTACTGCATCGATAACGGCAAGCGGGAAGCGCATTCTGTTTTCCAAGCTGCCGCCCCATTGGTCGTTGCGGCGGTTGCTTTGGGCGGAGTAAAACTGTTGGATTAAATAGCCGTTCGCACCGTGGATTTCCACGCCGTCAAAACCGGCACGAAGCGCCAAATCGGCGGCTTGCGCATAAGAGGCGATGAGTGCTTCGACTTCTTCTGCGGTCGCTTCGCGTGCGTGTTCGGCTTCGCTGGCGGAAGCGCTGATTTTGTCGAGACCGTCCAAAAGGTCATCAATGGCTTTGGAACCGCCGTGATGGATTTGCAAAATCGCTTTTGCGCCTTGCTGTTGCAGGATTTGTGCAGTTTCTTTCAGGCTGTCGAGGCAGTGTTCGCCTGTGGCCTCAGGTTGGCCGTGAAAGGCTTTACCGTCTTTTTGAACCAAAGTGGCGGCAGTGATAAACAGGCCCATATCGCCTGCACGGTTGCTGAGGAAGGTACGCTCTTGGTCGCTGATCAAACCGTCGGCTTGTGAGCCGAAATGGGTCATGGGTGCGACGACAAGGCGGTTTTTGATGGTTACGCCGTTATTAAAGGTGTATGTTTGGAAGAGTGGGGCGTATTTTGGATTCATGAGATTTTGCTCTTGATAAGTGAATGGTTGGCAGAGAATTGGGCCATTCGGGAAATTATCAAGTAAACAGGCTGTCTGAAAAGTTTCAGACGGCCTGTTTATTCTTTAAACCTTAGGATTAAAGATTAGGATTGACAATGATTTTTACTGCGGATTCGTTGTTGTGGATCAAGCGCTCGAAGCCTTCGGAAATCAATTCGTCCAGTTTGATGCGTTGGGTGATGAAAGGCTCAAGGTTGATTTTGCCTTCTTCAACCAATTTGATGGTTTCGGCGTGGTCGTTGCAGTAGGCGATGGTGCCGCGCACGTCCAGCTCTTTCATCACAACGCTGTGGACGTTGATGGTGGCGGGGTGGCTCCAAATGGATACGATGACGACTTTCGCAGTCGGACGGCATGCTTCGACCATGGTGTCCAGCACTTTGTTGACGCTGGTGCATTCGAATGCGACATCTACGCCTTCGCCGTTGGTCAGTTTTTTCACTTCTTCGACGACATCGACTTCGGACGGGTCGAGGATGTAGTCGGCCACGCCGGCTTCGCGTGCTTTGTCTTTGCGTGCTTTGCTCAATTCGGTGATGATGACTTTGATGCCTTTGGCTTTCAGTACGGCAGCCAACAGCAAACCGATTGGGCCTGCACCGCCGACCAATGCGACGTCGCCTTCTTTCGCGCCGCTGCGTACATAAGCATGATGGCCGACAGACAGAGGCTCAATCAAAGCAGCTTGGTCTAATGGGATTTTGTCGGAAATAGGGTGTACCCAACGGCGTTTGACGGCAATTTTTTCAGACAAGCCGCCACCGCAGCCACCTAAACCGATGAAGTTCATGTCTTTGGAGAGGTGGTAGTTGCTGCCTTCGCCGGTCGGTACATCGTCGCGGATGATGTAGGGTTCAACGACAACGTGTTGGCCGACTTTGATGTCGTCCACGCCTTCGCCTACGGCATAAACCACGCCGGAGAACTCGTGCCCCATGGTTACAGGGGCTGACTCGCCGGAGATTGGGTGCTGATGGCCGCAAGGCGGAATGAAAATCGGGCCTTCCATGAATTCGTGCAGATCGGTACCGCAGATACCGCACCACGCAACATTAATGCCGACAGTACCCGGAGCGACGGTTGGCTCTGGAATGTCTTCGATGCGGATGTCACCTTTGTTGTAAAAACGTGCTGCTTTCATTGTAACGCTCCTTTTTTTAAAGTGGAGGCCGTCTGAAAAAGACGGTCAATTAGGGAAAGGGAAGCAGTGTGGCGTGTGAAATATTTTTATTGATATGTTTTATATTTGTTATTTTACTACTGATAATATGAAAATGGTTTGTCTTTGCTCAAATTAAAGTTTGTAAATGAAAAAAAGGCCGTCTGAAATGGATAATCTATTTTCAGACGGCCTGGGGCAATAGTTTGAATACGTTATGGTGTAGGATTGTTACTTTTGCCGCGCTTCAGATGCTTTTGGTAGGCGATGACGTAGTCGGCCTTGCTTAAGCCTGCCAATACGCGGATGTGGGCGGCGGCAGATTTAGACATGGATTCCAAGGTATATCCGCCCTCCAGCACGGAAACGATACGTCCTTGACAGCTTGCTGTTGCTTGGACGATTTTGTGTGTCAGCCAGGCAAAATCGGCTTCATGCAGGTTCAGACGGCCTGTTTCGTCTTGTTTGTGCCCGTCAAAACCGGCTGAAAGCAACACCAACTCGGGGCGGAAGGCCGTGAGCTTGGGAAGCCATTGTTCGCGGATGGTCGTACGGAAGATACGGCTGCCTGTGCCCGGTTTGAGGGGCGTATGCAGCATATTCTTATTGCCGGCGTATTGTTCCGCCTGAGGGAAGGGAAAGATGTCGGTTTCAAACAGGTTGAAAAACATCACGCGCGGATCGTCTTGGAGAATCTCCGCCGTACCGTCGCCGAAGTGGACGTCGAAATCGATGACGGCGATGCGTTGCAAGCGGTATTGGGCAATGGCGTGCATCACGCCGGCGGCGGTGTTGTTAATGAGGCAGAATCCGCCGGCGCTGTTGCTGTGGGCATGGTGGCCTGGCGGGCGGATGGCGCAAAAAGCATGCCAGGCTTTTTTGTTCATCACCATATCGACTGCCTTGATGACGGCGCCGGCCGCAAAACGGGCGGCTTGGAGGGAGTCGTGGCAGATGACGGTATCGTCGTCGATACGGTGGATTTTACCGGGGAGCGGCTGGGCGGCTTCCAACTCGTGCAGATAGTTGCGCGAGTGGACCAATGCCAGCTGCGCATCTTTGATTTCCGGTGCTTCGGTGGTTTGCAGGCGACGCCAAATGCCTTCTTGTTTTAAGGCGGTTTGAATGGCGCTGATGCGTTCGGGCCTGTCGGGATGGTTGGGTCCCGGCTGGTGCTGTAGGAATATCGGATGCGAAATCCATACGGTGCGGGCGTTTTTGCCGAGTAGTCGACGCAGCAGGGTACGCACGCGCCAAATGATTTTTTTAAGCATGGAAAGTGTGTATCGAACGAGTCGCACGGACTGCTAAATATGGTTAATAAATACGGAAATGCTTGGAAATTTTTCAGACGGCCTTTAGAATAGCTCAATTTTACAGTCCGACCAACTGCGTTTTGGACTGTATGCAGTTTTTTACTTTATCTTAAAACTCAAAAGAACGGATATATTATGAATCAAGCTGTGGCTCAATTTGCCCCTTTACTGTTGATTATGGTGGTGTTTTACTTCCTGATTATGCGTCCTCAACAAAAGAAATTCAAAGCACATCAAGCTATGCTGGCTGCTTTGAAAGTAGGTGATAAAGTCGTTTTGGCTGCAGGTTTCAAAGGCCGTGTGACCAAAGTCGGCGAGCAATTCTACACTGTCGACATCGGCCAAGGTGCGAGAATCGAAGTAGAAGTGGAACGCAACGCGATTGCCGCGAAAGCCGAATAATCCGTTTTTTTGCGAAAAGCCGCCTCATTTTCCGAGTGCGGCTGTTTGCCTTTATAAATAAAGCAAAGGTTTACCATGAACCGTTATCCTTTATGGAAATACCTACTGATTGCGTTCACGATTGTGGTTGCGGCTGTATATTCGCTGCCCAACCTTTTCGGTGAAACGCCTGCCGTACAGGTATCAACCAACCGACAAGCCATCGTTATCAATGAGCAAACCCAGTCTAAAGTGTCTTCTGCGTTGCAAAGCGCAGGTATTCAGACTGACGGTATGTTCATTGTCGATAACTCGCTGAAAGTGCGTTTTAAAGATACTGAAACGCAACTGAAAGCGCGTGATGTCATTGAAAACACTTTGGGCGAAGGCTATATTACCGCGCTCAACCTTTTGGCGGACAGTCCTGAGTGGATGGCGAAAATTAAAGCCAATCCGATGTTCTTGGGTTTGGACTTGCGTGGCGGCGTGCATTTCACCATGCAGGTGGACATGAAAGCCGCGATGCAGAAAACGTTTGAACGTTACGCCGGCGACATCCGCCGCGAATTGCGCCGCGAAAAAATCCGTACCGGTACGGTGCATCAGGCTGAAAATGGTCTGACTGTGCCTCTGCAAGATGCCGCCGATGTACAAAAGGCCTTGCCTCAGTTGCAAAAGATGTTTCCTGAAGCCACTTTGCTTGCGGACGGCAACAATATTGTGCTGACTCTGTCTGAAGAGGCGATCAATAAAGTACGCTCTGATGCAGTGAAACAAAACATCAACACTTTGCACAACCGTGTGAACGAATTGGGTGTGGCAGAACCGGTTATCCAACAATCCGGTCTTGACCGCATTGTTGTACAGCTGCCGGGCGTGCAAGATACTGCCAAAGCCAAAGACATTATCGGTCGTACCGCGACTTTGGAAGTACGCATGGTGGAAGACGATCCGATTAAACTTCAAGAAGCCTTAAACGGTAATGTACCGACTGGTTATGAGTTACTGTCAAGCGGTGGCGATCATCCGGAAACTATTTTGGTCAACAAACAAGTTGAATTGACCGGCGACAACATCAACGACGCGCAACCTAGCTTTGACCAAATGGGTGCGCCTGCCGTGAGCCTGAGCTTGGACAGCGCAGGTGGCAGCATTTTTGGCGAATTGACTTCGGCCAATGTGGGTAAACGTATGGCTATGGTGTTGATCGACCAAGGTAAATCCGAAGTCGTGACCGCGCCTGTCATCCGCTCCGCCATTACCGGTGGTCGTGTAGAAATTTCCGGCAGCATGACAACTGCCGAAGCCAACGATACTTCATTGTTGCTGCGTGCCGGCTCGCTGGCTGCGCCTATGCAAATTGTTGAAGAACGTACCATCGGTCCGTCTTTGGGTAAAGAAAACATTGAAAAAGGTTTCAATTCCACTTTGTGGGGCTTTGCCGCTGTTGCTGCGTTTATGGTGGTTTACTACCGCCTGATGGGTTTCTTCTCTACCATCGCTTTGAGTACCAATATCTTGTTCTTGGTAGGTATTTTGTCTGCCATGCAGGCAACGCTGACCCTGCCGGGTATTGCCGCGTTGGCATTGACATTGGGTATGGCGATTGACTCTAACGTATTGATTAACGAGCGTATCCGTGAAGAATTACGCGGAGGCATACCACCTCAACAGGCCATCAACCTCGGTTTCCAACATGCTTGGGCAACCATTGTCGACTCTAACTTGACCTCTCTGATTGCTGGTATCGCTTTGTTGGTATTCGGTTCCGGCCCGGTACGTGGTTTTGCTGTTGTGCACTGTATCGGTATTCTGACCTCGATGTACTCGTCTGTGGTCGTGTTCCGTGCTTTGGTCAACCTGTGGTACGGCCGCCGTCGCAAATTGCGGAATATTTCCATTGGTGCGGTATGGAAGCCGAAAGCTGAAATGGCAGAAGGCAAGGAGTAAAACATGGAATTATTTAAAATCAAACGCGATATTCCGTTTATGAGCTACGGCAAACTGACGACCTTTATTTCGTTGGTTACGTTTATCGCCGCCGTGTTCTTTTTGGTAACCAAAGGCCTGAATTTCTCCGTCGAATTTACCGGCGGTACGGTGATGGAAGTCCAATATCAGCAGGGCGTGGATGTTAATAAAACACGCGAACGCCTCGATACGCTGAAAATGGGTGATGTACAGGTTCAGGCATTGGGTACGAACAAGCACATCATGATTCGCCTGCCGAACAAAGAAGGCGTAACGTCAGCCCAGCTGTCCAACCAAGTAATGGATTTGCTGAAAAAAGATAATCCTGACGTTACCTTGCGCCAAGTCGAATTTATCGGCCCTCAGGTTGGTGAAGAATTGGTTACCAATGGTTTGATGGCATTGGGATTCGTGGTGGCAGGTATTATTATTTACTTGTCCATGCGTTTTGAGTGGCGTTTTGCAGTGTCCGCGATTATTGCGAATATGCACGATATCGTGATTATTCTCGGCTGTTTCGCCTTCTTCCAATGGGAATTCTCTCTGACTGTCTTGGCAGGTATTTTGGCGGTTTTGGGTTATTCCGTGAACGAATCTGTGGTTGTGTTTGACCGTATTCGTGAAAACTTCCGTAAGCCGCATATGCGCGGCCACACTGTGCCTGAAGTTATCGACAACGCGATTACCGCAACCATGAGCCGTACCATCATTACCCACGGTTCGACCGAGGCAATGGTTGTTTCTATGCTGGTGTTCGGCGGTGCAGCCTTGCACGGTTTCTCTATGGCGCTGACCATCGGTATTGTGTTCGGTATTTACTCTTCCGTATTGGTTGCCAGCCCGCTCTTGCTGATGTTTGGCTTGAGTCGTGAGAACATTGCCAAAGAAGTGAAGAAAAAAGAAGAAGTTGTAGTTTAATCGCTGCAATGCTGCGATAAAGGCCGTCTGAAAATTGATTGAATCAGTTTTCAGACGGCCTTTTGTATTTAAATTTCAGAATATTTTGTTTTAATGAAATGAGAGGGGATAAATGTGAAAGAAAAAGAAAAAATAGGGACAATATAATTTTGTGATGAATCAAGTTTATTGTCTGATATGCCCTTAATTGCTTGTCAGTCCCAATATTTTAAAACATAATACTTTTGCCCCCGATGCTGGAGTTTTACTACAAGTACATGATTTGCAAAAAATCTGTCGGGTGTGCAGACCCTGCCAATCAACCTCAAATAAGGAAGGTTAAGAATGAAAGTAACCAGTTTCGGCGAAGTGCTGTGGGACGATTTTCCAAACGGAAAGGTATTGGGTGGTGCACCCCTGAATGTTACCGTTCGTTTGCAGTCTTTGGGTATCGATACTGCCATTATCAGCCGTCGCGGCGATGATGCCGATGGCGAAGAATTGCTACGCCAGATTCAAAGCAAAAACGTCAACACTGATTATTTGCAGGTTTGTCACGAATGTGCGACCAGCTTGGTGAAAGTACACTTGGACAAGTGTGGCAGCGCGTCTTATGAGATTGTTTATCCTTGCGCGTGGGACAGGATTGCGGTTGATGATGCGGCAATCAAACGTGTAGCAGAATCCGATGCTTTCGTTTTTGGCAGCTTGGCAACCCGTGATGAAGTTTCGCGTAAAAGCTTGGCAGTTTTGCTGAAAGAAGCCAAATTCAAAATTTTTGACGTTAATCTGCGTAAGCCACATTACGATATTACCCGCTTGCTGGAGACCATGAAACAGTCTGATATGGTCAAACTCAATGATGATGAGCTGTATGAGTTGGCTGCGGCTTACGGTTCTCCTTATCACAGTATCGAGCAAAATATCAGCTACCTCGTTGAGCTGACCGGCGTCAAAATCCTTTGCGTGACTTTGGGCAGCCATGGCGCGGTTTTGTATAAGAACGGCGAGTTATACCGTCATTGCGGTTTCCGTGTCAAAGTGGTGGATACCGTCGGCTCCGGCGACAGCTTCCTTGGCGGTTTGACTTACAAACTGTTGAACAATGCGCCTCCTCAAGAAGCCATTGCTTTTGCTTGTGCACTGGGAGCGTTGGTTGCTTCACGTCATGGTGCAACGGCAGATATTTCTTTGGAAGAAGTTGAAGCGTTTATGAATCCTGCTTGATATTTTGACAAGAGACATAAAAAGGCCGTCTGAAAACCATTAAATCAGGTTTTTCAGACGGCCTTAGTATTTTCAGGCTTTACCAATAAGTTGTAAAACATTCTAAGTTGGTATTTTTCGGGCCGCTTCCTTCTTCGGTCGGCGAACCAATCATCATCAGGCCAATGATTTTGTCTTTGTAGGTACACTCAAATGCTTCGCGCAACAATGGGCTGTTGACCCACATGCCCGTAATCCAAACATTGTCGAAGCCTTGAGCAGAAGCAGCCAGTTGTAAAGCATAGGCGGCGCAGCCGGCAGTCAACATTTGTTCCCATTCAGGTTTGGGTTTTGCCACTTCACGGTTCGGCGTGAATGTAACGCCGATAATCATAGGCGCCATGTTGCCGACGCGTTCGGCTTTTTTCATGGCATCATCGCCGAAGTTGAGTTCGGTAACGGTCTTGCTCAAAAGCTCGCGGAAACGTTGCAAACCGGCTTCGCTTTGAATTACAGTAAAGCGGTAAGGGCGCATATTGCCGTGATCGGGTACTTGTGTTGCCGCTTGCAGCATTTGTTCCAGTTGCTCGGCATTGGGTGCCGGAGCAGTCAGTTTTTTGGAAGAGCGACGCGTGGTGAGGAGATTTAAGGCATCCATTTTTATTCTTTCTTGTGAATTCGAATGAGAATAATTATATAGCAGAACGATAAATAAATCAGCAAAGGACAAAGGCCGTCTGAATTAAGGTTTCAGACGGCCTTTGAGTTTTACAGGATACCGTTGTTTTGTGTATTTTCAGTAATCAGTGCTTTGTTGATTTCGTCGGCGGTGTAGCTCTTACCGTTTCCGAATACAAAGCTGTCGACATTATTGTTGGCAATGTCATGGATGGTCAGGGTGTCGCCTGTATCTTTGATGGTTAAGACCCAATCATCGCCGGTTTTCAACTGTAAATCTTTCAGCGTCAGCCCTTCTTTGAAAAGGACTTGGGTATCGCTGCCACCATACGGATTAAAGGTATCATTGCCGCTGTTTCTACCAAACATGATAACGGTGTTTTCGGCACCCGGGTCGGTAATGGTATCGTTGCCGCTGGCTGTATCGACGATGTTGATGCCTCGACCCAAAGTAATGGTTTCATCGCTGCGATTGCCCCTGTATTCGACAACAGAAGTGTAACGCGACAAATCTAAATCGCTGTTGTCGCTATCGGCGTGGATGGTGTGGTTAAAGTTGTTGTACACATCACGGTTGAGTTCTTCAACGGGTTGGCCGGTGTATTGGACGACGTTTGTGTTGCCGATCATGTGCGGGATAGGTAGTTTGAAGTGGTTGATTAGCTCGCCCGTGCTGTATGAGGTATTGCCGTCAAACTGAAATTCAGAAATCGCACCATAAATACCGCTTTGGTTTTTGATAGTCAAAACATCGTCTGTGCCTTTAATGCGGATATGCCAAGTATCGCCATCCAACAGGGGATTGGATACAAATTTGTTGCTGTCAGGCATGTTGGCAATACTGGTTTTGTCGTAACCTTTTTTAACGGTAATTTCGAGGTCGTCAAGGGTAATGCCGCCGGAAAATTTAACGACATTAGCGTTGAGTCTGTGTAGGCTTGCCTCGCTATCAAAACCGAAGTTGAAGTCAAAAATGGTGTCGTGACCGTAACCCTTTCCGAAAACATAGGTATCGTTGTGTTCGCCGCCTTCCAGATAATCATTGCCTGCGCCGCCGTCGAGTAAGTCTGCGCCTACATGGGCATAGAGTTTGTCGTTACCGTTGCCGCCGTAGAGTTTATCGTCGGAATCTGGCTCAGTGCTGTAATAGGTTTCACTGTGTTCGCGCAAGATGTCATCGCCGTCGTGGCCATAGAGGGTGTCATGGCCGTCGTTGCCGCCGTCGATTTCATTGTTGGCTGCATTACCATGCAAAGTGTCATCGCCGTCAGTACCGGCAAATTTAATGGTTTCAGCTTTCACAGGTTGAAAGGCTTGTTGGAACTGAGTGGCAGTGTAAGTTTGGTCGTTAAACTGGAAGCGGTCGATAGAAATGCTGCCATCCGCACCGATTTGGTTTTGAATCAGGGCAGAACCTTGTTCGGAAGTAATTTCCCAGCTTTGGCTGCCATCATCGTTATGAATGGTCTTCAGGTTGAGCTTGGCATTGTTCAGGCCGTCTGAAAACTTGAGGGTATTGATTCCTTGGTTGTCGATAATGGTATCGTTGTCGCCGTAGATATAGGTATCGTTTCCGGCGCCGCCTTTCAGAATGTCTTTACCGTTGCCGCCCACCAAAATGTCGTTGCCTGTATCACCGTTGATGACATCGTTGCCGTTGCCGCCATCCAGATAATCATTGCCCTCGCCGCCATTGAGGTTGTCGTTGCCACCCATGCCGTAAACGGTATCATCACCGCGTCCGCTATTGAGGCGGTTGCGGCCTTCGTTACCGGTCAGGATGTTATTGCTGTTGTTGCCGGCGGCAAAAATATTGGCTGAGCCGGTCAGGGTAACATTTTCGACGTGGGTAGCGGCAGTATGGGAAATGCTGCTGAATACGGTATCTTCGCCGCCACCAGCCTGTTCAATCACCACGTCTTTTACATCATCAACGTAGTAAGTGTCATTGCCGTCCCCACCTTCCATAATGTCGGCATCGGCTTTGCCGTCGATCATATCATCGCCGGATGTGCCGATCAGGTAGTCATTGTCGTCGCTGCCATCGATGGTCTGACCGATTTCGGTATGCTCAGCCAGGGAAATATCGAAATATTTGGCAAAGTTGTTTACATCCAGTTTTTGTGTGCCAATGATGAAGTGGGAGACTGCCGGTGTTGTACCGTTTTGAGTGTATTGGTTTTTGATGGTTAAAACGGCGTTGCTGTTTTTTACGGCAATCAGCCAGTCTTTACCACCGGTTTCGTTGTTTTGGACTTCAACGGTTAAATCGTTAAGGCTTAGATCGGTATGAAAGCGGATGCTGTTGTGGCCTTGATTGTCGATGATGGTGTCTTGCTCGTTTTTGGCAGAGAAAAGGTAGGTATCGTCGCCTTCGCCACCTTCAAGCACATCGTTGCCTGCTTCGCCGTTGAGGATGTCATTGCCTGTTTCGCCGAAAAGAAGGTCGTTGCCTTCGCCCCCATTGATGACATCGTTGCCACCGCCGCCGTAAACGATGTCGTCACCGCGCCCGCTGTTGAGGCGGTTGCGGCCTTCATTGCCGATGAGGATGTTGTTGCTGTTGTTGCCGGCACCGAAAATGTTGGCTGTACCGGTCAAAACAAGGTTTTTAACGTGGTTTGGAAGGGTATAGCTGACGTTGCTGCAAACCGTATCATCGCCACCATTTGGGTTTTCAATGATTGTATCGTCACTGAGGGTTACATAATAAACGTCATCTTCCGACGTTCCTATCGTTACTTGTTCAAAGACGGAAGGTTGTAATTGCTCTAAATGTCGTAATTCAAATTGCGCATTGGGGGTGCGCATTGCTTTTTCGATTGTCATGATATTTTCTTTAGATATTGATGAGAGTAACAAGGAAGTAAACGTATCCGGCATATGGCCGGTATTGCTTAATTTGTATTGTGTTTAGGCTGTATATACTAGTGCTGAAATTTGATAAAAACAACAGAAACGTTAAGATATGACAATATATAGAGAGCTTTATCAGGCTTTGTCTGCCGTCTATTCCTTTGCTAAATGGCTTTGCCTTGTATGTCTGTTTTGTTTCTTATATACCACACATCAATTTTCATAGTTTCAAACTATGAATGGTTGTAAAAAGGCCGTCTGAAAAAAAGAAGCAGGTTTCGCATTGCAAAACCTGCTTCTGATTTTTCAGACGGCCTGTCTGATTACAGAGTACGGGCAACTTCGACGATGTCGAAACATTCGAGTTGGTCGCCTTCCATAATCTCGTTGTAGCCTTTGAGCATCAGACCGCACTCGAAGCCCATGCGGACTTCTTTGACGTCGTCTTTGTAGCGTTTCAAAGAAGACAGCTCGCCGGTATGGATAACCACGTTGTTGCGGATGAGGCGGACATGGGAATCGCGTTTGACCACGCCGTCGGTAACCATACAGCCTGCAATGTTGCCGACTTTGGAAACGGAGATAACCTGACGGATTTCGACCGTGCCGGTTACTTGCTCTTTCTCTTCCGGAGAGAGCATACCGCTCATGGCGGCTTTCACGTCGTCGATGGCATCGTAAATGATGTTGTAGTAACGGATTTCCACGTTTTCATTTTCAGCCAGTTTGCGTGCGGAAGCATCTGCACGGACGTTAAAGCCGATGATGAATGCGCCGGAAGCGATGGCCAAGTTGACATCAGATTCGGTAATGCCGCCAACGCCGCTGTGCAACACGTTCACTTTCACTTCGTCTGTGGACAGTTTTTTCAGGCTGCCCGCCAAAGCTTCGTAAGAACCTTGTACGTCTGCTTTGATGATGACGGACAAGGATTGGGCTTGGTTTTCGCCCATGTTGTTGAACATGTTTTCCAGTTTTGCGGCCTGTTGTTTGGCCAAGCGCACGTCGCGGTATTTGCCTTGACGGAAGAGGGCGATTTCGCGCGCTTTTTTCTCGTCGGCCAATACCATTGCATCTTCGCCTGCGTTCGGAACGTCGGACAAGCCGAGGATTTCGACAGGGATAGACGGACCGGCTTCATTGATGGCTTTGCCGTTTTCGTCAACCATTGCACGGATTTTACCGAATGCAGTACCGGCCAGCAGCATATCGCCCTTTTTCAGCGTACCGCTTTGTACCAAGAGGGTGGCAACCGCGCCGCGGCCTTTGTCCAAACGTGCCTCTACGATGATACCTTTGGCAGGTGCATCGACTGGGGCAGTCAGTTCCAAAACTTCGGCTTCGAGCAAGACGGCTTCGAGCAATGCATCGATGTTCAGGCCTTTTTTAGCGGAAACGTCGATAAATTGTACATCGCCGCCCCATTCGTCCGGCACGACTTCGTGCGCGGTCAGCTCTTGGCGGATACGCTCTGGGTTGGCGGCTTCTTTATCGATTTTGTTGACGGCAACCACAATTGGTACGCCCGCAGCTTTAGCATGGGCAATCGCCTCGATGGTTTGCGGCATCACGCCGTCGTCGGCTGCTACAACAAGAATCACGATATCGGTTGCTTTCGCACCGCGCGCACGCATGGCGGTAAACGCTTCGTGACCCGGAGTATCCAAGAAGGTAATCACGCCGCGAGGGGTTTCAACGTGGTATGCGCCGATGTGTTGGGTAATGCCGCCCGCTTCGCCTTGTACCACTTTGGCGCGGCGGATGTAGTCCAGTAGGGAAGTTTTACCGTGGTCAACGTGACCCATCACGGTAACAACCGGAGGACGCGGCAATGCTTCGGCTTCTACTGCTTCAACGCCTTCATCCAAGAAGGCTTCAGGATCGTCGGCGGCGGCAGGTTTGCCGATGTGGCCGAGTTCTTCCACAACAATCAGGGCAGTGTCTTGGTCGATGGATTGGTTGATGGTTACCATCATGCCCATTTTCATCAGGGCTTTAACCACTTCGACGCCTTTAACGGCCATTTTGTGTGCCAAGTCGGCAACGGTAATGGTTTCAGGCACTAAAACTTCGTGTACGACAGGTTCGGTCGGCGCTTGGAAGGCGTGTTGGTTTGGCTCAAGTTTGAGTTTTTTGCCTTTTTTGCCGCCGCGTACGCGCTCGTCGTCGCCAGTGCGTGTATTGTTGCGGTCGCGACCACCTTTGCCGCCTTTGCCTTTAGCATTGCGGCCTTGAGTGTCTTCATCACGCTCACGACGGTCTTCTTTTTTACTGCGCGCGTTGTGTTCGGATTTGCCTTCGCCGGATGCTGCTTTAGCTTTCTCGGCAGGTTTACTGCGTTCGCCTGATTTGGCTTCTTTAGTAGGTTTTGAGTCTTTCTCGGCCTGTTGTTTTATGGCTTCACGGCGTGCTTGACGCTCTTGTTTTTCTTTCAACAAGGCTTCTTGATGCGCACGCAGGGCGGCGGCACGACGGGCTTCTTCATCGCGTTGAGCCTGTTCTTCCACGCTGACGACAGGTTGCGGTACGGCAGGAGCGGCAGGTTTAGCTGCCTTTTTCGCTTCTTTGCCTTTGCCGCCTTTGTCTTGTTTGGCTTTGGCAGGTTTCTTGGCTTCGGCTGGTTTTTCAGCTTCAACGGATTTTTCAGACGGCTTGTTGTCTGCTTTAGCTTCAACTTTTACTTCGGTCTTGGCTTCTACAGCTTCAACCGGTTTGGCTTCTTCTTTTTTAGCTTCGGCAGGTTTGCCTTCCGCTTTTGGTGCGGCTTTGGCTGCTTTCAGTCTGGCTGCTTCGGCCTCTGCTTTGGCGCGGGCTTCGGCTTTTGCGGCTGCTTCTGCTTCAGCTTTGGCTTTTTCTTCGGCAGCTTTTGCGGCTGCTTTTTCTGCTTCGGCTTTTTGGTTTTCAGCCGCTACTTTGGCTTTGGCTTCCGCGGCCAATTCTTCGGAAGAAGGAATGGTAACGGCACGGCTGCGGCGGCGTGTTTCCACTTTTACGCCGTCAACGGTGCTGACTTCGGTTTTTTTGCGGCGGATGCTGATGGTGCCGCTGTTGCTGCCGTTTTTCTTTTGCAGGTAAGCGGTCAGCAATTGTTTGTCGTCAGTGGTCAGGCTGTCATTACCGCTGTTTTTGTTGACGCCGGCTTCTTTCAATTGTTTGAGCAAATCATCGACGGGGCGGTTTAGTTCGGCGGCAAATTGTGCTACGGTTGTATTACTCATTCAGTACCCCCTTAGTTGTTTTCTTCAGTAAACCAGTGTTCGCGTGCAGCCAAAATCACTTTTTTGGCTTCTTCTTCGTCAACACCGGTAATTTCGACCAATTCGTCAACAGACAATTCGGCCAGATCGTCGCGTTGGGTCACGCCTGCTTCGGCAAGCTTGCGCAACATATCGGAATCTACGCCGTCCAGATTGCGCATGTCTTCAGACACTTCGCCCAGTTTTTCTTCTGCCGCGATGGTCATGGTCAGGATCGCGTCGCGTGCGCGGTTGCGCAGGGTTTCAACGATTTCTTCGTCAAAGCCGTCAATGGCGAGCAATTCTGCCGCTGGAACGTAAGCAACTTCTTCCAAAGTGGCAAAGCCTTCTTCCACCAAGATATCGGCGGTTTCGTCGTCGATGTTCAAGTGGGTGGTGAAGAGGTTGCGGATAACGGCGTCTTCGGCGGCATTGCGCTCGTCGGCTTCTTCAACGGTCATGATGTTCAGCTGCCAGCCGGTCAGGATGGAAGCCAGGCGGACGTTTTGACCGCCGCGGCCGATGGCCAGCGCCAGTTGGTTTTCATCAACAATCACGTCAACGGCGTGTTTGTCTTCGTCAATCACGATGCGGCTCACTTCGGCAGGAGACAGCGCGTTCATCACGAATTGGGCTGTCTCAGGAGACCACAATACGATGTCAATGCGTTCGCCGGACAATTCGTTGCTCACGGCGTTAACACGGGAACCGCGCACGCCGATACAAGTACCTTGCGGGTCGATGCGTTGGTCGTTGGCTTTAACGGCAACTTTGGCGCGTTGGCCGGGGTCGCGTGCTACTTCGCGGATTTCCAACAGGCCGTCTGCAATTTCAGGTACTTCGTTGGCGTAGAGTTTGGCCAAGAAGTCGCCGCTGGTACGGCTCAAAATGACTTGTTTGCGGCCGGTATTGCCGATTTCGTCCACACGCAGGAAGAGGGCGCGGATGCGGTCGCCGCTGCGGAAGTTTTCGCGCGGAATCATTTCTTCGCGCGGAATCAGTGCGTCGAGTTTGCCCGCGACGACTTCAACGATGATGCCGTGGCGCTCGACACGTTTTACCGTACCGGAAACGATGTCTTCTTTAGAAGCGAGGAACTCGTTCAGGTTTTGCTCGCGCTCCGCATCGCGGATGCGTTGCAGAATGATTTGTTTGGCAGTTTGAGCTGCTTGGCGGCCGAAGCCTTCGTTTGGCAGCTGCTCTTCGTAGTATTCGCCGATTTGGATGGTTGTGCCGGGAATTTCTTCTTGGATTTCCTCGATGGTTTTTTCTACGTCAGGGTAGGTGTAGTCTTCATCGGCAACAATCAGCCAGCGGCGGAAGGTTTGGTATTCGCCGGTATCGCGGTCGATTTCGACGCGCACGTCCATGTGCTCACGGTCGGCTTTTTTCTTGGCAGCAGTAGAGAGGGCGAATTCAAGGGCTTTGAATACGACTTCCGTTTCAACGTTTTTTTCACTTGCCAGCGCTTCGGCCAGCTGTAACATTTCGCGACTCATTTTCTAGAATCTCCAAGTAATCGGTTTTTAAAATTTAAATTCGGGGCGCAAACGGGCTTTGTCGATGTTGCTCAATTCGATTTGGGCAGTTTTGCCGTCGAAAGAGACGGTAACGATGTCGTTTTCGCAAGATTCGATGCGGCCGATGAAGTTTTTCTGACCATCAATCGGCAGGCGTGTTTTGATTTTGGCGTTCTGGCCGGCAAAGCGCACGAAGTCGGCGGCTTTTTTCAACGGACGGTCAAGGCCAGGGCTGGAGATTTCCAAACGTTTGTAGTCGATGTCTTCAACCATAAACACGCGGCTCAGATGGTTGCTGACAGTGGCGCAGTCTTCGACGGTGATACCGCCTTCTTTATCGATGAAAACGCGCAAATCGCCTTGTGCGGTCAGTTCGAAATCGACCAGCTCGTAGCCCAAGCCGGGCAGGGTTTTATCAAGAATGCTTTGAATATCCATGCTTCTCCTGAAGTACATAAACAAAAAAATGGCCGCGCGGCCATTTTTCGTGTGATTTGAAAAATTGGCCTATTATAACTGTTTTCAAGATAAAAGAAAAGTGTTGATTTGGCGTGGATTTTTTGAAGTGATTGCTTAAATGTAAAGGGTAGGGTTGAGGCCGTCTGAAAAGGGAATTGTTGACAAGTTTTGATATGATAGTTTTGAAATTATTTTGGAAAACAAAGAATTGGTATTGCTTTGTTTTCAGACGGTCTTGAATTTCCGGATTTTTCGTGCTTGCACAATGTGCAAGGCGGTTCTACAATTTCTTCATACCCACCGAATAAGAAAGAAGGCCGCCATGTCTGCACATCCGATTTACAATTTTTCCGCCGGTCCTGCCGTATTGCCGGAAGCGGTATTGCGTACCGCACAACAGGAGATGCTCGACTACAACGGTACGGGATTCCCCGTGATGGCGATGAGCCACCGTTCGGATATGTTTTTGAGTATTCTGCATCATGCCGAACAAGACTTGCGCCAGCTTTTGAATATTCCGTCCAACTATAAAATCTTGTTTTTACAGGGCGGTGCGACCACGCAATTTAATATGGCGGCCATGAATTTGGCGCACGGTTTTGCGACTGCCGACGCGGTGGTAACGGGCAACTGGAGCCGTATTGCCTATGAACAGATGAGCCGTTTGAGCAATGCCGAAATCCGTTTGTCCGCGCATGGCGGCGAGCAATATGCCTATAAAAACCTGCCTGCGGTTGAGGATTGGGATGTCAACCCGAATTCTGCGTTTGTTCATTTTGCGATTAATGAAACCGTAAACGGCTTGCAGTATCAAAACGTCCCCAAACTTTCAGACGGCCTGCCGCCGTTGGTGTGCGATATGTCAAGCGAGATTTTGTCTCGTGAGTTTAATGTGTCCGATTACGGCTTGATTTATGCCGGCGCGCAAAAAAATATCGGTCCTGCCGGTGCAACCGTGGTCATTATCCGCGAGGATTTGCTGGAGCGTTGTCCAAACGATATTCCCGATGTGTTCAACTACCGTTCGCACATCAACCGCGACGGTATGTACAACACGCCTTCCACTTATGCGATTTATATGTCGGGTTTGGTGTTCCGCTGGCTGCAAACGCAGGGCGGTGTGAAAAAAATTGAAGCAGTCAATCGAATAAAGGCGCAAACCTTGTATGAGACGATAGACGGCAGCGGAGGTTTTTACATCAACGATATTCATCCTGATGCGCGCTCCAAAATGAACGTGGTCTTCAAAACCGCAAGCGAAGACTTGGACCGCCGTTTTGTGTTGGAAGCCGAGTTGCAGGGCTTGTGCCTGCTCAAGGGTTATAAAACCGTCGGCGGTATGCGTGCCAGCATTTACAATGCGATGCCGCTTGAAGGTGTGAACGCGTTGGCCGACTTTATGAAAGATTTCCAACGACGTTACGGTTAAGATGAAGATATAAAAAGGCCGTCTGAAACTGGGTTTCAGACGGCCTTTTGATTTGAACAAGCCTTATTCGGTCACTTCTTCAGTGATGCTGTCGCGGTAGATGGTGCTGTCGTAAGTCGGAACAGGAGGCGGCAGCAGGCTGTCGAGTGTCAGCGCGGACGGGTTCAGCGTAGGATAGCCGCTGAAGGTTACGGAATAACCGCCGTTGCCGGTACTGCGGACTTTGGTATGCGCGCCCAAAGGGAAAGTGGTTTTGTTGGTGATGTGGCCGAATGGGAAACCGGTCAATACAGGAATCTTGGCGGTGCGCGAAATGTGGTTGACGACGGCGGAGAAGTCGTAGCTGGAGTCGTACACGTCGCGGATGGTGCCCATGCGGAAATCGCCGAAGATGATGGCGCGTTGTTTTTGCAAAACACCTGACAGATAAAGCGTATTGAGCATACGCTCGATGCGGTAAGGCTGTTCGCTGACGTCTTCGATAAAGAGGATGCCGCCTTGAATATCGGGCATGTAAGGCGTACCGGCGAGGGAGGCGAGAACGCTGAGGTTGCCGCCCCATAATGTGCCTTCGACGTTGACATCGGCGCGTTGGATGGTCGGAACATCAACGATGTTGACGTTGTTGGTCGTGCCGCGGATGAACGAATCCATGGTAAAGACGCTGGGGTCTGCTTTGCCGAATTCGCTGTACACCATCGGGCCTGCAAAGCTCATCATATTGCCTTTGGCCAACAGGGCGAGTTGGACGGCGCACACGTCGCTGAAACCGAAGAACAATGTGCCGCGTTCGCGCATTCTGGCGCCGAGTGAGGCAAAGTCGATTTGCGGCAGGATGCGTGCTGCGCCGTAGCCGCCGCGCAGGCCCATCAAGACTTTGGGCGTTTCGACGCGGCCGCTGGCAACGTCTTGGAAGTCGGCGGCGCGTTGGGCGTCGCTGCCGGCAAAGCGTTGGTAACGGCGGCTGCCTGCCTGTTGGTTGGTCACGGTAAAGCCTGCGTTGTAGAGGCGGGTCAGGCCGGTGGTCACGCGGTTGGAGTCTTCGGCGAAGCCTGACGGCGCAACAACGCGCAGGAGGTTGTCGCCGGAACGTGGCGGATGGGGTTGCTTAGGTTGCACGGTTTTGGCTTTCGCGGTGGTAGATGTGGTTTTAGTTTGCGGCGTGGTGGTCGTGCCTGTGCCGCAGGCTTGCAACAACCCTGCGCCTGCCGCGGCAGAGCAGGTACGCAGGAAATGGCGGCGCGTGGTGGAGTTCATTGAGGTTTTCCTTTCGTTATATGTTCAGACGGCCTGAAGCTTGGCGTGTTGGACCTTACAGGCCGTCTGAAAGTTTAAGCGATTAAGTTTTTGATTTGTTCCGGCCAATTTTCGGGCAAGGTCATACCGTGTTCGCGGACGGGTGCGGCCCAAATCGGCGCGGGGAAGTTGGCGTCGTTTTCAAAGCGGGCGATAACGTGCCAATGCAGATGGGGCACAACATTGCCGAGGCTGGCCAAATTGATTTTGGCCGGGCGGAAGACTTGGCGCATTGCGGCTTCAACTTGATACACCATTTCCATGATTTCGTTGCGTTCGGCAGGGGAAAGGTCGGTCATCTCGGAGACATGGTCATTCCAAATCACGCGGCAGAATGCCGGTGCGCCGGCTTCGTTGTGGACGGCGATAACGCGCAGGTTGGGCGTTTGCAGCAAAATATCTTCGTTGTCGGCAGTGCAGATGGGGCAGGTCATGGTTTTCTCTTTCTCAGTCTGAATAGGAATCGGATGATTTCAATCAGGATTTTTAGAATTAGGTAAATAGCAGTCAGCGTGATGAATGCGAAAAACCACGGTTTGAGTATAAACCACCAAAATCAATAGGCGGGCGTGATTAAGTCGGCACATTCTTCGGCACTCTTAACGTGGTCACACAATCCAAATTTAAAAAAATCATTGACATCATGAAAGGGCGAATAGGCGAACATCAGCGTTATGGGTGTCACACAAATCAATGCAATGACGGCAATCCAAAAGAATGGTTTGAGATGTTTGAGTACATTCATGGATGAAGTGTCATACAAATTTTGCCGCCCCTTGATTGGCAAGCTCGTCGGCCTTTTCGTTTTCAGGGTGTCCGGCGTGGCCTTTTACCCACGTCCAACGGACATCGTGTTGTTGAACCAGGCTATCCAGTTCTTTCCATAAATCGTCGTTTTTGACCGGTTTTTTGGCGGCGGTTTTCCAGCCGTTTTTTTTCCAACCGTGTATCCAGCTTTCCATGCCGTTTTTGACGTATTGCGAGTCGGTGCAGATGATGACTTGGCAGCGGCGTTTTAAGGATTTCAGTCCTTCGATGACGGCGGTCAGCTCCATGCGGTTGTTGGTGGTTTCGGCTTCGCCGCCGAACAATTCTTTTTCGTGTGTGCCGTAGCGCATAAATACCCCCCAGCCGCCTGCGCCGGGGTTGCCTTTGCATGCGCCGTCTGTGTAGAGGTAAACGGGTTTATCCATGGGCATGTCTTTGTCGAATAAGGCGGTATCATAACATAAGGCCGTCTGAAATATCGGCAAATGCCGTCTGAAATATCGGCAAATACGGTTTGCGCGTGTAAAATACCCTGCACTTATCACTCGTATAGAAAGCAGGCAGATATGGGATTATTCAGCGGCCTTTTGGGCAATGCTTCGCAAAAAGACGCCGATGCGGTGGAACGCGATTTGGCGAATATCCTGATTGATGGCGAACAGGTAAAAATGGCATTCAGCCTGGTGCGCGATTTGATTGTGTTTACCGAATATCGGCTGGTGTTGGTGGACAAGCAGGGATTGACCGGCAAGAAAGTGTCTTACCGTTCGATTCCGTATCGTTCCGTGTCACGCTTTTCGGTGGAAACCTCGGGCCATTTCGATTTGGATGCCGAGCTGAAGATTTGGGTTTCTTCTGGCGAAGCGCCGACCGAAACCTTGCAGTTTAAAAGCGACAAGAGCGTGATTGCCATTCAAAAAGCTTTGGCAGAAGCTGTGTTGAAACCGTCAAAATAGAAAGGAAACATGATGAGCAAACAGCAAGAATTGTTTTGTTACAAACAGATGCCGGTGTGGACGGCGGACGAGATTCCCGAAGCCTTGTTGTCCAAACACAATACTGCCGCCGGTACTTGGGGCTGCCTCAATGTCCTCCAAGGCCGTCTGAACTTCAACGAAGTGGACGAGGCGGGTAATATTACGGCTACGTACGAGTTGACGCCTGAAAGCGATGATTGGATTATCCATCCGCAAGCATGGCACTTTATCGCGCCGCAAACGCAAGACACGGAAATCCAACTGTCGTTTTACTGCGAGGCGGCGGACTATTTCAATAAGAAATACGGCATGAGCGCGACACATTCGGCCGTCCGTGCCGCCGAGGGCATCGTACCTGTCGGCAAGGTTTTGGATATGGGCTGCGGTCAGGGGCGCAATGCGCTGTATTTAGGTTTGAAAGGTTTTGACGTTACCGCTGTCGATAATAATCCCCATGCGGTTCAAAACGTGGAAGAGCTGGCGCGTATTGAAGAATTGAATGTCCGCGCGTTTGAATACGACCTCAACGCCGCCAATATTCAGGAAAACTTCGATTATATGGTGGCGACCGTGGTGTTTATGTTCCTGATGCCGCGTTACGTTCCTGACGTGATTGCCAATATGAAGGAACACACCAACCCCGGCGGCTACAATTTGATAGTGTCTGCGATGGATACGGAAGATTTCCCTTGTCCGATGCCGTTCCCATTCAAATTCAGTGAAGGCGAGCTGCGCGAATACTATAAGGATTGGGAATTGGTGGAATACAAGGAAGAGCTGGGCTCGATGCACGCGAAAGACGAATTTGGCAATCCGATTCAGTTTAAATTCGTCACCATGCTGGCGAAGAAACCGGAATAAAGGTTTTGCCGTCAAAAGGCCGTCTGAATTCAGTTTTCAGACGGCCTTTGCCGTAATCAATCCACAATCCTTTTGCCCAAAATCACAACGTCTGCCAACATGGTTTCCAAATCGCAGACTTGCGGCAGCCGCCCCCATTCTTCAAAACCGAAACGGTGAAACAGGTTCAGGCTCGGATAGTTGTGGCCGAACACAAGCGCGATGACGTTGCGGATGTCTAAGGACGGCGCGCGTTCGAGCATATGCCGCAACAGGATTTTGCCCACGCCTGCGCCGCGCATATCGTGGCGGACATAAACGCTGACTTCCGCACTGATGTGGTAGGCGTAGCGCGGATGGTAGTCGCTGAAACTGCCCCAGGCCAATACGGTGCCGTCGGTGTCGTAAAGGGCGTAGATCGGGCGTTTGTCCGTGTGTGCGGCAAACCATATTTCGCGTTCGGCAACCGTGGTCGGCGACAAATCGGCCGTGGATTGGCGCGTGGCCACGGTGCTGTTGTAAATATCGACGATGGCGGGCAAGTCTTGGCGCAGGGCAGGGCGGATGGTGTATTGCATTTCAGACGGCCTGTTATTGAATCAGTTTGGAGATAGTCTTAAAGGCCGGATGTTTGGCATCGCCGAGCAGTTGGAACAAAATACTTTCGACATTGGAAACGGTAATGCCCTGACGGCTCAGTTGCGCCAAACCATTGTCGCGGTTGGCCGTTGTGCGAGAGGCGGTGCATTCAAAAGGCAAGGATACGGCGTAACCTTGCGCCTTCAAATCCAAGGCCGTCTGAAGCATACAGATATGCGCTTCCGCACCCACCAAAATAACGTTTTTGATGTCGTTTTTGCGTAAGATTTCCTGAATTTCGGGCAAAAACGCCGAGAATCGGGTTTTCTCGATAACAGGCGTACCTTCGGGCAATAGCAACGATACGGCGGATACGGTGTTGCCCAAACCTTTCGGGTATTGTTCGGTTACGGCAAAGGGTACGTCCAAGGCCGTCAAGCCTTGAATCAGCAGGCGGCAGCGTTCCAACATTTCGTCCGCGCCAGAAAGGGCGGGCAACAGGCGTTCTTGAATATCGACAATCAGACAAAGTGTATTTTGGGGGTTCATGGCTTTTCCTTTCAGACGGCCTTTACAGCAAAATCGTTGAATCAGAATACAATCATATAACAAGCCGCTGGAAAAGTATTGCAGCTTGCCCTGTTTTAAAGCCCGAAATTCTTTTAAAATACCGCCTGATTTGAATTGATAGAGACCGACAACATGAATTTATACCAAACCGTCGAACGTGAAGCCCAAGCAGCCTTTGCCGCTGCAGGCATTGCCGACAGCCCCGTTGTTTTGCAGCCGACCAAGAATGCCGAACACGGCGATTTCCAAATCAACGGCGTAATGGGTGCGGCGAAAAAAGCCAAACAAAATCCGCGCGAGTTGGCGCAAAAAGTGGCCGAAGCATTGGCCGACAATGCCATGATTGAAAGCGCGGAAGTCGCCGGCCCGGGCTTTATCAACCTGCGCCTGCGTCCTGAGTTCCTCGCCCAAAACATTCAGACGGCCTTGAACAACGCGCGTTTCGGCGTAGCAAAAACCGACAAACCGCAAACCGTCGTCATTGACTACTCTTCGCCCAATCTGGCGAAGGAAATGCACGTCGGCCACTTGCGTTCCAGCATCATCGGCGACAGCATTTCGCGCGTATTGGAATTTATGGGCAACACCGTCATCCGCCAAAACCACGTCGGCGACTGGGGTACGCAGTTCGGCATGTTGGTTGCTTATTTGGTTGAGCAGCAAAAAGATAATGCCGCGTTTGAGTTGGCGGATTTGGAGCAGTTTTACCGCGCTGCCAAAGTGCGCTTTGACGAAGACCTTGTCTTTGCCGATACCGCGCGCGAATACGTTGTGAAGCTGCAAGGCGGCGATGAAACCGTGTTGGCGTTGTGGAAACAGTTTGTCGATATTTCGCTCTCGCACGCCCAAGCCGTTTATGACACGCTGGGCTTGAAACTGCGTCCTGAGGACGTAGCGGGCGAATCGAAATACAACGACGATTTGCAGCCCGTGGTTGATGATTTGGTTCAAAAAGGTCTGGCGGTCGAAGACGACGGCGCGAAAGTCGTGTTCTTGGACGAGTTCAAAAACAAAGAAGGCGAACCCGCTGCGTTTATCGTGCAAAAACAAGGCGGCGGCTTCCTTTACGCTTCCACCGATTTGGCGTGTCTGCGCTACCGCATAGGCCGTCTGAAAGCCGACCGCCTGCTGTACGTCGTCGACCACCGCCAAGCCCTGCACTTCGAACAACTTTTCACCACTTCCCGCAAAGCAGGCTATCTGCCGGAACATGCAAAAGCCGAGTTTATCGGCTTCGGCACGATGATGGGCAAAGACGGCAAACCGTTCAAAACGCGCAGTGGTGACACTGTAAAACTGGTTGACCTGCTGACCGAAGCCGTTGAACGCGCCACTGCTTTGGTGAAAGAAAAAAATCCCGAATTGGGTGCGGATGAAGCCGCTAAAATTGGCAAAACCGTCGGCATCGGCGCGGTCAAATACGCCGATTTGAGCAAAAACCGCACCAGCGATTATGTGTTCGACTGGGACGCCATGCTCTCGTTTGAAGGCAACACCGCCCCCTACCTGCAATACGCCTACACCCGCGTGCAAAGCGTGTTCCGCAAAGCCGGCGAATGGGACGCAACCGCGCCAACCGTTTTGACCGAACCGCTGGAAAAACAGCTTGCCGCCGAGCTTCTGAAATTTGAAGACGTGCTGCAAAGCGTGGCAGATACGGCGTATCCGCACTACCTCGCCGCCTACCTCTACCAAACCGCCACCCTGTTCAGCCGCTTCTATGAAGCCTGCCCGATACTCAAAGCCGAAGGTGCAACCCGAAACAGCCGCCTGCAACAGGCGAAGCTGACCGGCGACACGCTGAAACAAGGTTTGGAGTTGTTGGGTATTGATGTATTGGATGTGATGTAAGTTTTTGAATGAAAACAATGAAAGGCCGTCTGAAACTTTGCGGATTGCAAGGTTTCAGACGGCCTTTTTATGCTTTGAAAAATATTGTGATACCGTTGTTTGACCTAAGCGGTTTTGAATTTGCTCAGGTAATGCGTTCAGACGGCCTTATCTTTATTTCAAATTGCTTGCCAACAGCCAAGCCTGTGCTTCAGTGGCGTCGCTGAAATATTTGGGATGTTGGTTGGTCAGGAGGCTGGAAAGGCGCGCGCCGAGTCTGATCCAGATGTCGTCGGTAATGACGGCAACGCGGCCGAAGTCGGTTTCGTGTTGGTTGAGGAATTTGATTTGTTCGACCGCCATATCGATGGTGAAGTCTTTCAACATGGACAAGTCCAACAGGATGTCGGGCAGATGGATTTTTTGTTTTGCGGCCAACAAGGCTTCTTCCAATTGGCGGAAATCGTCCAAAGTGAACTCGTTGTACAGCGCTACGTTTAAGCCGTAAGATTGTTCGCGGATGGAAATCATGGTGTTCTCCTTGTTAAATTATTGCTTCATCAGAAATTTTTTGATTGAGGCCGGAGTAAAACTGCTGAACACGCCGCCTGCAACAATGATAACCATGCCGGCGGCTTCCTGCCAAGTGATTTTATCGCCGAAAAGCAGTACGCCGGACAGGGCGGAGAAAACGACAGCCAGGTAGGAAAGCGAGGCAACGGTAAATTTCTTGCCGACCTTATAGGCGCGGGTCATGGCAAGTTGGGCAATCATGGCGGAGATGCCGATGCCGGCCAGATAGGGCAGGGAAGACACGGTCAGCGGATGCCAGCCGGTAAAGCAACTCCAAATGGCAGACATAATCAGGCCGGTAAGCGACAGATAAAACACCACGCGCCAGCCCGGCTCGCCCAAAAGCGAGAGTTCGCGCACCTTCAAATACGCCCAGCCCGACATGGCGCCGCCTGCTAAGCTGACCAGCGCGGCAAATTCCTGTCCGCCTTGAAAAGATGGGTTGAGCAACAGGATAACGCCGATAAAGCCCATAACCAAAATGGCTTGGGTATAAAGCGTAATTCTTTCTTTTAAAATGAAAAATGAAAAGATGGCAAGCCAGATGGAGGACGTGTAGTTGAGTGTGACGCCTGTTGCCAGCGGCAGATGCATGACGGAATAAATCGTGCACATCATAGCAAGCGTGCCGATGACGCTGCGGTTAAGATGGGTTTTCCAATGCGGCGTGGAAAATGTGTTGCCTTGCGCTTTGGCCATGATGCCTAAGAACAGGGTGGAGACCAGCATGCGCCAAAAGACCAGCTCGCCGCTGGAAAAGCCGAATTGCGTTGAGGCGGCTTTGACGGAGAGGTTCATGACGGTAAAGCCGAGCGCGGCAATAACCATCCATGCTGAGCCGAGCGGATCTTTTCTGACGGTTTCCATTTGATGGGTGTGTAAAGCGGTTTTATTAATAAGAAAATATTATACAGGTCAATCAGGCCGTCTGAACAATATCGTTGGGTTTCAGACGGTCTTTTTATTAGAAAATGAGAATTATTATTGAAGAATAAAGTGGATTTTTATAGAATGGAAGCCCTGTTTTAAGAAAGGCTTGTCATGAAAGTTTCCAATATTTCCGCTGTATTGCTGTCTGCTTTGTTTTCCGTTGCCGTTTCTGCCGCGCCTTTGGGGGAGGTTTCTTCCGAAAACGGTAAGATTTTCAGCGGCGAAAATTACATGGTCGTTAAGAAAGACATGAAGAAAGGGGAGCAGATTAAGCCGCACGATCATCCGGGTTTTAAAACGCTGATTTTTGCCGTTGGAAAAGGAAGCTTTGACGTGACGTTGAATCAGACTGAAAAACATACTGTCGGCGCAGGCTCGGTGTTGAGGTTTGGCAGCGATGCAGTGATTGAGGCAATTGCAACCGAAGATGCGGATGTGGCAATTACTTTGATTAAGTAAACCGATAGATGATAAAAGGCCGTCTGAAAAATGATGTTTCAGACGGCCTTGTTTATTCATTCAACTATTGCCATTAAGCGCAAATCAAATAGATGAAGCCGGAGCCGAAGATATCTGCCAAGGCGTGAATCAGGAAAAACGGCAACAGGTTTTTGACTTTGTATTTGTAGAAGAAGTAGTACATCAAGCCGAAAACAACGCCGATAACGGTCGCCCAAAGCATGCCTTGGTAAGTATGGAAGGAGACACGTACCAAGGTTGAATAGGCCAATGCCTGCCATTTGTATTTGTCTTCCACGCAGGTTAAAAGGCCGAGGAAACAGAATTCTTCGTAAAAGCCGTTTAAAAGGCCGTAGAGGATGGCCATCGGCGCAAGGGCAGCGAATTTGTCGAAGATGGATAATGGTTTGATGTATTGGAAGATTTCAGTGGTAAAGTAATTGTAGCCGCCGCTTAACGAAGTTACCGCATCGGCGGTCAGACCCATCAGGATAAAAATCACAGGCGTCCAAAACAACACGCCTAAGTTAAAACGAATCGGCAACTGTTTGAAGTCGAAACGGCGGATAACGAGGTAAATCAGAGCAATAGCAAGCAGCATCAACTGCAGGCTCATGTTTTCCGAATAAGCCACGCCGGTTACCGCAGTATCGCGCACTTCTTCGGCAACCGCGGCCGTTTCCACTTGCGGCATCAGGCTGGCAATATAAAGTTGGGTAGAACGGTAGGCAAATTGACCGAACAGGATAGCGGTAACAATCAGCATGTCAAACCAGCGCAGATTGCGCAAAGGCTCTTTAGGGCGGATAGCGGCGAGTATGCTCATAATTCTCCTCTTTACTCTAATTAAATGGTAGTGCGCAATAGTTACATAAACATACAAAAATCGTCAACAATTATCACAATAAAACATGAATTAAAAAATCAGGCTGTTTCAGACGGCCTGAAGCGCTTCTAAAATGCCGTATTTTCCGAAGGGTTTATCTTCAAAAATATGGCATAATCACTTTATTGCAAACTAAGGAATCTTATCGTGAGTATTTCTCTGCCCCAATATCTGCTCTACCTGCAATACATGTTGGCAGGTGTCGCCATGACTGTAGTTTTTGGTGCCGTATATCTGCGGATTACCCCCGCCGAAGAATTGCGCCTGATTAAAAACGGCAACCTTGCCTGCGCCTTATCATTTGGCGGCGCGTTGGTCGGTTTCTGTCTGACACTGGCTTCAAGTATTGCCCACAGCGTCAGCTTCATCGATTTTATCCTGTGGGGACTTGCCGCAGCAGTGATTCAGATTTTTGTCTATTTCGCTGCAACAATGATGATTAAAGACGCTACCCCAGAACTTATCGGCAACAATGTCGCCGTCGGCGCGCTGTTTGGTGCAGTGTCCATCTCGATCGGCATTTTGAACGCTGCTTGCTTGACTTGATTTTGATGGTTGGTTGGATAGCAAAAGATGTGCTGATCCTGACTCCTGCCTGGAAAAATTATCGGTAGATTTTTTTGACTGATAAGGTCTTATGTCTGATGGTATTGGCGTTATAGTGAAATTCTGAAAGCATCAAAAAATTCAGACGGCCTGTTATATACAAGGCCGTCTGAAACGTTTTAACTACTTAAACTCATCAAATTAGAAAGAGTATTGCAATCTTACGCCCGCTTCGTGGGTGTGGTTTTTAGGTTCTATAGATCCCAATCCATATGAGTCATACTCTTCCGTAACGGTAAGGTTCGATTCTTTAACTTTCCAGCCGCGATAGAATGGAGCGAGGCTGATTTTGGAGCCGTTCGCGAATTTTTTAGATATAGGCACTTCAACCTCAATACCTTGTCCGCCGCCTTGTTTCATTCGGGTTTCTACCTGGTCGGGTTCGTAAGAATATTGGCGGCCTTTCACGGCACGATTGTAGGCAATGCGGGGAGATATCTCAAAGTTTGCAGGAAGGGCGATATTTACTCCGGTATTGATTTGCGCATATGTGGTTCGGTTTTTGCGGTCATAATCATTTGGATCAATGCGGCTACTTAAGTCTCTCAGAACGCGGTGTCCCAAGCCGGCTCCGGCAGTAATGCTAAAGCGATCGTTAATCGGGAGTGTATATTCGTATAAGGCACGGATATCGTATGCGCGGCGTGGTGCATTTTTGAGTGTGGCTGAGCCATAACTTGCTGAATCGTCGATATAATCCTCAGTTATATATTGTACGCTTCCCGTGTAATCTGTTTTACCGCGCGAATAACGGCCTTCTAATTTTGCCGCATGGCGATCGTTGAAACGGTATTTTACGCCGGCATTAATAGACCATAAGTTGCCTTTTTGCTGCATTAAGCGACTACCATCTTTTTCGTATTCGCGATAGGTCTCGTTGTAATATTCGCTACCAACGGTAAATTCAACAGGGCGGGCAGCCTGTGTACTTACGGTAGCAGAGAGTACTAACACAGCAAAACAGAAATGAGCAGAATTTTTCATATAAATTCCTTTTACTTTATGAAAGCCAATGTGATAATTTGAAAATACAGCATGATGAATTTCTAGGATTTGATAAATATTAACAGGTGTAGTGAACGCTTGGTATGGTGTTTAATGATTTTCTACCTGTATTTGTCTTTTTTATGATATAGCGCAGGTAAAAGCAGAAAAATAGTGTAAAACAGAGTCTGCATGAATTTTAATGATATGTTAATGTTTCTGGGTGGGCTAGTGGGTTTAACACTAAAAATAGATAGAGCAACCCACTCTATTCCCAGGCATAAAGACATTTTGAATGTTAATATCGTATGACATTCTATTTATATAAAATAAGCGATATGACCAACCAGGCAAATTGACCTGACAGCCTATAAGTTATCCCTTCTTCTTCAAATAAGGAACTGCGATGTTCAACTTTATCAAGAAACAGTTTATCGACGTCATTCAATGGCCGAATCCCGATGACAGCCTGTTGATGTGGCGTTTTCCGATTGCCGATGAGGAGATCCAAAACGGTGCGAGCCTGACTGTGCGTGAGGCGCAGATGGCGATGTTTGTCGATGAAGGCGTAACCGCCGACGTGTTTGGGCCGGGGCGTTACACGCTCAATACGCAAACGTTGCCAGTACTGACCAACTTGAAAAACTGGGACAAGCTTTTTGAATCCCCGTTTAAATCGGATGTTTACTTTTTCAATACCAAACAACAGCTCGCACGTAAATGGGGGACGTCCCAACCAGTTACCGTACGCGATGCCGAGTTTGGCGCGGTGCAACTGCGTTCGTTCGGTATGTATTCTTACCGTATCAGCGATCCGGCAAAATTTTTCAAAGAAGTTAGCGGCGTGGCGGCGCAATACAGCGGCGTAGATTTGGAAAACCAGTTGCGCAATATTGCAGTCACCCAATTGGCGGCGGCGTTTGGCAGATCCGGTATCCCATTCTTGGATATGGCGGCGAACCAAGTTTTGCTGTCGCAAAAAATCGGCGAATTGCTCGGAGCGGAATTTGCCAAGCTGGGTTTGGCGCTGGAAAACTTCACTGTTGAAAGCATTACCTTGCCTGCGTCTATTCAGGCTGCGTTGGATAAGAAAATTTCAATGGGCGTTATCGGCGATTTGGGACGCTACACCCAATATCAAACCGCCGAATCTATCCCACTTGCGGCACAAAATGAAGGCGGACTTGCTGGAATCGGTGCAGGTTTGGGCGTAGGTGCCGGTATTGGTCAGGCGATGGCGGGTGCCATGGCGGGCATGATGCAGCCGAATACGCAACAGGCTCAGCAAAATGCTCAGCCGGCTGCCGAAGATCCGCAGGCTAAATTGGTGAAACTCAAGTCTTTGCTGGATGGCGGTTTGATTTCGCAAGAAGATTTTGATAAGGCCAAGGCTGAAGTGTTGAAGCAGCTGATTGGTTAATCAATTGAAGGCCGTCTGAAAAATATCATTCAAAGAAGCGTTGAGCTGCTTCTGTGAAAAGTTTTCAGACGGCCTTTCGAATCATTTGATTGAGTCCGTTCGGCGATTTGGTTTGTTTCTAATCTGAAATCATTGATAAAACCAGTTGATAGAAACGCTAAGGCCGTCTGAAACATTCCAACCCATTCTGTAAAAGCAAACCCATGTCTCAAACTCCTTTCTTTAAAACCGACTGCCCAAGCTGCGGCGCACCGGTCGAAGCGCATTCTGCTTCTGCCGTGACGCTGGTGTGCGGCTATTGCAACAGCATGCTGGTGCGGCAAGATAACGGCGTTGTCGACTCCGGCCGCGATTCCGCATTGCTGGAAGATTTTAGTCCGCTGCAAATCGGAACCAGCGGCACATTTGTCGCTCAACGCTTTACCTTGGTCGGACGGCTTCAGGTGCAATACGACGATGGTGCGTGGAATGAATGGTATGCGTTATTTGACGACAGCAGAGCAGGTTGGCTTTCTGAGGCGGGCGATTTGTATGTGATGACTATGCCGGTCGAAATCGATAATCCGCCGAAATTTGAAGACACGCGAGCCGGATTTAGCGAGCTGACTTTTCAAGATAAGCACTATATCGCCTCCGATGTCCGCAAAATCAGTTTGAAACACGCCGCCGCGCAGGGTGAATTGCCGTTTGTTTTGAAAGAGGATACAGAAAATCGGGTTTCCGACTGGCGTTGCGAAAACCTTTTCATCACGCTCGATTACAGCAACAAAACACCCGAAGCCTTCTTCGGGCGGATGGTAAACCTAGATGATTTGAAGCTGGAAAACACGCGCCACGAAGATGAAATTAAAGAAAGCGCAGGCCGTCTGAAAGGCAGTATTACTTCAGAAAACTGTCCTAACTGCGGCTCATCCATTCATTGGGTAAACGGTCTGACTTCTCATCTGAACTGTCAAAGTTGCGGCAGCGAATTGGCAGTCGGCAAGGATAAAGCGGAGCTTATTACCGCGAACAATCTGCGTTTGTCGCAAAATACGATGTTTACTTTGCCTGTCGGCTCGACAGGCCGTCTGAAAAATAAAGAGTTTCATGTTATCGGCGCAATCAGATATTTAGAAACAGATGCGCAGGAAACATTTGATAACTTGTTCAAAGGAGCCAAACATACATTGGCACCAGAAGGGCAGTGGACAGAGTATCTGCTTTACAACCCAACTCAGGGTTTCTTATGGCTGGTTGAAGCTGATGAAGGTTGGAATATTTCCGAAACCTTGAACGATTGGCCGCGCCTCGACCGCAACCGCCAACCGCAAGGCTATGGCAAACTTTATGACTATGGCGGACGGGTCAGGGTTGCCAGCGGAGCGTTTTATTGGCGTGTCCGAAGCGGTGATTTGAACTATTACAGCGATTACCGAGATGGACAAAGCCGTAAGATTGGCTCCGAACTAAACAGTCACGAAATGGCATGGACTAGAAGTGCCCCAATTGCTTATCGGGAAATTGCAGATGCGTTTAATCTGACCAATAAAATATCATCTTATACCGTGAAAATGAGTGCGGATGATATCGATGAAAAATTACGACTTCTGATGATTGCTATTTTGGTTATCGTCAATATTCCGTCATTGTTTATGAATGGCTTCGATGCACTGTTCGATATATTTCTTATCGGTTGGGGTGTCTATGCTCTTTTTATAGTTGGACGGAAGAGAGATGAAAATGGCGAACAGAGTATTTCCCGAGTGGGATATGTTATTTGTGCAATGGCTTTGATTGTTTTTGTTACGATGATGAATTATGCAGATTTGGATGATGACAGTAGCCGAGTTCATTCAGGAGGAAGCTACGGCGGTTATTCAAGCGGCTATTCCGGAGGCCATAAATGACCCATGCCCCCGGTAACCATGGCCTATTGGACTTATATGGCTGCGATGAAGCCATCTTAAAAGATGAAGGCCGTCTGAAAACCGCTTTGGTAGCAGCCGCACAGGCAACAGAAGCGACTATATTAACCGAACATTTCCACACCTTCGGCGGCGCAGGCGGCGTAACCGGCGTTTTGCTGCTCGCCGAGTCCCATATCAGTATCCATACTTGGCCGGAACACCGTTTTGCTGCTATAGACGCATTTATTTGCGGCGGTATGAAATTGGAAAAAGTGAAGGAAATCTTGTGCAGGGAATTGGCGGCGGAACAGGTGGATTGGACGGTTGTAAATAGAGGCAGTGATTTGACTTTATTTTAGTTTTATCAATATTGGCAAGAGGGGCAAAAGTTCAACGCCAAGCATACGCCATTTGATATTTCAGGAGATGTTAATTTATTGCTGGTTAAGTAAGTGTTATCGGTTCTATAACATGAAGGCATTTGGAAATAATGGGTATCTTACAGAGAAAAGGGTGTATGACTTGCTTTCCTAAAAAATACTGAAAAGCAATAATTTATTATGCTAACCCGCCGTCAATTTCTCAGCTATACCGCCGCGCTTGGCGCTGCTTCTGCTTTTTCTTGGCAGACTTACAAATACCTCAACCATAAACCGCCGGTTTCTATTAACCGTGTCGGCTTGCCGTTGGGGCATTTGTTGCGTGACGGGGAATTGCTCAATCAGCCGACCCGTCGTTATGAATGCAATACGTTGATACTTGGCGGCGGTGTGGCGGGTTTGGGGGCGTTGTGGTATTTGGCGAAGCATAATCACTGCGATGTATTGTTGGCAGAAGGGTTTGAACGCAATGGCAACAATGCTGCCTATACGTCTTCAGACGGCCTGAAAGCGCCGAGTGGCGCGCATTATTTGGCTTTGCCGTCGAAAGAAAGCGTGTATGTGCGCGAGATGTTGGCGGATTTCGGTATTTTGCAGTCGGACGGCAGCTTTAGGGAAACAGATTTGGTCTATGCGCCCGAGTCGCGCCTCTTATATCAGGATAAATGGGTGGAACATTTATTGCCGAAAGAAGATGCGGATTCCAAACGGTTTTTTGATTTGATAGGCCGTCTGAAACAGGCTTACGGCAATGACGGTAAGAAAATTTTTGCCATTCCGATTGTGCTGTCATCGGCAGATAAAACATGGCGCAAACTTGATGATTTGACGTTCAAACAATGGCTTGAGCAAGAGGGCTACACCTCGCCCGAGCTTTTATGGTATCTCGATTATTGTTGCCGCGACGATTACGGACAGGGCATAGCGCAAGTATCCGCCTTTGCCGGACTGCATTATTTTGCCGCCCGCAACAGCGCGGAAACCGTCCTCACTTGGCCCGAAGGTTTGGCGCATCTTTCTGAAAACCTACGCCGTCATGCCGGTTTGCAGGAAGGCTGGCAATGGCCGTCTGAAAACCGTATCCGTTTGGAGAAGCCTGCTTCAATTAATGCTTCCGCCGTCAAAATCAAACCGCTTTCAGACGGCCGGATTGAAGTGTGGCTGCGTGATAATGCAAAAGGGGAAACCGTTGCCGTCACTGCGCAACACGTTATCTCCGCCATGCCGCTGATGGTTGCCGCCTGCATTATTGAATTTCCCGAACAATTTGGTCTGGACATCCCAGAATACGCGCCATGGCTGGTTTCTAATTTTGAACTGCACAGTTTCCCGAAAGAAAAAAACAACAGCGAACTTGCGTGGGACAATGTGGTTTACGGCAGCCAAGGGCTGGGCTATGTTGTTGCGACCAACCAGTTTATCCGGGTTGCCCGTCCTGAACGCACGATTTTTACCGCCTACGCCGCGCTCAATCACGATGCGCCACAAGTCGTCCGCCGCCAGCTGCTTGAAGCAAGCGACGAAGAGCTGCTCCAGCTTGCCGCCCAAGATCTGCTTACCGCTTACGGCGAAGGCTTTTGGCGGCACGTTTCCCATGTTGATATTACCGTTCGCGGGCATGGTATGAGCGTGCCGAAGCCCGGCTATTTAAGCGATGAGGCTTTATTAAAAATCAGAAACCGAAATGGCGGATTGTTGTTTGCACACAGTGATTTAAGCAGCTATTCGGTATTTGAAGAGGCTTTGTATTGGGGTGTGGAAGCGGCACGGAAAGTGTTGGCTTAATTGATATAAAAAGGCCGTCTGAAATCATATTCAGACGGCCTTTTCTCTTTTAACTTAATAACCTGATTAGGCTTTTGGTTTCAAAGCGGCAGCTTCGCGAGCCAGACGGGTGATGGTATCCCAGTCTTTGTTTTTGATGGCTTCTTTCGGAGTCAGCCATGAGCCGCCGACGCACAAGACATTAGGCAGCGCTAAGTACTCGGGTGCAGTTACCAGGCTGATGCCGCCGGTCGGGCAGAAGCGAACGTCGGCATAAGGGCCATAGAGTGCTTTGAGCATGGCTTTGCCGCCAACGACTTCGGCAGGGAAGAGTTTGAGGGTGTCGATACCGTGTTCCAAAGCCAGTTGGACTTCGCCCGGAGTGGCAACGCCGGGAATCAGGGGGATGCCGCTGTTGTGGCTGGCTTTGGCGAGGGATTCGTGCAAACCAGGGCTGATGGCGAAAACTGCGCCTGCGTCTTCGACGGCTTTGAGCTGTTCGGGATTGGTTACCGTACCCGCGCCGACGATGGCGTTAGGCACTTCTTTGGCAATCAGGCGGATGGCGTCGAGGCCGACGGGGGTGCGCAGGGTGATTTCGAGGGTGGGGATGCCGCCTTCGACAAGGGCGTGGGACAAATCGACGGCGGTGCTCAAGTCGTCAATCGCCATCACAGGCACAACTGCGCCGGCTGTCAGAATTTCACGAGGGGTCAGTTTGGACATTTTAGGTCTCCGTTGGGGACTGTATCGTAATAGGGTTGTTAACATGGTTTCAGACGGCCTGATTGTTTTAAAAGGCCGTCTGAAAATGGTTTAGGCAAATTCGCCGCCGAAGCTCATAGCACCGGTTTCTGCGCTACTGGTCATGCTGCGGAAGTTGGCGAAAAGTTCGCGGCCGCAACCTTGTTGGTTAGCGCTCAAATCGATGCGTTCGACTTCGCGGGCATTCCATTCGGCTTCGTTAATCAGGACGTTGAGTTCGCCGGTAACGGAGTCGAAGCGGATCAGGTCGCCGGTACGGATTTTGGCGATATTGCCGCCCATCAGGGCTTCAGGCGTCATGTGGATGGATGCAGGCACTTTGCCGGATGCACCGGACATACGGCCGTCAGTCAGCAGCGCCACTTTAAAACCGCGGTCTTGCAGGATGCCCAAAGGCGGGGTCAGTTTGTGCAATTCGGGCATACCGTTGGCACGCGGGCCTTGGTAGCGGACAACGCAGACGAAATCGCGTTCCAACTCGCCGCGTTCAAACGCAGCCAACACTTCGCGTTGGTCGTTGAATACGATGGCGGGCGCTTCAATGATGCGGCAACCTTCGCGCACGGCAGATACTTTAATCACGCCGCGACCGATGTTGCCTTTCATCAGGCGCAAACCACCGTCTGGGGAGAACGGATTGTCGGCTTTGCGCAGGATGTCATCGTTGCCGCTGGTTTCGGGGGCTTCGCGCCATTCGAGTTTGCCGTCGATGAGGAAAGGCTCTTTGGTGTAGTGGCGCATACCGTGTCCGACGACGGTATCGACATCGTCGTGCAATAAGCCTGCGTCCAGCAATTCGCGGATAACGAAAGGCAGGCCGCCTGCTGCGGTAAAGTGGTTCACGTCGGCTTTGCCGTTGGGGTACACGCGGATCAGCAATGGGATGATGGAGGAAATTTCGTCGAAGTCGTCCCAGTTCAAAATCACGCCTGCGGCACGTGCCATGGCAACGAGGTGCATGGTGTGGTTGGTCGAGCCGCCGGTTGCCATCAGGCCGATCAGGGCGTTGATGAAGGATTTTTCGGTCAACATTTCGCCCAATGGTTTGATGGTGCCGTTTTTGATGCCGCGTGCGAGGTGTCCGGCAGCGTAGCGGGTTAGGGCTTCGCGCAGGTCGGTATAAGGATGGACGAAGGCGGCGGCAGGCAGGTGTACGCCCATCATTTCCATCATCATTTGGTTGGAGTTGGCAGTACCGTAGAAGGTACAAGTACCCGGGCTGTGGTAAGAGCCCATTTCGCTTTCAAGCAAGGCATCGCGGCCAACTTTGCCTTCGGCGAAAAGCTGGCGGGTACGGGCTTTTTCTTTATTGCCGATACCGCTGGACATCGGGCCTGCGGGGACGAAGATGCCTGGAATATGGCCGAAAGACAACGCACCGATCATCAGGCCGGGAACAATTTTGTCGCACACGCCCATAAACAGGCTGCCGTCAAACATTTGATGCGACAGACCGATAGCGGTACTCATGGCAATCACGTCGCGGGAGAACAGCGACAATTCCATACCGGCATAACCTTGCGTGATGCCGTCGCACATGGCGGGTGTGCCGCCGGCGACTTGGGCGGTTGCGCCGTTTTTCTGTGCTTCGTCTTTGATTTGGTCAGGGAAGTCTTTAAACGGCTGGTGTGCGGAAACCATGTCGTTGTAGGCAGTGATGATGCCTAAGTTGGGGACGGTTTCCTGAAGCATTTCGATTTTGATGCTTTTAGGCATGGCGGCATAGCCGTGAGCCAGATTGCTGCAGCCGAGTTGGTTGCGCTCTAAGCGTCCCATCTGTTTGGCACTACGGATTTTCGCCAGATATTTTTCACGCGTCGGGCGGCTGCGCTCGATGATGCGCTCGGTAATCTCGGCGAGTTTAGGGTGAATCGGAGTGGGGTTCATGGGCTGTCTCCTGGCTAAACGATATGATAGGGATTTTGTTTGCGCGTTTCTGATTTTTGTATTGGGTGTTTTCTTCAGACGGCCTTGAGCTGTGGGAATGAATAATATGGGCCGTCTGAATATTTGAAGATTTTCTCTTCGAAGCGTCCGCATATTATAGTACAAAATCTGTAATTTTGTTACAAAATAATTTACTAAGTGGAAGAAATTTGATTTAAATCGAGGTATGGTCAATTCGTAAAATGGCAGGCTGCAAAAGTCATCAAACTTTTATGTTAAATCAAACAATTTGTAAAAATGAGAATAGACAAAATGTGTAGCCATGTGTAGTATTACTACTCATTAGCCCGCTTGTTTGAAATTTTGGTGCAGGCGATTGGTTTTTTACTGCTTATTGCTTAAAGGCTTTTGATTCTAATCGATTTTTATAGATGACGACAGTCCAAAAGTTTTGAAGCAAGCTTCCTCAACGAGAGATGAAACAATGAGTACACAGACAAATTTTGATTTGGTGTTGTTTGGCGCGACCGGCGATTTGGCAATGCGTAAACTTTTGCCTTGCCTGTATCAGGCGCATGTAGCCGGTTTGCTTCATCCCGAAGGTCGTATTTTGGGCGTAAGCCGTAGCGAATTGGATACCGCCGGCTTTTTGGCTAAAGTGGAAACGAATTCTAAAATCCATGTCAAACAAAACTTCTCAGAAGAAGCGTGGGCATCGTTTATCCAACGTCTTGAGTATTTGAAAGTCGATGTGACAAAGAAAGACGACTTCATTGCTTTGGGCGACTTGGTAAAAGCGCGCAAGAATACTGAGAATGTCGTGATCTACCTCTCAACTGCGCCGAAATTCTTTGCGCAAGCCTGTGAAAACCTTGCCGAAATCGGTTTGAATGCCGATAACGTGCGCGTAGTTTTGGAAAAACCGTTGGGTACGGACTTGGCTTCTTCCCAGCAAATCAATACAGATGTGGCCCGTTATTTCAAAGAAGAGCAGATCTACCGTATCGACCATTATTTAGGTAAAGAAAGCCTGCAAAACCTGCTGGCCTTGCGTTTTGCCAATGTGATGTTCGAGCCTTTGTGGAACAACAAATATATTGAAAGTGTACAGCTGACCATCGCCGAGCAGTTGGGCGTGGAAGAACGCGGCGAGTTTTACGACATTACCGGCGCGTTGCGCGATATGGTGCAAAACCACTTGATGCAAATGCTTTGTATGACTGCCATGGAAGCACCGGCGAGCTTGGATGCGGATGCCGTACGCGACGAGAAAGTAAAAGTCATTAAATCGCTGAAACCGCTGACCATCGAATCCGTCAACGAAAATGTTATTCGCGGCCAATATGTTGCAGCAAACGGCATGAACGGCTATCTGGAAGAAGTCGATGTACCGAAAGACAGCTTCACTGAAACCTATGTTGCCATCAAAGCCGAAATTGAAAACGAGCGTTGGAAAGGCGTACCTTTCTACCTACGTACCGGCAAACGCATGGCAGGAAAAGTGGCGGAAATCGTGTTGAACTTCCATCCGCTGCAAAACCATATTTTTGACAACAGCCAACCTGCGCCGAATCGTTTGGTTATTGAACTACAACCGACCGAATCCGTCCGCCTTTACACTCAAGTAAAAACCCCGGGTGCAGGCAACAAAGTCGAAGTGACACCGATTGGCGTGGACTTGGGCACAGCAGTAGAGGGCCGCCGCGCTGAGGCTTATGAGCGCCTGCTGCTGGATGTGATTAACGGCAAACTCGCTTTGTTCAACCGCCGCGACGAACTCGAAGCCGCTTGGGAATATGTGATGCCTATCCTGGAAAACTGGGCGAACAATACAACGCCTCCGCATGCTTACGAAGCCCATTCTTGGGGTCCTGAAGCTGCGCGCGCGCTGTTGGCGCGTGACGGCAACAAGTGGCACGAAGAGCAATAATATTTCTTTCAGACGGCCTTGTTTTCCAACAAAAGGCCGTCTGAAACCATGAAAGGACGAAACATGTTTGTTTGGCACGAACAAGAAAACGCTGCAACTGCCGCGCAGGCTCTCGCTGATGCCGTTGCCGCTGCATTACAAACCGCGTTGAATGAGAAAGGCCATGCGGTTTTGGCTGTTTCCGGCGGTCGTTCGCCGATTGCGTTTTTCGAGGCTTTGTCGCAAAAAGATTTAAATTGGCAAAATGTCGGCATTACTTTGGTGGACGAGCGTATTGTCCCGACCACGCATGCCGACAGCAATACAGGCTTGGTACGTGAATATCTGCTCAAAAATAACGCGGCCGTTGCCACATGGATTCCTGTTGTTGAAGACGGAAAGTCTGAAACTGAATTACAACCTGAAGTTGTCGTTGCTTATGCATTGAAACATTACAAGCAACCTGACGTGCTGGTGTTGGGCATGGGAGGAGACGGGCATACAGCGTCGTTGTTCCCTCAAGCGCCTCAATTACAGGCCGCAATCAATGAAGCTGATGACCCGACATTGATTCATACTACGCCGGTTACCGCGCCGCATGAGCGTGTGAGCATGACTTTGGGTGCGATTGCCAAGACGCCGAATGTATTTTTGGCCATTCAAGGCGCAGAGAAAAAAGCAGTATTTGATAAAGCTGCCACAAGGGCTGATACCGAATATCCGACCAGCCTGATTCTCAATCACCAAGGAATTAACTGCCATGTCTACTATGCACACTGAAGCTTATCCCCGCCTGGTCGCCGATATCGGCGGTACGAATGCCCGTTTTGCGCTTGAAACTGCACCGCAAGTGATTGAGAAGGCTGAAGTTTTACCTTGTAAAGATTACGATACCGTCGTTGATGCCGTCAAAACTTATTTGGAACGCGCAGGCAGCCCGAAAGTTTTGCACGCCGCCTTTGCGATTGCCAATCCGATTTTGGGCGACTGGGTGCAGATGACCAACCACCACTGGGCGTTTTCCATCGAGACCACCCGTCAGGCTTTGGGTTTTGAAACGTTGATTCTGTTGAACGATTTTACCGCCCAAGCTTTGGCAGTGACCAAAACTGAAAAGAATGACTTGGTACAAATCGGCGGTCAAAAGCCCATCGAATTTGCACCTAAAGCCGTTATCGGCCCGGGTACCGGTTTGGGTGTCAGCGGTTTGGTGCACAGCGCTGCCGGCTGGGTGGCATTGGCAGGCGAGGGCGGCCATACCAGCTTCCCGCCGTTTGACGATATGGAAGTGTTGATTTGGCAATACGCTAAAAACAAATACGGCCATGTTTCTGCCGAGCGTTTCTTGAGCGGCGCAGGTTTGAGCCTGATTTACGAAGCATTGGCCAAACGCGACAACATCAAACAATGCCGTCTGAAACCTTCGGAAATCACCGATAAGGCATTGAGCGGAACATCGCCGATTTGCCGTCAGACTTTGGATATTTTCTGCGCCATGCTGGGTACGGTTGCTTCCAATTTGGCTTTGTCATTGGGTGCGCGCGGCGGCGTGTATTTGTGCGGCGGCATTATCCCGCGCGTGTTGGATTACTTTAAAACGTCCCCGTTCCGCAGCCGCTTTGAAAATAAAGGCCGCTTTGAGGCTTATCTTGCCGCTATTCCCGTGTATGTCGTATTGAGCGAGTTTCCGGGCATCGTCGGCGCGGCGGTCGCATTAGACAATCATTTAAATAACGTTTAAACACACAAACGGCGGTGCAGGGCAGGGGGTGGAAAAAACCCTTGTCCTGAACGTCAAAAAATCAAAGGGTAGAGTATATGTTAAGCAAAATCAGCGAATCATTGTCCAATCTCTCCGGCGCAGAACGCAAAGTTGCCGAATCTGCGTTGGCCGAGCCGAAATGGTTCGTTCATGCCGCTGTGGCCGAAATCGCCGAGCGTGCATCCGTCAGTCAGCCGACTGTAATCCGTTTCTGCCGCAGCTTGGGTTACAAAGGCTTGCCTGAGTTCAAACTCGCTTTGTCTGCCAGTATCGGTCATGAAGGTATGCCTTACGTTCATGAAGAATTAAACGCCGATGACAACATGGGCAGCGTGGTCGAAAAAGTGTTGGGCAACGCCGCAGCCTCCCTCTTGGGCGAGCGCCGCTTTCTGAAAGAATCCGAGCTGGAAAACGCGATTGCCATTCTGATGCACGCGCGACGCGTTGAGTTTTATGGAGTCGGCAACTCCGGCATCGTTGCCCAAGATGCGCAACACAAATTCTTCCGCTTCGGTATGTCCACCGTTGCCTATGTCGATACGCATACCCAGTTGATGGCAGCTTCCGTGTTGACCGAGCAGGATGTGTTGGTGGCGATTTCTAATACCGGCTCATCTATCGAATTGTTGGACGCGGCCAGTATCGCCAAAGAAAACGGCGCAGCCGTTATCGCGCTGACCCGCAATGATTCGCCGTTGGCTCAAATGGCCGACTGTGTATTGAGCATTGCCACTCAGGAAAATGCCGAGCTTTATACGCCTATGGTGTCCCGCCTTCTGCAGTTGGCCGTTATCGACATTCTTGCTATCGGCTTGGCCTTGCGCTTGGGCGATACTGCCAGCACGCAACTGCAAAAAAGTAAAAAAAGCATACATAACAAACACATCGAATACGATAAAGATTGATTCTTCACTGATATCTTCAGACGGCTCCAACCCACATCAAGGCCGTCTGAAACCTCAAAAAACGGAAACCACCCCGTTCCCGTTTCAGACGACCTCACGGCCGTTTTCTCAACAAAACTGTCCACTATCCAGGAGAGCATCCGATGAAACACCTTCACGATTTACCAGCTTGGTCAAAATTATGGATACATTTTGACGAAACCAAAGAACAACACATGCGTGAAATGTTCGAGCAAGATCCCGAACGTGCCGAGCGCTACTGGCTGCAGGTTGGCGGCCTGACTTTGGATTATTCTAAAAACCGTATCAACGACGAAACCATGGCACTGTTGTTCGAGCTGGCGCGTGAAGCAGGCGTACCGGAGCGGATGCAGCAAATGTTCCACGGCGAAAAAATCAATACGACAGAAAACCGCGCCGTACTCCACGTTGCCCTGCGCAACCGTACCAACGCCCCTATCGTCGTGGATGGCGAAGATGTCATGCCTAAGGTTAACCATGTCCTGCAACGCATGGGCGAGTTCGCGCATGAAGTCCGCAGCGGTAGCTGGTTGGGCTATACCAATCAAGTCATTACCGACGTCGTCAATATCGGTATCGGCGGCTCTGACCTCGGCCCTCTGATGATGTGTACCGCGCTCAAGCCTTTCGGCCATCCGCGTTTGAACATGCACTTCGTCTCCAATGTGGACGGCTCCCAACTGCGCGACGTATTGTCCAAAGTCCACCCCGAGACCACCCTCTTCATCATCGCCTCCAAAACCTTTACCACCCAAGAAACCCTGACCAACGCCCTGACCGCACGTAAATGGTTCTTGGATCATGCAGGCGATGAAAGCGCCGTGGCCAAACACTTCGTTGCCGTATCGACCAACCAAAAAGCCGTTGCCGAATTCGGTATCGATACCGCCAATATGTTTGAATTTTGGGACTGGGTCGGCGGACGATACAGCCTCTGGTCGGCCATCGGCCTACCGATTATGCTGTATCTCGGCGAAGAAAACTTCATCGAAATGCTCAACGGCGCACACCTGATGGACCAACACTTCATCAACACGCCGCTGGAGCGCAACCTGCCGGTTATCCTTGCCCTTATCGGTGTTTGGTACATCAACTACTACGGCGGCGGCAGCCACGTTATCGCTCCTTACGACCAACATCTCCACCGCCTGCCCAAATTCATCCAGCAGCTCGACATGGAGAGTAACGGCAAACAAGTTACCCTTGACGGTAAACCGGTCGGTTACGAAACTTCCCCGATTATTTGGGGCGAAACCGGTATCAACGGCCAGCATGCCTTCTTCCAACTGCTGCACCAAGGTACGCACATCACGCCGATTGACCTGATTGCATCCCTTGAAAAACGCAGCAATTTGCAAGGCCACCACGAAATCCTGTTGGCAAACGTCTTTGCCCAAGCCGAAGCCTTTATGCGAGGTAAAACGCCTGACGAAGTACGCGCCGAGCTTCAAGCACAAGGCATGGACGAAGCGCGTATCGAAGAGCTGGTTCCGCACAAAACCTTCTCCGGCAACCGCCCGACCAACCTCATCCTCATGGACAAAATCAACCCGCGCAATATGGGCAGCCTGATTGCCATGTACGAACACAAAACCTTCGTGCAAGGCATTATTTGGGGCATCAACAGCTTTGACCAATGGGGCGTAGAACTCGGCAAACAGTTGGCCAAAACCATTCTTGCCGAATTGACCGGCGAGACTGAAGTGCAAAAACACGACAGCTCCACTACACGCCTGATTAATCTTTATTTGAACGCCAACAAATAAAGCATTTATTTAAAACAAAAGGCCGTCTGAAAGTTTCAGACGGCCTTTTGTTTCATTCCGGATCATCCGTAAACGCATTTTCCCGAAATATCGGTACAAACGTGAAAAGATACAGTACGAACACGGCGATGGTCAGAATCGCAGGAACGGTAATGAAAAATATCGGGTTCACGTTCATCAAGAAAGCGCGCGAGATGGCGGCCATAAAGAGTAGGGGGATGGCAATGCGGCAGAGTTTCGGGTAGTCGAGTTTGGTAAAGCCGCTGTGCCACAGTCCGGCGGTCAGCCACACCATCATCACGCCGCCCATCATACCGCCGAGGGTAATCAAGTGTAATGGGGCGGAGGAAGGCAGATTTTGCAGTTTCTCCACGCCTGTCCACAGATAGCCTGCGGCGGCAAAAAGCTGGAGCAGGTAATAAGTGCAGACGTAGTGTTTGCGCAGGAGTTCGTGATGGTGGAGCTCACGCAGCTTGGCGAGCAGGATGAATCCGACGGCAAGCGCGGTAAAACCGGCGGTTTGTGCGGGCAGCCAAAGTTCGGCGGCGGCGTGCAGCAGCAGGAAAGTAATGGCGATGTTTTTATAAACGATATTTGGAATAAAAACAGGGTCTTTCAGACGGCATTCTTTAAGGGCTTCCGCGCCCAAAAGAATGCTGACGCGGACGGATACAAACATGACAGCTGCTATGTTCAGATGTACTTGCGCGCGCAGTAAGTTCAAATCGCCAGTTGCGGCGTAGGCCGTCTGAAAAACGGTAAATGCGGCGAGCAGCATTAGTAGGGCGAAGTTATCAGTGTTGCGATCAAGCCAAATCAGCCAAGTGCAGAACAGCAGCAATACCAGCCAATAGACAGCAACGAAAAACGAGGCAGTTTGCGGCGAAAAGGGCAGTATGGCGGATGCGGCGAGCAGTAATGCCGCCATCAAAGTAGCGACAGGTTTCAGACGGCCTTGATAGCCCGTCCATTCAAGCATGGCGGCAGTCAGAAAACCGCCGTATGCCGCAGGCAGCATGAGCTCTAAGAAGATTTGGCGGTGCAAAATGACGGCACCGGGGCCGATGAAAAACACCAACGCGCCGAGTATGGCAAGCACCGCCGCACCGACGAAAAACGGCCGCATGGGGTGGGTAAAAAACTTATTCATAGTTTGGCTTGATTCTGCATGAAGATGCTTTCGGATATAGATTTATTGGGAGGACAGGGCTGTATTTTTGCCAAACAGGCAAGCCTTCGGCTTGCTTACCCTCTCCCTAGCCCTCTCCCACGGGGAGAGGGGATTAAACTGCCAAACCCGAACATTTTTAGGTTTACCTGACATCTGATTCTCAATTCTACGTTCTTTGATTTTCAGCAACCTGATCCCCTCTCCCCGTGGGAGAGGTTTAGGGAGAGGGCAACGAACCGCAAGGTTTGTCAGATACTCAAATGCCCGTATCATTCATATTATTGATATTATTGTTTGAATTGTATTATTTTCAATAATAATAAATAATCCTAAACCAATATAAATAACAGCCATTATCCAACGACTAAACTTCTCTACAATTTCACCAACACCTGCAATATTAGCCAATCTTTGTGCTGTATATACTAAAACAAAAATCAATATTAAAAATACAAGAAGAGTAACTAATAAGTCGACAAGATCTAAAGTCACAAAGTAAGGAACAAAAAGTCCAATATTATCTGCACCACAGCTAGCAACTGTAACCAAAGCAACAATACCGACTAATTTTGACAACCCTTTTTCATCCAATTCTTTTTTAGCTCTTTTTTCGCCCTCACAATCGTCGTAAATAGCAACTTTAATACCTAAGTAAATTGGTATTAAACCTAATAAACCCAACACCCATTTTTCCGGAACATAATGCAAAACAAAAGCTAGAAATAAACTAACTAATATTAAAATTACAGAACCTAAATATTGTCCGATATAAATATCTCGATATTCTTTTCTAGTATTTGCTCTAGCAAAAAATATTAATAGTATTACCAACAAATCTACTGCTGTAGCAATATATAAAACAGCAGCAGTAATCACAGTCGAAAACATAAAGCACCTCATAATGAATCCCCTGCCCCCTTGGCACCACGGCTTTTTCAAAAACCGAATCGCGTTCGGATAACAGATTCGTATCTTTCGCTAAAGAGGCAAGCCTGCGGCTTGCTTACCCTCTCCCTAGCCATCTCCCACGGGGAGAGGGAATTGGGCTGTCGAGCCTGAACATTTTCAGGTTTACCTGACATCTGATTCCCAATTCTACGGCTCTCTGATTTTGAGAAACCTGATCCCCTTTCCCCGTGGGAGAGGGTTAGGGAGAGGGCAACGAACCGCAAGGTTTGTCAGAAATTTAAATTCCTATCACTCATAATAATGAATCCCCTGAAACTCTCTTGCCACCACGGCTTCTTCAAAAGCCGAATCGCGTTCGGACAGCGGCGTAGGCAGGGTAATCACGTTTTGCACGTTCATGCCCTTAGTGGAAAGCAGCATGATTTCATGGCTCAGGCGTGCGGCTTCGAAGCGGTCGTGCGTTACCAGCATACACGCCATGCCCTGCCGCTCGATTTTTTCCACCAGCATGGCGACTAAAATATCGCGCAAATCGCGGTCCAAACCGACAAACGGCTCATCCAGCAAAGCAAGGTCACAGCCGCACAGCAGCAGGCGCAAAAACGCTACCCGTTTCGCCATGCCGCCGGACAACTCGGTCGGATATTTGTTCAAATCGCCCGCAGTCAGCCCGACTTTCGCCGCCAGCTCGATGATTTCGCCTTCATCGGGTTTGTCCATAAAAATCGCGATATTCTGCATCGCGGTCAGGTTTTCAGGCAGGCGGTTTTCCTGAAACAGAAAACCCGTTTTACGAAAAGTATTGCGTATCGTGCCCGATTTCGGCGTTTCCAAGCCCGCAATCAGCCGCAAAACCGTCGTCTTGCCGCAGCCGCTCGGCCCGAACAAGGCCTTCACTTCGCCCTGTTGCAGGTTCAAACTGAAATCGCGTACGATGGGGTCGCGGAGAATTTCAAAACGCACGTTTTCAAGACAGAGCATCATCTCCTCCACGGCATAAACAAAATTTCCAAAGGCTTGGTAATCAGGTATTCAAACAGCGATACAAACACGATAACCAGCACCACATAAGCCATCACCGTCGAAGTCTCCAGCATCGCCCTCGCGTCTGCAATCCGCGCGCCCACGCCTTCGCTCGCGCCCAAGAGTTCCGCCATAATCACCACCTTCACCCCCATCGCCACCGCCACGCCGATGCTGGAAATCACATAGCCCGTCAGATGCGGGATATACAGATAACGGATTTTTTTCAGACGGCCTAATTTATAAGCGTCAAACAATTCCTCATGCTGCTTGTTCACGCTCGCCATCCCGACCGCCGCACTCGCAAACGTCAGCGGCGCAACCAACACAATGATGGTAAACAACACGCTCGGATTGCCGAAACCGAACCAAAACAACGCCATCACCACCCAAATAATCGGCGGCATCGCCAACAAAATCGTAATCACAGGCTTGAGCAACGCCATCGCCGTCTTAAAACTGCCCGCCACCAGCCCCGCCGCCAGTCCTGCTACCAAAGCAACCGAAATGCCCACCACCGACCGCCACAGCGAAATCCCGATGTCGTTTTCCTGAAAATGTTGCAATAAATCCAAAGATTTTCGAAACACCTCCACCGGCGCAGGCAGCATAAACTCACCGAACACGGCACTGCCCCACGCCCACAACGCCACCACCACCATCGCCACACTCAGACCGGCAAAGCCGCTCCAAAGGTAGTCGATGATGTAAAACACCGCAGGCTGCGGTTTGCGGATTTTGTCGGTTTTAATCATGGTTTGGGTGTTGGTTGATGGGGATGGTCTGGGAACGGTAAGTCGTCTGAAAAAATGGTGGTTAGGTTACGCATGTAGCTAACTGAATTTATAGATACTTATTTATATTCTATATCCCAAACTTGAAAATACTCTTTATTATCTCGAATTATCTTTATCATATTTTCTAATTTTTCTATTTTCCTATAATTGTATTTGCGAATAATATCTTCGTTTTTATTTTGGAGATAACATAAATCTTCCCAATAACAATCTTTTTTTATTTCTTTAGGATTTAAGCTTAGCATATATAATTTATGCCATATTTCAACTTCGGAATTATTTATTAATTTAGCATTTTTCTCATAGAATGATTTTAAACCTTTATACTGAATTAAGTCTTTACTTTGTTTATTACCGAATAATGTCAAACTTATAGTGATTGCATTAATTAAGTCAGAATAATATTTATCAAAATCTACTTCGTTAGGTTGTTTTCTAATTGCAGTATTAATTTTATTTAACGTACTTTCTGTGTAATCTAATTCGTCATTCTCTGATAGTAAGTGCCTATAAAGTAAAAGATCTTTATGTCTAGGTAAAGATGGTAACTCTTCTCTCTTTAATTTAAATATTGGTTGCATATATGAGCTATTAATATCTTGTCCTTTATAGCTCTCACTAAGAAGTATATAGCATTGAAAAGTCCCAAATATCTCAATATAACAAAACAATCTTTTTCCTATATTAAATAATTTTATTTGATGACATAAATACCGCAAATCATCACTAGAAAAACGTACTTCCTCAATAGCACCATTTATAAAATCCCATGGCATATAAAGTAGTAATGGTATTTTTTGATTTATATGATGATGCTCAATATCCAGAACATATTCCAATTCTTCACGTTTAACACCGTGCGCAATAGCAAACCCAATAGCTATTTTTGCCATACCTTGTTTGTATGCTTTATTATCTAAATTAAATGGAATGGCATAGTTATTATCAGAATAGCTATTAAAATCCCTAATAACAATAACATTCTCAGAATTTTCTATTCCAAAATTTTTCATCTTAGCCTTCTTAAGTCCTTCAAGATTTATTTCAGGCATTCCTTTAGGATAAAGGATAATTAATTTATTACCATGTTCAAATGCATCAACACCCGCAGGTAAAAAATTATTCTTATTAATTTTAAATTTAAACGATCTATTAAACTCAGGAATGAATATATCTCCGTCTTCAGTAAAATTTTTATTTTCCGATTTTCTATCAAAATTTATAGGTAACCTAGATGTATAATTTTTAAAAATCTCAACAAATGGTACATCTATCTCTTTACCTAAACGGTTTCCACAGCTTTCGCATAAAACACCTTTTTTTACTAATGTTCCTCCTAATGCTTGTTGGAAAATATGTTCACCATGATCATTTTCAGGTGTTAAATCCTCATTACATAAATAGCAATTTCCCATTATTATTTTTCCTTCTATCTAAAAAACTGCATATTACGCTACTGATAATGTCCTAAGAGGTCGTCTGAAAAATAATAAATCAGCAAGCGTAGGTTGGGTCATGACCCAACATTTCAGATAGTTCAACAGTTTTGTTGGGTTTAACAACTCAACCTACGGTTACTACCCGCCGTCATTCCCGCGCAGGCGGGAATCCAGAGGTTTGACGTCGCTGCAATTTTAAAACATTACTGCAATATCTAAGACTGGATTCCCACCTGCGTGGGAATGACGGCTTTTTGTGTACTGTTCTAACTATTATCTGATAGGTCGTCTGAAAAGGGTATATTGGATTCCCCAATACTACTTCTCCCTTTTCAAACGACCTCTTTCCCTTTAAGCCAAGAAGAACCCGTTATCCGGCAGCTTGCCGCCCAGAAGTTTCGGGTTGAACTGCATCAGGATTTCGTAAAACTTCAAAATCTCGTTCTTCACTTCGCTGCCTTTGGTTACCGTCAGCCGCGCACCGTCCAAGCCCATGACTAGGGCGGGCTCGGGGGCGGGGAGGTAGTTTTTGCCGATTTTCGCCGCGCTTTGGCGGTTGGCGAGTATCCAGTTGAGCGCGTTTTTCAAATCTTGATGGAAGATGTCAAACTGCGCCTTGTGCGCGTGGAAATATTCTTCGTTGGCGATGATGCCCGCCATCGGAATCAGCGGTTTGGTGTCAAACGCCTGTCCCCATGCTTTTACCAAATCAAAGCCGCGCACGACGTTTACGCCCATGGTTTTGCCTTTGAGCATACTGGCGCTCGCCATCGGTTCGGGTAGGATGGCGGCGTGGTAATCCTTACTCAAAAACAGCCCCACGGCTTCGGGCGGCGTGGCGGTGTAAGTGATGCCGACTTTGTGTGCGTCGATTTTCAGTTTTTTCAACAAGGCTTGCAACACGATGTCGGGCATGTCGTTTTTAAACGGCACGAGGATTTTTTTGCCGACCAAATCCTGCGGCGAGGTAATCGCGCTGCCTTTGCACATCAGCTGCGTGATGCCGTTGGTCAAAATATTCACCATGCCGACTTTCTGCCCTTGGTTACGCAGGTTTACGCCGACATTGCTCGGACTCATCATTACTTTAAATTGTCCGCTCGCCACGCCCGCGCGCAGTTGGTCGGGCGAGCGCCAGATTTTCAGCGATACATCCGCCTGCTTCGCCAGCTTGCCTTGCAACGCCGCTACGGCAATGGTTACGCTAGGCATTGCCGGTGCGCCGTACACGGTAAATTGTTCTTTACCGGCTGCTAACAATGAAGGCGAAACGCCTGCGGCTGCCAGCGCGGCGGTCATTTTTAAGAAATCACGTCTTTTCATATCCATTTTTTATCTCCTAATTCTTAATAAGCCAGTGTAGGCATTCTTTCAGACGGCCTGATTTTAAAACGCCGCGTGCAAACTCAACCAATATGTCCTGCCCGGTGCATACACTACGCTGGGCGACAGGGCGAGGACGTGGTCGCCGCTGATGTGTTCGGCGTATTTTTTGTTGAATACGTTGTTCACGCCCAAGCGCAAGCCGTATTTGTCTTTGATGTTTACGCCGGCATACACGTCGGCAACGGTAAAGCCTTTGGCTGCTTCGCGTTTGTCTATGCCCAGACCGCTTGCCGCGTCAAAATCGCCGCGCGTTTGTTTGGCGACAAAGCGTGTTGCCGCGCCGATGTTGTAGCTGCCGTGGGCAAAGTAGTTTTTGTAGTCGGCTTGAACGGCGGCTTCAAACGGACGGATTTGATAGAGCGGCCTGCCGTCGGTTTCGTTGTGTCCGTAGTTGTAGGTGGCTTTGATGCCTGCCGCCCAATGCGGATTGAAGTTGTAACGCGCGTAGGCTTGCGCGGTAAATAATCGCGCGTCCACGTTGCGTGTGATGATGCCGCCGCCTTTGGATGAAATACCGCTTTGTCCGTGTGCGCGGTCAAAAATAATCAGGTCTTTGACTTTGTCCGCCACAAGTGTGCCGCCCACGTTCCAGCCTGCGCCGGCCAACGAGTTCATGTAGCCGTTGTAGTAGTCGTTATGGCTGTCGGCGGTAAGCTTGATGCGGTTGTGTTTTTCGGTTTTCAGCAGGGGATTGCCTGCGATGGCGGCGGCTGGGTTTTGGTTCATCAATGCGCCGTTCATGCGGTTTTGCACGATGGCGGCAAGCGAGTTGAAGCGTTCGGTGTTGTCGCCGATTCGTTCTAAGTGAGCAAGGGAGACACTGTATTTTTGCGTTTCAGACGGCGTGAAATCGTATTTGAGTTCGCCCGACAAAGCATGACGGCGCACTTTGCCGTTGAAGTCGTAGCCGTAATGGGTTTTCCAGATTTGTTGCGATGAGGCGAAGGCAAGGTTGCGGTTCATCGGATGGGCGGGCTGCGCCGTATTTTTGCGTACGTCCGCTTCGTTGATTTCGTAGCTTAAGCCCAACCCCAGTTTGTGTTGGTCGTTGAACTTGTAAGACAGGGTATCGGCGATGCGCCAGCGGTCAATGTGCACATCGGCGAAACGGTAGCCGTTGAGGAAGTCACGCATGGCGGTGTGGGCGTTGCGCTCGCCGTTTTGGCTGTCGTTGCGGTAGCTGACGGCGGCCGTGTTGTGGAATTTGCCGAAATCCGCGTCGTGTTTGAGCGAGAAGTCGTACACTTTGCGGTCAAGCTCTACGAATACTTGCTGCGGCGTGTTGTTTGGACGCAGGGAGTAATTGTCGGCATGGCGTTTGAGTTTGATGACGCCTGCTTCCGCGCTGACCGTATTACTCAAATCGGCATTGCCCCAACGCGCGTTGAGTTTGGCGATGTGGCGTTCGGTGTCCAATGCATCGTTGACGAATTGCGGTTGGCGGTCATCGTTGATGTCGTCGTGTAGGTAGGTGAGGCGGTATTCTTGATTTTCAGACGGCACGAAACCGAGTACCAAAGCTTGATTGAAACGGCTGTATTTCCAATCGGTCTGATTGCCGTCGCCGTCTTTATAGCCGTTGGCCTTGGTGTGATTGAGGTTGGCCACGCCGTACACTTTCGCCCCGCGCGCTTGCGCGGTAACGGAGTTGTAAAAGCTTTTGCCGTAGAAGCCACTGTTTGCTTTCAACGGACGGAAGGCTTGGTCTATGTTTTCGGTAACAAAGTAATGATCGCTGCGGTCGGTGCGGTCGAATTGGTTTTCGGGGAAATAGCCTTGTGCGGCGGTCGGTGCAATCGGTTTGGGAGGGGAGAAGGTTTTGACAGACTGGATTTCATCAGGGTCTGCCAAGGTTTCGGCAAAGCCGTTTGCGGCGGCAAAACTGCTCATTAACAAGCAAATCAAATGGTTTTGTTTCATGATCTATATCCTGATAATCATTTTTATTTATTATGCTCTTAGAGAGAAACAAAGTAAAGAAACGATAAAGTGTCTGAAGCCGACAAAACTTTATTGTCGGCAAGGAAAGCTTTAGCCTTGAACACAAGCCGATACGGGCTAAAAACTTTTAGAAGAGGGGAGTGTTAGCGAGGTTTATATTTGCGTTTCATCTTGCGGTTGTGTTTTCCGTTTATAAAGCAGATAGGCCGTCTGAAAAAATATCTCTCTTTTCAGACGGCCTATTGCTGGTTATAATAATTTTACGAATCATTATTATTTCTATTTTAATGTAGGAGAAACGCATGAGTACCCGTACCGAACACGACACCATGGGCAATGTCGAAGTCCCATCCGAAGCCTATTGGGGCGCGCAGACCCAGCGTAGCCGCAACAATTTTAAAATCGGCGGCGAAACCTTGCCGCAGCCGTTGATTTATGCTTTGGCGCTGGTAAAAAAAGCCGCAGCCGCCACCAATGTTTCCCTCGGCAGAATTAAGCCCGAGCAGGCGGATTTGATTACGCAGGCAGCGGATGATGTGTTGAACGGCAAGCTTGACGGGCAGTTCCCATTGGTAGTGTGGCAGACCGGCTCCGGCACGCAATCCAATATGAATATGAACGAAGTGCTGGCAAACCGTGCCAACGAAATCGCTGGTACGGGTTTGGCAGCGTACCAGCCCGTACATCCCAACGACCATGTGAACCACGCGCAATCGACTAATGATGCGTTCCCAACCGCCATCCACGTCGCCGCCGCGATTGAAATCAACCGCCACCTTATTCCAGCGGTAAAAACCTTGCGCGACACCTTGGACAAAAAAGCCCAAGCCTTCGCCCCCATCGTCAAAATCGGCCGCACACATTTGCAAGACGCAACGCCGCTGACTTTGGGACAAGAGTTTTCCGGTTATGTTTCCCAGCTTGATCACGGTTTAGGCCGTCTGAACGATGCACTTAAAGACTTGTATGAACTCGCCTTGGGCGGCACAGCAGTCGGTACGGGATTAAACAGCCATCCCGAATACGCCGAAAAAGCCGCCGCCAAACTCGCCGAATTGTCCGGCCTGCCGTTTGTTAGTGCACCGAACAAATTTGAAGCCTTGGGCGGACGCGATGCCGCCGTTGCCGCTTCGGGCGCATTGAAAACGCTTGCGGCAAGCCTGAACAAAATCGCCAACGACATCCGCTGGCTGGCAAGCGGCCCGCGCTGCGGTTTGGGCGAGATCAAAATCCCCGAAAACGAGCCGGGTTCGTCCATCATGCCGGGTAAAGTCAACCCGACCCAATGCGAAGCGATGACCATGGTGTGCTGCCAAGTGTTCGGCAACGACGTCACCATCGGCATGGCGGGCGCATCGGGCAATTTCGAGCTGAACGTCTATATGCCCGTTATCGCCTACAACCTATTGCAATCCATCCGCCTCTTGGGTGACGCGTGCAACAGCTTCAACGAACACTGCGCCGTCGGCATCGAACCCGTGCCGGAAAAAATCGACTATTTCCTGCACCACTCCCTGATGCTGGTTACTGCGTTGAACCGTAAAATCGGCTACGAAAACGCTGCCAAAGTCGCCAAAACCGCCTACAAAAACGACAAATCGTTGCGCGAAACTGCCATCGAATTGGGCTTGTTAACAGGTGAAGAGTTTGACGAATTGGTCGTTCCTGCCGATATGGTTCATCCGCGTTAAGCTTTAATAATGAAACATGCCGTCTGAAAATGTGTTCAGACGGCATGTTTTTATGCTGCGGTTGTTTTTTCCTCGAATAGGGTAAAAATCATTGGCGTCAGATTGACGACCATTAGAAACATTATTGAGCTCAAAAATGTACGCCAGGCGTAATGCCACGCTTCCGTTCTGTCTGCTTGGGGGAGGAGCGATGCAGTATAGCGGTTGTGTAGGGTTTTTGCGGTGTCATTGTTTTCCAAATAGTCCAACGAAAGTACCAATAATTTGCCCGTGTCTTTGTGTTGCAAGAATTTGGCATGTTCAACCCAGATTCCTGGCTTGGCGTGTTCGCATAAAGATTCAATGCCGACGCAAGAGGCTAAGCTGTTTTGGTTGTTTTGCAAAATCGACAGCTCGTTTTTTTCGGCCTGCATGGCTGCGGGGGAGGTTTGATGAAGGTATACGCTCATGCCGTTGCTCTCTATTGCTTGAAAATCATGGAGCTGGCTGAATCCGCCATTTTCCCAAGCGACGAATACGGCATAGCATCCGCAGCATAGGCAGATCATGATCAATTTTAAGACAATGTTTTTCATCCTTGCTCCTTTTATTTGAAGATGGCGGCAAAGTCAGGAGGCGTGTTTTCTCGTTTGAAGGTAAGTTTAGGTTTATCTGTTTTTATTGTGAGGTTGAGTGTAACACAGGTAATCAAAAGGCCGTCTGAAAATTTTCAGGCGGCCTTTTATTATGTGTTTAGATGGGTTTAAGCCAATAATTCACGCCAGCGTTTGACTTGGAAACGGACTTGTTCAGGCGCGGTACCGCCCAAGTGGTTGCGCGCGTTTAAGCTGCCTTCGGGTGTCAGCACGCTGTAAACGTCGTCGGCAATCAAACCGCTGAAACCTTGCAGGACTTCAAGCGGCAATTCGCTTAAATCAACGCCAGCTTCATCGGCATGGCGCACGGCTTGGGCAACGACTTCGTGGCTGTCGCGGAAAGGCATGCCTTTTTTCACTAAGTAATCCGCCAAATCGGTAGCCGTTGCAAAACCCTGCATTACGGCGGCGCGCATATTGTCGGGTTTGACGGTCACGCCGCGCATCATGTCGGCGTAAATGCGCAGGGTGTCGATAAGCGTGTCGGCAGTATCAAACAAAGGCTCTTTGTCTTCCTGATTGTCTTTGTTGTATGCTAAAGGTTGCGATTTCATCAGGGTAACCAGGCCGATCAGGTGGCCAATCACGCGACCGGATTTACCGCGCACGAGTTCGGGTACATCGGGGTTTTTCTTTTGCGGCATGATGGAAGAGCCGGTGCAGAAACGGTCGGCAATATCGATAAAGCCGAAACGCGGGCTCATCCACAAAATCAATTCTTCGGAAAGACGGCTCAGATGAACCATAATCAGGGAAGCGGCGGCCGTGAACTCAATGGCAAAATCGCGGTCAGATACGGCATCAAGCGAGTTTTGGCAGATTTGTTCAAAGCCCAGCAGCTCGGCGGTAATTTCGCGTTGAATCGGGTAGGTGGTACCGGCCAGTGCTGCAGCGCCGAGCGGCATACGGTTGACGCGCTTGCGGCAGTCGGCCATGCGCTCGAAATCGCGGCCGAGCATTTCAACGTAGGCGAGCATGTGATGCCCGAAGTTGACCGGCTGGGCAACTTGCAGGTGGGTAAAGCCGGGCATGACGGTTTCGGCGTTTTGTTCCGCCAAATCAACCAAGGCCGTCTGAAGGTTTTGAATCAGGCTTTGAATAACGGTAATTTGATCGCGCAGCCACAGGCGGATGTCGGTAGCGACTTGGTCGTTGCGGCTTCGGCCGGTGTGCAGGCGTTTGCCGGCATCGCCGATTTTGTCGGTGAGGCGGCGTTCGATGTTCATGTGGACATCTTCCAAATCCAGCGACCAGGAAATCGTTCCTTCTTTGATTTCTGCTATAATCTCGGCCATGCCCTGACGGATGGCGGAGAGGTCGTCTTCGCTCAAAACGCCCGACTGTGTCAGCATTTGCGCATGTGCCAGCGAGCCTTGGATGTCCCATTCTGCCAGTCGTTTGTCAAAATCAATCGAGCCGGTATATTTTTTGACCAGCTCGGAAACAGGTTCGTTAAAACGGCCTGACCAGGTTTTGTCCTTGCTCATATCAGCATCCTTAAAATATAAATAAAAAAACAGGGTCTACGTCTTCAATATAGCAGACCCGTCTATACATTATGAAAGAAAACGGTTGAAATCATGTCTATTATACGTCAAATAAACCAGAATTTCGCAGTGCCGGATTTGCGCAATTCCGCAACTTTGGTGCGCCTGCTCATTGTTTTGTTAATCAGTTTGTTTATCTTTCCGTTGATGACGGTATCGGGCGTGCCTTATCCGGAACAGATTTTCCAACATTTTTCATGGGCTTGCCCCGTCATCCTTTTAATTTTACTTAAAGTCTATTTCTTACAGGCATTTGCGCCGTCCCTGCTTCGCTCGCAGTACAGCGTTGTGGTTTCCTACGTCTCCAACCTGCTGATTTTCTTGTTTGTCGATCTAGTGATTTTGAAGACGGAAATTTGGCCGCTGATTCAACACTTCTTCTTGCTGACCTTTTTTTGTTTCAGTTTCATGTACATCGAAGCATCCCGTCGCAACAGCCTCGCGCCTTCCATTTCCGAAGCCAGACTGAGCGCGTTGACGGCGCGTATCCGTCCGCATTTCTTGTTTAACAGTCTAAATGCTGCTATCAGCCTGATCCGTTTGCGTCCGTATGATGCGGAAACTTTGCTGGAAAATCTGGCCAACCTGTTCCGCGCGCAACTGCGCGACGGTAGTCAAAACAGTACCTTAGGGCAGGAAATCGAGTGGGCGCAGGAATATATTGCCATCGAGCAAATCCGCATGGGACATATGCGCGTACAGGTTATGTGGCAGCACCATGCGCCGGATGATGCGGAAACGCCGCATCTGCTGTTGCAACCGCTTTTGGAAAATGCCGTATTTCACGGTGTCGAATCCATCCACCGTCCAGGGATAATTACGGTATTAACAAAATTGGAAAAATCATCTATTTTCATCAGTATCGAAAATCCGTGCGGAACGGAGCCTAACGAAAATACCAAGCCGCATAAAGGCAATTCTATGGCTCTGCGCAATCTGAAAGAGCGCCTGACTTTGATGTATGACACCGACGCGAAAATCAGAAACATCCAATCAGACGGCCTGTTCCGCGTTGAAATCATATTGCCGTACCGTAAAAAATCAGCCGAAGTTTCCCGTCTGTTTGGCTAAAACGCATAGAAGAGGGCGGCTTTAGATAGGTTAAACTATTAACACATTAAATAAAATAGTTTAAATTTATTACATTCAGTAACATAACTGTTCCCATTTTTTGAAAACTGGTCTATGATGCTTAAAAGGATTGTTTACAATCCTTAATTGCAAATCATTTGCAACTGCCCAGAAGAAAAAACAGAAAAAGGAACAAAGAGATGTTAGAAGCCTATCGTAAAGCCGCCGCCGAGCGCGCCGCCCTTGGTATTCCCGCCCTTCCTCTGACTGCTCAGCAGACTGCTGATTTGGTTGAGCTGCTGAAAAATCCACCTGCCGGTGAAGGTGAATTCTTGGTTGAGCTGTTGGCTCATCGCGTACCACCCGGTGTGGACGATGCCGCCAAAGTTAAAGCCTCATTTTTGGCAGCCGTTGCCGAAGGCAGCGCATCCAGTCCGCTGATTTCCCCTGAGTATGCTACCGAGCTGTTGGGCACCATGCTTGGCGGTTACAACATTCATGCACTCATCGAACTCTTGGACAACGACAAACTTGCGCCTATCGCTGCAAATGGTCTGAAACACACTCTGCTGATGTTTGACTCTTTCCACGATGTTCAAGAAAAAGCCGAAAAAGGCAATAAATACGCACAAGAAGTATTGCAATCTTGGGCAGATGCCGAATGGTTCACCTCACGCGCCAAAGTTCCAGAAAAAATCACTGTTACCGTCTTCAAAGTCGACGGTGAAACCAATACAGACGACCTCTCTCCTGCACCTGATGCATGGAGCCGTCCTGATATCCCTCTGCACGCGCTGGCGATGTTGAAAAACCCGCGCGATGGCATCAATCCTGACAAACCTGGCGAAGTCGGTCCGATTAAATTGTTGGAAGAACTCAAAGCCAAAGGCCATCCGGTTGCTTACGTTGGCGACGTGGTCGGTACCGGTTCTTCACGTAAATCTGCTACCAACTCCGTGATTTGGCATACAGGCGAAGATATTCCGTTCGTACCGAACAAACGTTTCGGTGGCGTATGTCTGGGTGGCAAAATTGCTCCTATTTTCTTCAATACTCAAGAAGACTCCGGCGCATTGCCGATTGAAGTCGATGTATCTGCTCTGAAAATGGGCGATGTCGTCGATATCCTGCCTTATGAAGGCAAAATCGTGAAAAACGGCGAAACCGTTGCCGAGTTCAGCCTGAAATCTCAAGTCTTGCTGGACGAAGTGCAAGCCGGTGGCCGTATTAACCTGATTATCGGTCGCGGTCTGACTGCTAAAGCACGCGAAGCACTGAAACTGCCTGCTTCTACCGAATTCCGTCTGCCTCAAGCGCCTGCTGAAAGCAAAGCCGGTTTCACCTTGGCTCAAAAAATGGTTGGCCGTGCCTGCGGTTTGCCAGAAGGCAAAGGCGTGCGCCCAGGTACTTACTGCGAACCACGTATGACTACTGTCGGCTCGCAAGATACTACCGGTCCGATGACTCGCGATGAATTGAAAGACTTGGCTTGCTTGGGCTTCTCAGCAGATATGGTAATGCAGTCTTTCTGTCACACCGCCGCTTATCCAAAACCTGTCGATGTGAGAACCCATAAAGAATTGCCAGCCTTCATTTCTACCCGTGGCGGTGTGGCTCTGCGTCCGGGCGATGGCGTGATTCACTCATGGCTCAATCGTCTGCTGTTGCCTGATACAGTCGGTACCGGCGGCGACAGCCACACCCGATTCCCTATCGGTATTTCTTTCCCTGCCGGCTCCGGCTTGGTTGCTTTCGCAGCAGCCACAGGCGTAATGCCGCTCGATATGCCTGAGTCCGTATTGGTACGCTTCAGCGGCAAACTGCAACCGGGCGTAACCCTGCGCGATTTGGTGAACGCCATTCCGTTGTACGCGATTAAACAAGGCCTGCTTACTGTTGCTAAAGCCGGTAAGAAAAATATCTTCTCCGGCCGCATCCTCGAAATCGAAGGTCTGCCTGATTTGAAAGTGGAACAAGCCTTTGAATTGACTGATGCGTCTGCCGAACGTTCTGCTGCAGGCTGTACTGTGAAGCTCAACAAAGAGCCGATTATCGAGTACATGAAATCCAACATTGTGTTGATGAAAAACATGATTGCCGACGGCTATCAAGATTCGCGCACTTTGGAACGCCGTATCAAAACCATGGAAGCATGGCTGGCGAACCCGGAGCTGCTCGAAGCGGATAAAGATGCCGAATACGCCGCCGTGATTGAGATCAACATGGACGACATTAAAGAGCCGATTATTGCTTGCCCGAACGACCCTGACGACGTGTGCTTCATGTCTGAACGCTCCGGCACCAAAATCGACGAAGTGTTCATCGGTTCTTGTATGACCAACATCGGCCACTTCCGCGCCGCTTCCAAACTCTTGGAAGGCAAGAGCGATATTCCCGTGCGCCTGTGGGTAGCGCCGCCGACCAAAATGGACGCGAAAGAGTTGTCCGACGAAGGCCACTACGGCGTACTCGGCCGTGCAGGCGCGCGTATGGAAATGCCGGGTTGCTCATTGTGTATGGGTAACCAAGCACAAGTACACGAAGGCGCGACTGTAATGTCCACATCTACCCGTAACTTCCCGAACCGCTTGGGTAAAAACACCTTTGTTTACCTCGGCTCGGCTGAGTTGGCGGCAATCTGCTCCAAACTGGGTAAAATCCCGACTGTTGAAGAATACCAAGCCAATATCGGTATCATCAACGAGCAGGGCGACCAAATCTACCGCTACATGAACTTCAACGAAATCGACAGCTACAACGAAGTAGCCGAAACCGTGAATGTTTAATGTAACAAGGTAAACCGATTTTCAGACGGCCTTAAATAATAAAGGCCGTCTGAAACGGAAAAAATAAAGGGCGTGTTTATCACGTCCTTTTCATTTTTAGTTTAATAAAAGGCCGTCTGAAAGATAAGTTTCAGACGGCCTTTGCTTAGGATAAATAATCAGAAAACCGATTAATCAGCGTTGTTTACTTTACGCCAAAACCAGGTTGGAGCAGGGCGCAAGGCTGACGCTCGTGACGGCTGCGGCGTGTTCTGCCGGCAATTTTGCCGCAGACAATACCCGGATCATTTTTCTCTTCTGCTTTTTTTGAGCTTTTATCTGATTTATTTGCGTATTCGTTGCGTTTGTTTCTATCCTCACGGCGAGAGCGGCTGTCGTTGTGCTGAACCGGTTGCGCTTCGGCTTCATCTTGATTGTCGTTACCCCACCAATGCGGCTCAAAGCCTTCGATGCGTTCCACATTCAAATCGCTGCCGGTTAGTTCTTTAATAGATTCAAACATTTTCTGTTCGGTTTTATCCATTAAGGAAATGGCAACGCCGTCAGCACCGGCCCGGCCGGTACGTCCGATGCGGTGGACGTAGTCTTCAGGTTGGGTTGGCAGCTCGTAGTTGATGACGAAAGGCAACTCGGCAATATCCAGGCCGCGTGCGGCAACGTCAGTGGCAACCAAAACGCGTAATGTACATTCTTTAAAGGCGTTGAGGGTTTCCAGTCGGCTTTGTTGGGATTTATCGCCGTGGATGGATTGCGCGGCAATGTTGCGGCGTACGAGGTCGCGGGTAACTTGATCGACGCTTTGTTTGGTTTTGCAGAATACAATGACTTGATTCATATGCAAATCAACAATCAGACGTTCGAGCAGGTTGCGTTTTTTGAGTGCATCAACGGCAATGATGTGTTGCTCGACATTGGCGTTGGTGGTATTTTGCGCAGCCACTTCAACCATTTCAGGCGTGTGCATAAAATCTTGCGCAAGCTTGCGGATAGGCGGTGAGAAAGTGGCGGAGAAAAGCAGGGTTTGTCGCTGTTTGGGCAGCATCTGCATGATTTTGCGGATATCGTCGATGAAACCCATATCAAGCATACGGTCGGCTTCGTCGAGTACAACGATTTCAACTTTGTTTAAATTGATGTTTTTTTGTTTAAAGTGGTCGAGCAGTCGGCCAACCGTAGCGACAACGATTTCGCAACCGGCGCGCAAGTCGGCAGTTTGTTTGTCCATATTGACGCCGCCAAAGAGGACGGTATGGCGTAAAGGAAGATTCTTAATGTATGCCTGCACGTTTTGATCGATTTGATCGGCCAGTTCGCGGGTCGGGGTCAATACCAACATGCGGACAGGATGCATGGCAGGGGAGGTGCTGGATGTGGCGTAGCGTTTCAGGCGTTCGAGGCTGGGCAGCATAAAGGCGGCGGTTTTACCTGTGCCGGTTTGTGCTGCGGCTAAAAGGTCGTGTCCTGCCAAGGCTTTAGGAATCGCTGCGGCTTGAATAGGCGTCGGGTTTTCATAACCCTGATCGGTGAGGGCAGAGACTAATTCGCTGCCTAAACCGAGTGAAGAGAAAGGATTCATGATGGTGGCTTTCTGTTCAGACGGCCTTCTGAATGATGAGGCCGTCTGAAAAATCTGATTCTGAAATGGATAAACCGCAGTATGATTTTGATTCTGCGGTTTGAAAAAAGGGGGAGCGGAATAATCCGTCAAGTAGTTCATTATGCCATAAAAAGAGGGACTCCCCAAATGATGGTTGCGGCTAGAATTGACCAAGTTTTGATATTTTTATAGTTCAAAATCAGAAAAAATGACTGGCCTGCAAGGTTTTGAGTTTATTGAGGATTAAGCATTTGTCTTAACTTCAATAGAATTAATTTATCAAAAACTTACAGGCTGAAATGAAACTAAATTGTACTCACGTACTCAATATTGAGGTGCAGAGCTTGTTTTGCAGCCTGTATCTCCCGTTTAACGGTAAACCATAAAATCAAAATTTAGGAATATACAATTATGAAAACTTTATTGATCGCTCTTGCAACCGGTAGCCTGATGTTGGTAGCTTGTTCTTCTTCCAAGCCTGAAGAAGCGGTAGCGCCACGCATCACTGTTGAAGAAGCAATGACTCAATGCCAACAAGCATCTGGTGAAAATGCTGACCGCGCTGTATTTGATGCCTGCATGAAAGGCAAAGGCTATCAACGTACCGCTGAATCAGTTGCCTCCGAGCCTGCTGCCTCCGAGCCTGCTGCCTCTGAACCGGTAGCAGCGCCTGAGGCTGCGGCTTCTAAGCCTGCCGCCAAAGCTGCTACTGCTAAAAAAGCTGTTAAAAAAGCAAAAAAATAAGTTTCATAAAATTCAAGGAAGTCACCATCATCAATACTCCGGATGAAGGCAGACTTAGAGCAACTTGAAAACAAAGGCCGTCTGAATATGTTTCAGACGGCCTTTGTTTTTCATGTATAAGACCATTATTCAAAGATATGCTTTTGGTTTTATTAAGAAAATAAAAAAAGACGTGTAACGGTTACACGTCTTTTTCGGAGAATAAACCTTATTGCTTGTATTCGTTGCCGTCTTCACGGAAAAGTTTTGGCTGATCGCCTTTTTCCACCACCTCTTTATTGATGACAACTTTGGCTACGTCTTTCAAATCTGGCAGGGTGTACATGGTGTCTAAGAGGCAACGTTCGACGATAGAGCGCAGGCCACGCGCACCGGTTTTGCGTTCCATAGCCAGTTTGGCGATGCTGCGCAAAGCATCTTCTTCAAACTCAAGGCCAACATCTTCCATTTCAAACAAGGTTTGATATTGTTTGACCAAGGCATTTTTAGGTTCGGTCAAAATGTTGACCAAAGCATCTTCGTCCAATTCTGCCAATGTGGCAATCACGGGCAGACGGCCGATAAGCTCGGGAATCAAACCGAATTTAATCAAATCTTCAGGCTCGACTGTTTCAAACAGTGCTGAAATATCGGCGTTTTCATCTTTGCTGTGTACCGCTGCACCAAAGCCGATACCGCCTTTTTCAGTACGTTGTCGGATGACTTTTTCCAAGCCGGCAAATGCGCCACCGCAGATAAAGAGGATGTTGGTAGTATCAACGTTGATGAATTCTTGGTTTGGATGTTTGCGGCCGCCTTGAGGGGGAACGCTGGCTACCGTGCCTTCAATCAGTTTCAGCAAGGCTTGTTGCACGCCTTCGCCGGATACGTCGCGCGTGATGGACGGATTGTCGCTTTTGCGTGAAATTTTATCGATTTCATCGATATAAACGATGCCGCGCTGGGCTTTTTCAACGTCAAAATCACATTTGCCCAAAAGTTTGGTGATGATTTGTTCGACGTCTTCACCGACATAACCGGCTTCGGTCAAAGTTGTGGCATCCGCCATGACAAAAGGTACATCCAGTTTGCGCGCCAAAGATTGCGCCAACAGGGTTTTACCTGAGCCGGTAGGGCCGATGAGCAGGATATTGGATTTGGACAACTCGACTTTGCCCTCCGCTTTCGGGTGGCGCAGGCGTTTGTAGTGGTTGTAAACCGATACTGCCAACGCTTTTTTTGCGTGTTCCTGACCGATAACGTGGTCGTTGAGGTTGGCAACGATTTCGGCCGGGGTAGGCAGTTTTTTCTCGGCGTTTTCTTCTTTCGCTTTGACAAGCTCGTTTTCAATTTCGCCGAACTCGTTGTCTTGCAGCATTATGCCGCAAGTTTCTACACATTCGTTGCAGATGAAGGCGTGTTCGCCTTCGATCAGGTTTTTAACGTCGTTTTCGGACTTCCCGCAGAATGAACAGGTGCGTTTTTCTTCAGACATAATAATTTCTTCGTATGGTTGTATGGAGGCTGTGTTGTAAAGGGGGAACAGATATTTCGGGCGTATTGCCGGATTGAGGGAATGCCTCTGACAAAGGAGCCTAAGTATAATGACTATCTTGTGTTTTTTCAAATCAGAGCAGGCATTGCGCCATATCGTCTAAGAAACAGATGCGGGCGCTGGATTTGAATATCTCGCAAACAAACGCAAAGTTTTCTCAACTCGCTTTACAATTGCCGAAAAATTTAACAGAATGTTGAATTAAATGTATTTTTTTGAATTGGCAGATATGAAATTCTATAAAACTTTAGGAATGGTATGGACAGGTGTGGCATTGGCCTTTGCTTCTGCGCCTGCCGTTGCCAATGATATGGATGTATTGGGACAATTTTTGGAGCAAAATTTCCCAGTGCAAAATGACCCGCTGGAAGCTTTTGCATTGAGTCATGCCGACCAAGTCGAAGCTCAAGCCGCTTTGGCAGGCCCTCTGTTGTCTTCGCAATCTGCTTTGATTTTCAATAATAAAACCGGTGAAGTGCTGTATCAGAAAAACCCTGATCGTGTCATGCCGATTGCCTCTATTTCCAAATTGATGAGCGCGATGGTGGTGTTGGATGCGCATCTTGATATGAACGAGCCTATCACGATTACCGAGGCTGAAATCGACCGTTTGAAAGGTACAGGCAGCCGTTTGAGCATCGGCACGACGCTGACACGCGGCGAACTGTTGCACCTGAGCCTGATGAGCAGTGAAAACCGTGCTACTCATGCATTGGGCCGTACGTATCCGGGCGGTATGAGCGCATTTGTTGCGGCTATGAATGCCAAAGCGCAAAGCCTGGGTATGACCAGCAGTCGTTTCTATGAGCCTACCGGTTTGAATTTCCAAAACGTTTCCACTGCACGCGATTTGAACCGCATGGTTGCGGCAGCCAGTAAGTATCCGCTGATTCGCAAAAATTCGACTTCAAATTACGGCTCGGTTTGGACGGCAAATGGTCGTCAAAACTACAAAAACTCCAATGCCTTGGTGCGTGAGGGCAGCTGGAATATCGAATTGCAGAAAACCGGCTATATTCGTGAAGCAGGACGTTCTATGGTGGTTAAGGCCAATGTACAGAATCAGCCGATTACCATTGTATTGCTCAACTCTCCGTCTTCCACAACCCGCGTGAACGATGCGCGTAAGATTGAGTCTTGGATGCTGCAGCGCCGTTCTTAAATATTACGCTTAAAGGCCGTCTGAAACCGTTCAGACGGCCTTTTGTGTAAAGGGTATTAAATTTGGGTACAATGTTGTTACATTAATTTTAAAACACAGAGAGAAAACATGTTGAAAAAATGGAATAAAAAATATTGGGCCGGCATGGGTGTGATTTTGGCGTTGACCGGCTGTACTTCTGTAGCGGATATGGTTGGCTACGATACTGCGACTTTAAATGAAGACGCGGCTAAAAGTTACTCACAAGTCATTCAAAACGCGCGTGGTCAAAAAGCTTTGGATGTTTCATCTCCAACTGCTCAACGCGTTCAACGCGTGTTTGCACGTCTGCGTCCTCATGCTGAGCGCGCCAACAAAACCGGCGTGCCTTTCAACTGGCAGATGAACGTTATCCGCAGTGATGAAATGAACGCATGGGCAATGCCAGGCGGTAAAATGGCCGTGTACACCGGTATAGTAGAGAAATTGAAGCTGACTGATGATGAAATTGCCGCCGTTGTCGGCCATGAAATGACCCATGCTCTGTTGGAACACAGCAAAAAAGCTTTGGGCGGACAAGTATTGACCGGCTTGGGCGGTTCGATTTTGGCCAGCTCAACCGGTGTGGATGGCGATTTGGTCGGCTTGGGTGCAGATTTGTTGGCGACCAAACCGTTCTCACGTCATCAGGAAAGCGAAGCGGACGCCGGCGGTGTACGTTTGATGGCTGAAGCAGGCTACAACCCTGAGGCTGCGGTAAGCGTGTGGGAAAAAATGAACAAAGTACAGGGCGGCAGCTCATTGTCTATTTTGTCGACCCACCCGACCAATCAGGCGCGTATCAATGCAATCCGCAAAATGTTGCCTGAAGTGATGCCGATTTATCAGAAAAACAAACGTTAATTTGACGTATTGATGATTTTGCCGGTTTGAACAGATGATTCAAACCGGCAAAGTTTTATGGTTTCAGTCTGACAGTTTGGCAAATTTATCCCAATTTGCCTGAACATACGCTGCCGCAGTTTCCAAGTCTTCATCGGCAACGTCATAATAATCGCCGTCAAGCTCTTCAAAATCAGGAAAAGCTTTGCGGATTTCGTCGAAATCCCTTTGCTCGTCTGCCATTTTTTCAATGGCTTCGCCGTGTTTTTCGTACAGGGCTTTGGCTTTGTCTAAGATTTTCGGTATCGGCTTGATGCGCCAGCGGCGCAGGCTGTCGGCAACCGGGTTGCCAAAGATGTATTCTCCGTATCCTGAAGCGATAAGCTGTACGAAGCCGCCTTCTTGAACCTGGCTGTCGAGATAGCAAAGGGCGGTCAATGTATGCTGTTCGTCGTTGAGGCCGGACATGTCTTCATCGCCTGTCTGTTCGGTGTAATCCAAATAGGCTGCGCTGAGTGTATAAAGAAATGAAGCGGAATCGGAAGTATCGAAATCTTGAAGGCGGAGCGGGGTAGTCATCATCAAAGGCCGTCTGAAAAAAGTGATTATATAATGTTTTCAGTCTGAACCTACCGGCCGTTTTGCTTTACAATATCGGAAGATAAGAAAACATAGTGAGGAACCAAACCATGAGTACACAGTCTGAAAAAAACGTTGTAGTCATCAAGCCGCAGGATTTGCCGCTGCATTGCTCCGGCCCTAATCATGAAACATGGAACGGCCATCCGCGTGTGTTCTTGCCGATTCAGTCCAACAGTGAGATTGAATGCCCGTATTGCGGCACTTATTACCGTCTTGATGGCGAGATTCCGCATCACCATTACTGATCTATGCCTATGTTGAACAAAATCATCTGCGCTTTGTGCGTGAGTTTGTGCGCTGCGTGCGGCTCGTATAAGGCCGTGCGCCCTGATGCGCCGTTACCAGTCATTGCGCAGGCGCAGACGTATTCTGTCCGTTATCAATCCGCACAGGGTAGGACGATTACTGCAATTTATATCAACAGCCACAGCCCGATGATGGTTGAGCTGCGTGAAGGCAATACGGTTGAGAAACTGGTGCAAGTCCGCTTGCGCAGTCAGGGTGTCGAGTACGCCAATCCAAGCTCGCGTTGGCAAATTGGCGACGGGTTTGCCGTACTGATTCGCGGTGGGAAAGAAGTTGTATTTAAAGAGATTGTGGAATAGGGTGGTTTAGCCTTTCGCCAAATATTTGATTAAAGGTTTGGGCAAGCCATAATCCGCCAACTGTTCCAATGATACCCAAAGGCCGTCTGAAAGATGTTCAGACGGCCTTTGTTGCGTCTGAAAAGGAGTAATCATCAATAAGCGGTGGGTCAGGCGGTGGGTAAACGTGGTTTGTTCTTCAAGGCCGTCTGAAACAATGCCGAAGCGTTCGGCGTAAGCATACAAATCGTCTAATTTTTCAAAACAGGGGACGCAATACAGACCGCCCCAAATGCCTTTGGCAGGGCGTTTTTCAAGCAATAATGTGCCGTCAGCGTTATGAATAATCAGCCAATAAAGCGGTAGGGTTTGCACTTCGGGAGCGATTTTTTTGCGGGGCAGCTCGTCAATGCGGTTTTGTTTTTTTGCTTCGCAGATGTCTGCCATCGGGCATTGATGGCACAAAGGTTTTGTTCGTTTGCAGACGGTTGCGCCTAAATCCATCAGCCCTTGTGTATAGGCAGGCATATCGGTGTTTTCAGACGGCAGCAGGCTTTCGGCAAGCGTCCAAAGTGAGTTTTCAAATTTTTTATCTTGCGGATTGCCATCTTGGGCAAAGACACGGCAGAGAACGCGTTTGACGTTGCCGTCCAAGATGGTTTCGCGTCGGTTGAAAGCAAAGGCAGAAATAGCGGCGGCGGTACTTCTGCCTACGCCGCAGAGCGTTTCCAAGTCTTTGCGTTCGGGCGGAAAGATACCGTCGAATTGTCCGACAACTTGTTGCGCAGCTTTGTGCAGGTTGCGTGCGCGGCTGTAATAGCCCAAGCCTGCCCACAATGACAAAACCTCGTCTTGCGGCGCAGTGGCTAGCGATTGAACGGTTGGGAATTTAGCTAAGAAACGCGGATAGTAGTCCAATACGGTAGCAACCTGCGTTTGTTGGAGCATGATTTCTGAAAGCCAGACGGAATAGGGGTCTTTGACCTGCCAAGGCAAGTCGTGACGGCCATGCTGCCGCTGCCAATCGATGAGTCGTCGCGCGAAGGATGTGGATGTGTTCATTAATATTTACTTTTTAATTATTTATTTTTAAAACAGTATGTTACAGTATAACATAAAAAATAATAATCAGGATTGACTTATCTGATGTAGGGGTATATAAATATAGTTAACGTAGATTTACGCTGTATTGTTAAAGTTTATTAACCGATCAAGGAGATTCACATGAAAGCAATGGTTTATCATGGCGCAAACGACATCCGTTTCGAAGAAAAACCTCGTCCTCAAATTATCGATCCGACCGATGCAGTCGTCAAAATCGTTAAGACCACGATTTGCGGTACTGACTTGGGTATTTGGAAGGGTAAAAACCCTGAAGTTGCCGACGGTCGTATTCTCGGTCATGAGGGTATCGGTATTGTAGAAGAAGTCGGCGATGCTGTAAAAAACATCAAAGTCGGTGATAAAGTCATTATTTCATGTGTCAGCAAATGCTGTACTTGCGACAACTGTAAAATCCAACTTTATTCACACTGCCGCAACGGCGGTTGGATCTTGGGCTATATGATTGACGGTACTCAGGCCGAATACGTCCGTACTCCTTATGCCGACAACAGCTTGGTTCCGCTGCCTGACAACGTCAACGAAGAAGTTGCCCTACTGTTGAGCGATGCCCTGCCGACCGCCCACGAAATCGGCGTGCAATATGGCGATGTCAAACCTGGCGATACCGTATTCATCGCCGGTGCCGGCCCTGTCGGTATGTCTGCGTTGCTGACTGCGCAACTGTATAGCCCTGCCGCCATCATCGTTTGCGATATGGACGAAAACCGCTTGAAACTGGCGAAAGAATTGGGCGCAACCCATACCATCAGCCCTGCTTCCGGCGATGTGAGCAAGCAAGTTGCCGACATTGTTGGCGAAGACGGCGTAGATTGCGCCATTGAAGCGGTCGGTATCCCTGCGACTTGGAATATGTGCCAAGACATCGTGAAACCTGGCGGTCATATTGCTGTGGTCGGTGTACATGGTCAATCCGTTGATTTCAAACTGGAAAAACTGTGGATTAAAAACCTTGCCATTACTACCGGCCTGGTTAACGCCAATACCACCGAAATGCTGATGAAAGCCATTTCCAGCAGCTCAGTGGATTACACCAAAATGATGACCCACCATTTCAAATTCAGCGAATTGGAAAAAGCTTACGATGTGTTCAAACACGCTGCTGAAAACCAAGCCATGAAAGTGGTTTTGGAAGCAGATTGATTTGAAAATCGCTTAATATGCCCTTAATTAAAGGCCGTCTGAACATTCAGACGGCCTTTTTGTATGATTTTATTTTTTCTTCAACCAAACGCCGCTTTCGATATGGTGGGTAAATGGGAATTGGTCGAACAGGGCGGTGCGTTCAATGGTATGGGTTTGACAGAGCGTATCAAGGTTGGCGCGGAGGGTCTCAGGATTGCAGGAAATATAGAGGACGTTGTCGAATCGGGCAACCAATTTGAGCGTCTCATCATCAACACCGGCGCGTGGAGGGTCAACGAAAATAGTTGAAAAATCATAGTTTTTCAAGTCGATTCTTTGTTCTTGCAGGCGGCGGAATTCACGGTTTTGCGTGTAGGCCTCGGTAAACTCTTCCGCAGACAGGCGGGCGATTTTAAGATTGGTAATTTGGTTGGCTTCAATATTCCATTGGGCGGCATTGACGGAAGTTTTGGAAACTTCGGTTGCCAGAACCTGATTGAAATGTTGCGAAAGCGGCAGGGTAAAATTGCCGTTGCCGCAATATAGCTCAAGCAGGTCTTTGCCTAAGTTTTGAGCGGCATCACACGCCCAAGTCAGCATTTTTTGGCACACTTGGGCATTGGGTTGGGTAAAGCTGCCTTCGATTTGACGATAGCGGAAGGTCTTGCCGTTGACTTCTAATGTTTCGGTCACAAAATCTTGGCTCAATACGATTTTTTGTCCGCGACTGCGGCCGATGATGTGGATGCCCAAATTGTGTGCCAGCTCTTGCGCGGCTTGTTGCCATGCTTCGTTCAGCTTCTTGTGGTAAATTATGGTAACCAGCATTTCGCCGCTTAAAGTGGACAAAAATTCGACGGCGTACCAGCGGTTTTTTAGTTCGGGATGATTGGATGCTGCTTCAATCAATTTCGGCATCAAGGTATTGATGGATTCGGACGCGGCAGGAAATTGGTCGCAACGGATCAGACTTGCCCTGCTTGCCTTCTGCCCGCGTTCAAACATGGCGTAAAACATTTCGCCGCCTTCATGCCAGATGCGGAACTCGGCACGCATTCTGTAATGCTGTTCCGGAGATTCGAAGACTTCGATTTCTGGAAAATCCAGTCCTTGGAAAAGTTGCTGAAGATATTGCTTTTTGTCGGCTAGTTGTTGCTGGTAGGCAGTCATTGGGGCAGTCTTTCAAAAAATAATGGCGAATTATAATATAGTTGGCGCAAAGATACGAAAGGCCGTCTGAAACATCGGTTTCAGACGGCCTTTGATTTCAAAGCATCAGCTTGTCAATCAGCCTTGCATTTGTTTGGCTTGAACGGCAGTCAGGGCGATGGTGAAGACGATGTCTTCAATCAATGCGCCGCGGGACAAGTCGTTAACCGGTTTACGCAAACCTTGCAACAACGGGCCTACGCTCAGGACGTTGGCGCTGCGTTGTACGGCTTTGTAAGTACAGTTGCCGGTATTGAGGTCTGGGAAAATCAGGACAGTTGCCTGACCAGCGACAGCGCTGCCCGGAGCTTTGGATTGGCCGATAGATGGAACGGTAGCCGCATCGTATTGCAACGGACCTTCGATGACCAAATCAGGGCGTTTTTCTTTCGCCAGTTTGGTTGCTTCAATCACTGCATCGACATCAGGGCCGCTGCCTGAGTTGATGGTAGAGTAGGAAATCATGGCTACTTTTGGATCGATACCGAAAGCTTTGGCACTGTCGGCAGATTGGATAGCGATGTCGGCCAGTTGTTCCGGAGTTGGGTTTGGATTAACCGCGCAGTCGGCAAATGCCAATACTTGGTTAGGCAGCAACATGAAGAATACGCTGGATACGAGGCTTGCGCCCGGAGCGGTTTTAATCAGTTGCAGGGCAGGGCGGATGGTGTTGGCAGTAGTGTGGACTGCGCCGGAAACCAAACCGTCTACGTCGTTTTGAGCCATCATCATGGTACCCAGTACGACGGTGTCTTGCAGCTGTTTGCGTGCATCTTCAGGAGTCAGGCCTTTGGATTTGCGCAATTCGCACATTGGCTCGACGTATTGCTCAACCAAAGAAGCAGGATCGATGATTTCCAAAGAATCAGGCAGGGAGATGCCACGCTCTTTAGCTACGGCTTCAACTTCTTCGCGGGTAGCCAACAGTACGCAACGGGCGATGCCTTTTTCGTGGCAGATGGCGGCAGCGGCGACGGTGCGCGGTTCTGCGCCTTCAGGCAGAACGATGCGCATATCGGCTTTGCGGGCAAAATCGATCAGGTTGTAACGGAATTGGGCTGGAGACAGGCGTTTGGCTTCGCGTTTGGCCAAAGCGGATACGTCTTGCAGTTTGTCGCTGGAGCCGAAGAAAGTCAGGCCGGTTTGCTCGCCGACTTGTGCGCCTAAAGCAGCGGCTGCACCGTCAATGATGAAACCTTCCAATAAGCCTGGAGAGTTGGTATAGAGCTGTTTGGCAAGATTCAATTGTTGGGTGACGGCAGCGGCATCAGTGTTGTCGGATTTCAGCGCCAATACAACGCCTGCATCCAAAGACAGCGCCAATTCGACGTTTTTGCCTGCCAAGAACAATTTTTCTGCATCAGGAGTGATGCCTTCGATAACGAGGTTATCTACATTCAATGCTGCAACTTTACCGATAAGCGCGTCAAACCAGTCGTCGCTCTTGCCTTGAGCCAACAGGGTTTCTGTAGTGGAGTCAACGGCTTGGAAAACTTGCGCATTCAATGCTGCTGCAAATGCTTTTGCCGCTGCATCGGCGCTCAGGCCGGCAGATACCGGTGCGATCAGGATTTTTGCCATTTTGTGTCCTCTCTTTCGGTGATTGTAGAAGGGTGTTGCTGTGGCGCAGCTGGTGCTGCATTTTAACACTTCAGGATTGAAGTTTCTTTAATGTATTCACGGTCATATTAACATATGTCATCAGGCCGTCTGAAAAGTATAAACGCAATGGACCAAATCCATCAATCCCCCATTGCTGCCAAAAGCTCGGCTTGATGCTCAGCAATCAGGGCGTTGGTGATTTCTTCCAAATCGCCGTCCATCACAAAATCCAGCTTGTGCAGGGTGAGGTTGATGCGGTGGTCGGTCACGCGGCCTTGCGGGTAGTTGTAGGTGCGGATGCGTTCGCTGCGGTCGCCGCTGCCGATCAGGGATTTGCGTTCGGCGGCTTCTTTGGCTTGGGCTTCGCGTTTTTGCGCGTCATTTAAGCGAGCGGCGAGGACTTTCATCGCCTGCGCTTTGTTGGCGTGTTGGCTGCGGCCGTCTTGGCACTCGACCACCATGCCTGTGGGCAGGTGGGTGATACGGACGGCGGAGTCGGTTTTGTTGATGTGCTGACCGCCGGCGCCGGATGCGCGGAAGGTGTCGATCCGCAGATCGGCCGGGTTCAGTTCAATGTCTTCCAGCTCGTCCGCTTCGGGCATGACGGCAACGGTACAGGCGGAGGTGTGGATACGGCCTTGGCTTTCGGTGGCAGGGACGCGTTGCACGCGGTGGCCACCGGATTCAAATTTTAGACGGCTGTATGCGCCCAAGCCGATAATGCGGGCGATGACTTCTTTATAGCCGCCCAATTCGCTTTCGTTGGCGGAAACAATTTCAACCTGCCAGCGGTTGCGCTCGGCGTAGCGGCTGTACATACGCAGCAAATCGCCTGCAAACAGCGCGGCTTCGTCGCCGCCGGTACCGGCGCGCACTTCGATAAAGATGTTTTTATCGTCGTCGGCATCTTTTGGCAGTAGCAGTTTTTGCAGTTCGGTATCGAGTTCGTCGATTTTGGCTTTTGCGGCTTCGATTTCTTCGGCGGCAAAGTCTTTCATTTCAGGGTCAGACAGCATTTCTTCGGCATCTGCCAAGTCGCTTTGCGCCAGTTGGTAGTTTTGGAAGACTTCGACAACGGGGGTCAGTTCGGCGTGTTCGCGTGTGAGTTTGCGGTAGTTGTCCATGTCGGACGTGGCTTCAGGCTGACCGAGCAGATGTGTGACTTCTTCCAGTCGGTCGCTGAGTTGTTGTAGTTTTTCTAAAATAGACGGCTTCATAAATTTTCCAAAATACGGATGCCGTCGAGTGGTCTGCAACGGCGAAATAAGGAGTCATTATAATGGGTTTGAATGAAAATTCAAAAAGATATGATTGATTGGAAAGGCCGTCTGAAACTTGTTTTTGAGTTTCAGACGGCCTTTTTTATATGGGCTTATTTAGGCGCAGCCAAGATGCCTGTTTGGTTCAGCAGGAACAAAACGGTAAAGCCGGTCAAATAAATCAAACCGATAATGGCGAGGAAGTTCATGCCCATGGTCAGTTTGTGGCGTTTGTCGCCTTTAACGAGGCGGTAGTTCAGCCAAGCGAACACAGGGGCGGCAACGAAAGCGGTAATCATGGCGAATTTGAGCAGCTCTGCCATTGCGCTGTTGAACCAGAAAATTACGGCCAAGCCTGAGCCTGCGACCCAAATGTTCCAAGCAAACAGTTCGACGTTGCCGGTTTTGTCTTTACCGCGCAACAGGCGTACCGGTTCGGCAATCGCGCGCGCGTAGCCGTCTACTACGGTAATGGTGGTGCCGTACATACAAGCAAAGGCGATAAATGCCACCAGCGGACGCGACCAGTCGCCGATGGTCACGGCGTACATATTAATCAGCTGGCCAACATATTTGCCGCCCGCCATTTGTACGGCTTCGCCGTTGCCGTATTGGACATATGCACCCAAGGCCAAGAAGACGACCGCCAACACTGCGCTGGTGATGTAGCCGACGTTGAAGTCGAAAATGCCGTCTCGGTAGCTGGAAGGGTTGATGCGTTGTTTTTCGGTAACCCACAAAGAGTTGATGGCGGAAATTTCAATCGGTGCAGGCATCCAGCCCATCAGCGCGATGAGGAAGCCCAAGCCTGCCAGTGTCCACGGGGTAGGCTCGATAAAGTCGGGTTTCATCTGCATGCCGCGAGACATGGCCACGGCTGCTGCGGCGACGGTGGCGATGGTCAGGCTGACGATGATGATTTTGGAAACGTTGTCCAAGGCTTTATAGCGGCCACTTGCCAAAATCAGCAGGCAGGAAACCATAATCATGACGGACACCATGCCGGCATCGAAAGTCAGCGATGGGATCGCCATTTTGACGATGGCGGCGGTAACGATGGCGACCGCACCGGCATTAATCGTTGCCGATGCAATACATAAAATCAAAAATACCCACAAATAAACGCGGCTTTTTTCGGCATAGCCCTCAATCAGACTTTTGCCCATATCCAGCGTGTAATGTGCGCTGAAACGGAAAAACGGGTATTTGAACAGGTTGGTCAGAATAATGATCAGCGCAAGCTGCCAGCCGTAAAGTGCACCTGCCTGCGTGGAGGCAATCAGGTGCGATCCGCCGACCGCTGCCGAAGCCATCATGATGCCCGGGCCGAGAGCATTGATTTTGCTCTTCCAGGTGGAAGCGTGTGTATGTTGTTCAGCCATAATTAGTTTCCGCCTTTTTCAGACGGCCTTATTATCAAAAAAAGGCATATTTTAACGTAAATAAAAAGTTTGCCCAATAATATGCGTAATACTTTTTATCAATCAAAGGGAAAATACGGTGTTAAAAAGCCGAGATGACGGAGTGAACGATATTTTGTGCCAAAAACATTTTTTCAGACGGCCTTGTATCGCTTTTTATTCATGAATATGGGGTAGGGAGGGCAGAGTGTGTCGGTTTGGAAACGAAATGGCTGGGCAAGGCTTTTTGATGCCTTGAGGTCGGCATATTAAGGGGAAGTATGGAGCAGGGAATCCACGTTTTGCTCGGTGATTTCAGCCAGTTGTACCAGTGGTACGTCGCGCAATTCGGCGGCAATTTCGGCGATACGGCGGATGTTGGCTGGTGTATTGGTTTCATGGCCGAGCATAAAAGGGCTGTCGGTTTCGAGAACAAAATCCGTGTCGTCTAAGGCTTGTAAGGCGGCACGGACTTTTTTTGCATTGGGATTGAGCAGCAGCGAGCCTATGCCGATTTTGAAGCCGAGTTTCACCAAAATCCGTGCTTCTTCTACGCTGCCGGAGAAGGCGTGAACGATACCGCCTCGTGTGAAACCGGCGGTTTTAACGGCGGCGACAATGGCGGCGGTGGCTTTCAGATTATGGATGATGACGCGGCGATTGAGATTTTGGGCGAGGATGAGTTGGCGGATAAAGACATCGGTCTGCGTGTCGCGTTGCGCTTGGGTTTGCTCTTTGCCATAAAAATCCAAGCCGATTTCGCCAACCCATGCTTGCGGATGCTGGATTAATTCGGACTCTAACTCTTGGAATGCCACTTCGTTGAGGCCGTCTGAAAACCACGGATGAATACCCAAAGCGATATGGATATTTTCAGACGGCCTCTCCAACTGCGCAACTGCCTGCCAATCATTGGGAGATGTAGCCGGTACGATAAAACGCACCACGCCGGCGGCTTGCGCTTCGGTAAGCACGGCAGGCAGCGTATCGGCAAGTTTGGGATCGGCAAGATGGCAGTGGGTGTCGGTGAAAGTCATATTTAATGGTGGTTTACAGCAGATTTAATTGTCGCAATTCTTGTTGCACCTTATCTGCATTCCAGTCATGAGATACGGCGAGGGTCATCAGCGCAGTGGCGGTTTCGAGATTGCATTTGCCGCCGTTGATGATACCTGCCTGACGCAAAGCATCGCCTTGGGCATAGACGGCAGCGGCGCAACCTTGCGGCACTTGGCTGATGTTGAGCAGCAACTTGCCTTGTTGCGTAAAGGCTTGGACGGCTCGGACAAACGCATCGTTGCTCGGCGCATTGCCGTGGCCGTAGCTTTGCAGAATCAGGGCTTGGGCGGAAAGGTGGGGCAGGCCGTCTGAAAGTTCTTGCGTGGCATAACCGGGAATCAGCGTGCGGACGGAAACTTTGGCTTCGGGATTTGGAAGACGCGGCTTGAGGCCGTCTGAATGTTGGGTTGTGGCAATATGGATATTATGCCAACCTTTGTTTTCATCCCATTCGGTGAGCGCACCAAAATGCAGGTTGTCAAAACCTGCGGCGGTTTCTGTGCTGACCTTGCTGCTGCCGATGGCGGGGAAGAGCTTGCCGTCAAAGGCAATCGCCACTTGTTTGAGTTTGAGCGAGAAAGCGGAAACGGCGGTAGCAAGGTTGCGCGGCGCATCGCTGTTGGCGGCATCGTAAGGCCATTGCGAGCCGGTCAGGATAACGGGTTTGTCCAAACCTTGCAGCGAAAGGGCGAAGAGGTTGGCGGTGTATGCCATGGTATCCGTGCCGTGCAATACCAAGATGCCGTCATAGTCAGGCAGTTTGGCAATAATAAGCTCCAGCCAGTCGCGTTGGTTTTGCAGCGTTACTGCGGAAGAGTCGATGAGCGGCTGGCAAACGTGCCATTCGAAATCAAGGCCGTCTGAAAAGGGGGCAAGGGCTTTATCGACGAGAGCGGTGTCGGGACGCAGGCCGGCGCTGCTTTGGGTCATGCCAATGGTGCCGCCTGTGTAGAGGACAAAGATTTTTTGTTTCATGGTGTTTCTGATGAATGATTGAGGCCGTCTGAAAGAGGGGAAGTGTTTCAGACGGCCTGGAATGATTTATTGATTGGTTTGTTTTTTGGCTTTTGCTGCGCGTTTTTCGTGCAGTTTCTCGCGGAAGAAGGTGTGGCGGCGGTGTTTTTTCCACCAAATCCAACCGACAATGACTGCGCCGATGCCCAGTGCGATAAAGATACCTGATTGCAGGCTGTGCATTTTTTTCATCAGCCAGTCGGTATTGCGTGCGCCGTATTCGCCCAAATAAATCCAAACCGGAACGGAAATCAGCGCGGCCAAACCGTCCATCAGGATAAAGCGCAGGTAGGAAACCTTGCGGCTGATGCCTGCGGTCACGAAAACGGCGGTACGCAGGCCGGGCAGGAAACGTGCAACGAATAAAACCCAGTTGCCGTATTTGTCGAATTTTTCCTGTACTTGGGCATAGCGTTTGGGCGTCATCACGCGCGCAATCGGTTTGAATTTAAGGATTTTTTGTCCCCAAATCCGGCCGGCCGCAAACATAAAGCCATCGCCTACCAATACGCCGAGCATGCCGACGGCAAACATAATATGCGAGTTGGTATAACCCAGGCCGGAAATTACACCGCCGGTTACCAGCGTCAAATCTTCAGGAATCGGCACGCCGAAGCCGCAAATAACCAAAACGAAAAACACGGCCGCATAGCCGTATTCAACGAAAAAAGATTCTAAAAATGCAAACATGGCCGCCGTCCCACGATAGATATTGATTGATGACTGGATTAAGTTGGAATTCTACCAAAGATAAGGCCGTCTGAAAGCAATCACAAGCAGATATTGTTCAAATTTGACGGTAGTTTGCAAAAAATATGGAAATTTGGATGTGGAAAGTTGGGATATGGACGGATTTGGCAGGTACAATAGCTGCTGGTTTATCTTTCAAACCCGAAATGGCGGTCTGTTTTCAGACGGCCTGTTCAGGAAAATGAAATCATGAAATACAGAGATTTGCGAGAATTTATCGCCGGATTGGAAGCCGATGGCAAACTCAAGCGCATTCAGCATCCGGTGTCGCCGCATTTGGAAATGACCGAAATTGCCGACCGCGTACTGCGCGCCGAGGGGCCGGCGTTGCTGTTTGAAAACCCGATTAAGCCTGACGGTACGCGCTACGATTATCCCGTGTTGGCGAATCTGTTTGGCACGCCCGAACGCGTGGCGCTGGGCATGGGCGCGGACAGTGTGTCCAAGCTGCGCGAAATCGGGCAGACGCTGGCGTATTTGAAAGAACCCGAACCGCCCAAAGGCATTAAAGACGCGTTTTCCAAACTGCCGCTGTTGAAAGATATTTGGAGCATGGCGCCGAATGTGGTGAAAAACGCGCCGTGTCAGGAAATTGTGTGGGAAGGCGAAGACGTTGATTTGTATAAACTTCCGATTCAGCATTGCTGGCCGGAAGACGTTGCGCCACTGGTCACATGGGGCTTGACCGTCACGCGCGGACCGTACAAAAAACGCCAAAATCTCGGCATTTACCGCCAGCAATTAATCGGCAAAAACAAGCTGATTATGCGCTGGCTGTCGCATCGCGGCGGTGCGCTGGATTATCAGGAATTCCGCAAACTCAATCCTGATACGCCGTATCCCGTCGCCGTTGTCCTCGGTTGCGACCCTGCCACCATTTTGGGCGCGGTAACGCCTGTTCCCGATACCTTGAGCGAATACCAGTTTGCCGGACTGCTGCGTGGTTCGCGGACGGAGCTGGTGAAATGTATCGGCAATGATTTGCAAGTGCCTGCCCGTGCTGAAATCGTATTGGAAGGCGTGATTCATCCGAACGAAACCGCGCTGGAAGGACCATACGGCGACCACACGGGCTATTACAACGAGCAGGATCATTTCCCCGTGTTCACGGTCGAACGCATCACCATGCGAGAAAACCCGATTTACCATTCCACCTACACGGGTAAACCGCCCGATGAGCCCGCTGTTTTGGGCGTGGCGTTGAATGAAGTGTTCGTGCCGCTTTTGCAAAAGCAGTTCCCCGAAATCACCGATTTCTACCTGCCGCCCGAAGGCTGCTCCTACCGCATGGCGGTGGTCAGCATGAAAAAACAGTACGCCGGACACGCCAAGCGCGTGATGATGGGCTGCTGGTCATTCCTGCGCCAATTTATGTACACCAAATTCATCATCGTGGTGGATGACGATGTGAATGTGCGCGACTGGAAAGAAGTCATCTGGGCGGTAACCACGCGCATGGATCCCGTACGCGATACTGTTTTGATGGAAAACACACCTATCGACTACCTCGACTTCGCCAGCCCCGTCAGCGGACTTGGCGGCAAAATGGGTTTGGATGCGACCAACAAATGGCCGGGCGAAACCGACCGCGAATGGGGACGAGTAATCAAAAAAGACCCTGCCGTTACGGCCAAAATCGATGAGATTTGGGAGCATTTGGGTTTGTAGATGTCGGATTTATTGGAATTTCTACTTCAAATATTGATGGAAATAATTGGGTCTATGTTTGAGGGTACGGTAGAAATAGTGAGGTTCGATTGGAGAGAAAGAAAACTCTCCAAAAAAGGCTTGATTAATGTTGGCTATATGGTTTGTCATCATTATGGTTTGTCATCATTGTTGCACTGATTGCGTATATAGTCATTCCTAAGTAAACATCTTATTCTGACAATGTATCTGTTAAAAGGCCGTCTGAAATTTTTTGGGTTTCAGACGGCCTTTGATTTGAAAACCTAGCGCGGTTTGAGCCACTTCCATTGTTCTTGTATGGTTTCTTGCAGGGCTTTTTGTTTTTCTGCAGGCGTATTCATACCATTGGTCAAGCGGCTGTAATCAAGGGTAATGGAAGGGTTTTGTACGGTTCCGCCGATTTTGAGGGGAATCGGTTTGTTTTTAGGCTGCAGTACGTTGCTGATAAGCAGGTTTTCGGACAGCTTTTGGGTATTCAAATCGGTATAGCCGCTGCTGACAACGTGCAGGCTGTCGGAAAACAGTTCGGTGTTGATATGATGGCTGATGCCTTTCTCGATTTCGCTATTGAGGGTGAAATGATGGAAAGGAGTTTTGAGGTTGCTGTTGTCGATTTTTTCCGAAGAGATGCCGTTTTTCAGAATGCTGTCCATATCGATGCCGTGCCATGCGCCGTTGGTAATATCGAGGAGCAGGCTGCCGTTTAGGGCTTGTATCATTTGGGCGCGGTTGTTGCCGGTGGTTTTAATGTCGATAACGGCGTCGCCGCTGCCGCTGAAGCTGTGGAAACCGAACAAGTCTTGCAGCAGCGGCTGAATTTGTATGCCTTTTGCGTTTTGCTGAAGGTGGTAGGAGGCAGGTTGGGTCGCCGCAATACTCAGACCGCCCTCGGTTTTGCCGCCATAAAGCCCAGCTTTGAAACGGTGCAGGGCGATATGTTCTTTATCGGCGGTGAGCAGGGATTCGACGTTTTCTAATTGCAGGCCGGCAGTTTGAATGCTGCCGATTTGGAGGTTGGCCTCAATGTCGGGCAACCAGGATTTGGCCAGCAGAGAAGGAAGATTCAGTGATGGCTGGGTTTTCAGATCTTCCAAGTAAGGGGTCAGATTGAGTTTTTGTAAGGCGATACCGGCGTCAAGGTGCGGACGCGGTTGGGCATCGCGCTGGTATTTAAAGGCCAAGGCAAGGGCTTGTCTGTCAAATGCGCCTTTCAGACGGCCTTCCCATGTATTGAGGCTGAAATTGGCCTGCCCTTCGAGTGTACTGATGAATCTGGGGCGGGGAAGGCGGTTGATGGTGTCTTGCAGGGTGCTGAGGTGCAGTTTGGGCGCATCAATGCCTTTGCCTTTTTGCCAAACCAACGGGCTGGAAAAGGTAAAGTTGGTTTGGAGGCGGTCGTTTTTATGGCTGCCTTTGAGTTCAAAATTGGCTGCGGTCAAAACGGTTGCATAGAGGTTGGTTTTGTCCAGTTTGAATGAACCGTCCCATTGGTTGTTTTCACTGCCGGCAGTCAATGCGCCGTTGAGTGTGTTTAGGTGTAAATAGCCGTTCTTGAATTGCAAGAGGGGAGAGCGTGCATTGATATGCAAGTTTTGATAGTCGCTTTCGGCTTGCAGATTGAAGTCGCGCAAAAGGGCGGTTTGGTTTTGCCAATTAAGGCTGCCTGCGATTTGGGCATCCAGCTTGTTTTTGAGTAATACGGTTTGCAGGTTTAATTTGAGGGCGGGAACGCTCCAGCCGGCATCATCTTGTACAAGATGGCCGGCGCCTTGCCAACTGATGGGGTTGCCGATGTTTTGCAGTGTGCCGCTGATATCGAATGGACGGCCGTCTGAATCAGCTCTGCGCAGGGAAAATTGCAGATCGTTTAAGGCAATATCTTGCTCTTTATTGTGATAGCGGATGCTGCCGTTATTGATGATGACGCGGTTGAGCTGGAAGCTTTCTTTCGATGTATGGTTTTGTTGCAGGCAGGCAGGCAGGTGGTTTTTGGGACCCAGCGTCAGCGACGGATTGGAAAGAATCCATTTTTCAAGAATGGGGGCATCTGACCATAGGCTGCTCCAGCCAAAGCCCATTTTAGACTCGGCAATATTCAGCGTCGGCGTATCAGGTTCGGAAGAGGAAAGGCTGAGGTCTTTTAAAATAAGCGTAGGGCGCGGCAGCCATTTTCTGCTGATGTTGGCATTGTATTTGACTTGGCAGCCATGGGCGGAAAAGTTTTTTTGTATGAATGCGTCGATGTTTTCTGTGTTGAATATGCGGAACATTAAGGCACTCAATACCGCCGCGAGGCATAAAAGCGCGGTAATGCCGAAAACCAGGGTTTTCAGCCAAAATTTTCCTGAGTGCAACATGGAATGAACAGACAATTCAGATTCTCGCTTTGATGGGAGCTTTAAGGAGTGATTGGGAGTTTAAGCCTTGCTGCTTAAGCGTGTGGAAGTATAACACAGAGCGTGGGCCTGTGTTTCAGACGGCATCGGTATGTCAATAAAAAACACCGCCCGAAGGCGGTGTTGATTTAAGCATAAATTATTTACGCAGACCCAGGCGGGTAATCAGTGTACGGTAAGTATCAGGCTGAGTACGACGCAGATAAGACAACAGGCGACGACGTTGGCTAACCATTTTCAACAGGCCGCGACGGCTGTGGTGGTCTTTAGGGTTGGCTTTGAAGTGAGGAGTCAGGTCGTTGATGCGGAAAGTCAATAGAGCGACTTGTACTTCAGAAGAGCCGGTATCGCCTTCTTTGCGTTGGAAATCTTTAACAATTTGTGCTTTTTGTTCTACGGTCAATGCCATGATGGATAACTCCGAAAATAAAAGAACCTTTTCAGGTTCGGACAAGTTTGCCAAGCCGAACGACCTAAGCAAACTCCTAAGTGCCTTTTTATAAGGACGGGCGGATTATGCCACAATTTGTCTTTGTGCGCCATATCTTTTCAGACGGCCAAAAAAAAAGCGGCGATACCTTTCAGTACCGCCAAAGCTGCTTTGGTGATAAAAACGAAACTTTATTTGCTTGCGCAACGGAAGCCCAAGTTATTTAAAACATATTTGGACTGTAGGCTGGTGCGGATGCCGTAGCGTAAGAATGCCGCATAGTTGGACGGATCGCTTGAACCCACGGATGCGCCGCTACAGAACATTTGTGTGTTGGACGAGCCGGCAGAGAGTTGGCTGCTGTTGAAGTCTTCAGTCCATTCCCAAATCAGGCCGTGCATATCGTATACGCCCCAGTAGTTGGGTTTGTTTTTACCGATGTCGTGCAGGCCGTTGCGGCCGCCGTCTGCATACCAATCTAAGATGGTGCGGTTGTAGCCAGGCTCGGCAGAGCCGTCTTTTTGAGTGGCAGAAGCCAAGCCTGCAAATTCCCATTCGTCAATAGTCGGCAGACGTTTGCCTTTGGAAACGCAGTAAGCATTTGCGGCGAACCATGAAACATTGGTTACTGGGTGTTTGAGTTCGCTGGCTTTAGGCGCAAAACTGTTGCTGCCATTTTTTACCCAATGTTTCAGGTAAGCTTTTTCAGCATGTTTGGAATTGATTTTTCCTTTTTGCCATTGCGGATGTGTGTTCACAAATTCGGCAAATTCGGCATTGGTTACCGGATATTTGTCAAGCTGGAAAGGTTTGACTTTAATAAGGGAAGTTTCTTTTTTGAGATAGAGAGGACGGTAGCTGCCTCCTTCGATTTTTACCATTTCGGCAGCAAATGTATTGCCGCAGATTAAGGCACTGCCTAAGAGGAGGAGTCGTATGAGTTTCATGGTACGCCCTTATTATCGATTGAAACAGGAAATTTATTTTTCAGATAGCCTAATCATAACAAGGCCGTCTGAAAAATCAATCTGTCTGATTTGAACAGGAAGATTAATCGTGATGGAAGCCACTGCGGCTCTAAAGAGTAGGGCAGCAGTGGCTTGGCGTATTAAACCGAGAGATTATTTAGCGGCTTCAGAAGCACCAGACGCAGCTGCTGGAGCAGAAGCGGCAGCACCGGAAGGTTGGTAAACGGTGTCGCTCAGTTTTTTGGTCATGATTTCAGGGTTTTCATCACCCTCAACTTTCAATTGACCCAAAGCACCTTTGTTGAACGCACGGAAGATAGAGTGGTCAACCAAGGTGTAGCTGCCTGGAATGTCGACTTTGAATTCAACGATAGCGGCACCACCAGCAGGAACAATTGTGCTTTGTACGTTTTCGTTAATCAGTTTACCACCTTCAACATATACTTTGTCGAAGATTTCGCCGATAACGTGGAAAGAAGATACCAAGTTAGGACCACCGTTACCAACGTACATACGAACAGTTTCACCAGCTTTAGCTTTCAGGGCGTTGTCGCCGGCGATAGAGCCTACGTGACCGTTGAATACAACGTATTCAGGTTGTTCGGCAATCGCTTTATCCATATCGAAAGGTTGCAGGCCTTGAGCACCTTTTTTACCTTTAGTATAGAAGTCGCCTTGTACGATGTAGAACTCTTTGTCCACTTTAGGCAGACCTTCTTTAGGTTCAACCAAGATCAAACCGTACATACCGTTGGCGATGTGCATACCTACAGGAGCAACGGCACAGTGGTAGATGTACAAACCGGCTTGCAGTGCTTTGAAGCTGAAGGTAGAAGTGTGGCCTGGGGCAGTAAAGGTAGCTTCTGCACCGCCGCCTTGACCGGTAGCAGCGTGGAAGTCAACGTTATGAGGAACGGTAGAAGAAGGATTGTTAGAGAATTCAACTTCAACAGTATCGCCTTCGCGTACACGGATCATTTGACCTGGAACGTCGCCGTTGAATGTCCAGTAGTGGTACTCAACACCGTCTTCCATGGTCATGGTTTTTTCAACGGTTTCCATTTTAACGCGTACTTTAGCCGGATGGTCGCGATCAGTTGGAGGTGGAACTTCCGGAGCGTGAGTCATGATAGCATCGATTACAGGCAGTTCTGAAGAAGGAGTCTCTGCAGCAGCTTGTGAGTCGGAAGCAGCAGGAGCCTCAGCAGAAGCGGTGGCAGCTGGAGTTTCAGCAGGTTTAGCAGCTTGCTCGCCGCATGCGGCCAATGCAAATACAGAAGCGATAAGTGCGGCTAAGGTTTGGCGTTTCATGTTTAAAGTTTCCTTATAGTAAGAAAAGTTAAGTATCCTGATAGGATGGTTTGAAGTTTTGTATGATTATGTAGGCGCTTGTTTGGTCATATTTTGATGTAAATCAAATTGTTCAGGGAATATGAATCTTTTACTACCTAAATACTCCTTTAGAAGTATAAAAAAATACATCGAAAAGTTTATTTTTGTGTGAAAATGTTAGCGAAAACTTAACATAAAATATGATAGAGGAGGGTTTGTATAAGAAAATGGGAATCAATATCATATAAGTTAATGGTTTTAAAGGAATATTATTGACAAAATATTTCTTTACTTTTAAAACCGTGATACAATCTTTAACATTCATATTTGATGAATTAATACCCAACCACTTTTACCAAAATTAAGGAGTACTTAAAATGGGACAGTACAAGAAGCTTTGGTACTTGCTGTTTGCCGTACTGGCAGTATGCTTTACCATTCTTGGTTATATGGGTAGCGAAGTCTATAAAAAGGCTCCGCCATACCCTGAACAAGTCGTTTCTGCATCCGGCAAAGTCCTGATGACCAAAGACGATATTTTGGCAGGTCAATCTGCATGGCAAACTACCGGCGGTATGGAAGTCGGCTCTGTATTGGGTCACGGTGCATACCAAGCTCCGGACTGGACTGCCGACTGGCTGCACCGCGAGCTGGTTGCATGGTTGGATCTGACTGCGCAAGAAACTTACGGCAAAAAATTTGACGAAGTTTCTCCTGAAGAACAAGCTGTTCTGAAAACACGTTTGGCTGACGAATACCGCAACCAAAGCCGTGTTAAGGAAGATGGTTCTGTCGTTGTCAGCGAAACCCGCGTGAAAGCGATCGAAAGCATCCTGCCTTACTACCATGGTGTGTACAGCGACGATCCTAAGTTCCAAACCACTCGCGAACACTTTGCAATGAAAAACAACACATTGCCAAGCCCAGAAGCGCGTGAAAAACTGTTCAATTTCTTCTTCTGGACTTCTTGGTCTGCTTCGACCAACCGTCCTGACGAAACTTTCACCTACACCAACAATTGGCCGCACGAGCCTTTGATCAACAACGTACCGACTACTGAAAACTACATGTGGTCTTTCACCAGCGTGGTATTGTTGCTGATGGGTATCGGCTTGCTGATGTGGGGTTACTCTTTCTTGACCAAACATGAAGAGGTTGAAGTACCTACTGAAGATCCTATCTCTAAAGTACAACTGACTCCTTCTCAAAAAGCGTTGGGCAAATATGTATTCCTGACTGTTGCGCTGTTTGTCGTACAAGTACTGTTGGGTGGTTTGACCGCTCACTATACTGTCGAAGGTCAAGGCTTCTACGGTATCGATACCGCACTGGGCTTTGAAATGGCCGACTGGTTCCCATATGCATTGACCCGTACTTGGCACATCCAATCCGCTATTTTCTGGATTGCAACCGGCTTCCTGACAGCAGGTCTGTTCTTGGCTCCGATTGTGAACGGCGGTAAAGATCCTAAATTCCAACGTGCTGGTGTGAACTTCCTGTACATCGCCCTGTTCATCGTAGTTGGCGGTTCTTACGCAGGTAACTTCTTTGCTTTGACTCACATCATTCCACCTGAGCTGAACTTCTGGTTCGGCCACCAAGGTTACGAATACTTGGATTTGGGTCGTTTCTGGCAACTTCTGCTGATGGTCGGCTTGCTGTTGTGGCTGTTTCTGATGTTGCGTTGTACTATCTCTGCCTTTAAAGAAAAAGGTACAGACAAAAACCTGTTGGCTATCTTCGTAGCTTCTATGGTCGGTGTGGGTGTGTTCTATGCTCCTGGCCTGTTCTACGGTGAGAAATCTCCAATTGCTGTGATGGAATACTGGCGTTGGTGGGTGGTTCACCTGTGGGTAGAAGGCTTCTTCGAAGTGTTCGCTACTGCCGCCTTCGCATTCATCTTCTACAACATGGGCTTTGTCCGCCGTAGTACTGCTACTGCTTCTACTCTGGCAGCTGCTGCAATCTTCATGTTGGGCGGTATCCCAGGTACATTGCACCACTTGTACTTCTCCGGCTCTACCTCTGCTTCTATGGCAATCGGTGCATGTTTCTCCGCTTTGGAAGTTGTGCCTTTGGTTCTGCTGGGTCGTGAAGCTTACGAACACTGGTCTTACCAACACCTGTCCGACTGGGCGAAACGTCTGCGTTGGCCTCTGATGTGCTTCGTAGCAGTTGCCTTCTGGAACATGATCGGTGCCGGCGTATTCGGCTTCCTGATTAACCCGCCGATTTCCCTGTTCTACATCCAAGGTCTGAACACTACTGCAGTTCACGCTCACGCGGCTCTGTTCGGTGTGTATGGTTTCTTGGCTCTGGGCTTCGTATTGCTGGTTGCACGTTACCTGAAACCTAATGTTCAATTTGACGACAAACTGATGACTTGGGGCTTCTGGCTGCTGAACGGCGGTCTGGTGGGTATGATTGCCATCAGCCTGTTGCCGGTCGGCGTGATTCAAGCTTACGCTTCTATCACTCATGGTCTGTGGTATGCACGTAGCGAAGAATTCCTGCAAATGGAAATTCTGGATACCCTGCGTTGGGTTCGTACCGCTGCTGACTTGATCTTTATCGGTGGTGCTGTCTGTGTTGCTATCCAAGCTACCAAAATCGTATTCAGCCGCGATAAATAATCTTAAGCTGAGTTAAATCGAAGGCCGTCTGAAAAGTTTTCAGACGGCCTTTCTGTTATAATTTCAACATTCTTAAATTGACAAGACAAAACATTATGTTCAACCAAGCTGCTCAAGAGCTGACCACTGTTCGCGATTTATTGCGTTTCGCCGTCAGCCGTTTTAATGATGCCGGACTGTTTTTCGGACACGGAAGTGATAATGCCCATGACGAGGCAGCCTATCTGATTTTGCACACTTTGAATCTGCCTTTGGATACGTTGGAGCCTTATTTGGATGCCAAATTGTTGCAAAGTGAGAAGGAGGAAGTGTTGTCCATTATCGAACGCCGCGCAGTGGAGCATATTCCTGCCGCGTATCTGACGCATCAGGCATGGCAGGGCGAGTTTGATTTTTATGTCGATGAGCGCGTTATTGTGCCTCGTTCTTTTATTTACGAATTGCTTGGCGACGGTATTCGTCCTTGGATTGAACATGATGAGTTGGTGCATCGAGCTTTGGATTTGTGTACCGGTAGCGGCTGTTTGGCCATTCAAATGGCGCATCACTATCCCGATGCACAAATTGATGCCGTTGATTTAAGCTTGGATGCGCTGGAAGTGGCCGCGATCAATATTGAAGATTATGGCTTAGAAGACCGCATCAGCTTGGTGCATACCGATTTGTTTGAAGGTTTGGATGAAACCTACGACTTAATTGTTTCCAATCCGCCTTATGTTGATGCAGAATCTGTGGAAGCGTTGCCTGATGAATACCTGCACGAGCCGGAATTGGCTTTGGGCAGCGGCGAAGATGGTTTAGACGCTACGCGTCAAATCATTCTGCAAGCGGCAAAATATCTGAATCCGAAAGGTGTATTACTGGTTGAAATCGGTCACAACCGTGAAGTATTGGAAGCGGCTTATCCCGAATTACCGTTTACTTGGCTAGAAACCAGCGGTGGCGATGGGTTTGTATTCCTGTTGACCCGCGAGCAATTATTGGGTGAAGAATAGTTTATTTTGATGTAAATAAAATAAAGGCCGTCTGAAAAAAGTTTCAGACGGCCTTTGTTTTATAAAATTTTTAATATTTTAAGAAAATACAAATGCCTATGGTATGCTGAATATGAAATCCAAGCAGGCTTTGAAACTATGGCTTATAATATTTGTCATAGTTTCTAATGTCAGTAGATTTTTATTACTGACTTTTTGTAGAACATATACTGCCAAACTCCATATTATGAATAATTATTTAAAATCAGGCCTGTTGGCTGCTGCCTTGTTCAGTATGCCCGTTGTCGCCTTTGCCCAGCAACATACCGTTTATTTCAATCAAAACGGTAAACTGACGGCGACCATGCCTTCGGTTGCTTATGTCCGCCAATACAAGATTGAGGCAGGCAAGGCGCAGGTGCAGGATTTTTACTATCCATCGATGAAAAAATATTCTGATCCGTACGAGATACCTGCTGGTCAGATTAAGGTTTTTGTGCCGGCTCTGGATAACGGTACGCTGACTCTGTGGCATTTTAACGGGCAGAAAAAGATGGTTGGCAGCTATCGCAACGGCAAACCGCATGGTGAATGGGTCAACTGGTATCCAAACGGCAAAAAATCTGCGGTAATGCCTTATCAAAATGGCTTGAGTGAGGGCGTGGGTTCACGCTATTACCGAAATGGCGTGAAAGAAAGCGAAATTCAGTTTAAGCATGATAAAGCCAATGGTCATTGGAAACAATGGTATTCAGACGGCAGCCCGAAAACCGAAATGATGATGAGCAATGACAAACCGACGGAGATCATCAGTTGGGATGAAAATGGCCGCATCGTGTCTGAATTGAGTATTCGCAACGGTAAACGCAGCGGCATTATTTTGGATTGGTACGATGATGGTGCGAAGAAATCTGAGCTGGTTTATAAAGACGACCAGTTGGTGAAAAAAACTTTCTGGGATACGGACGGATACGTCCTTGAATAATTTTGATCATAAAAAACCGCAGGCTGATCAGCTTGCGGTTTTTTTATTACATACAGCCTTTGTTTTGGCACAGGGTAAATAATGGCGCGCCGCTTTCACGGATTTTTTTGCCGCCATCCAAGTCGGTAAATTCCAAAATGGCAGCCGCTTCGATTACTTCACCACCCAGTTTGCGGATAAGCTCTACACCTGCCAGCATTGTGCCGCCGGTTGCCACTAAATCATCTACCAACAAAACGCGTGCGCCCGGCTTGATGGCGTCGGTATGGATTTCTACCGTTGCTTCGCCATATTCCAAAGCATAACTTTGAGAAACCGTATCAAACGGTAGTTTGCCTTTTTTGCGGATAGGGACAAAGCCGACATTCAGCTGATAGGCCAAAGCTGCGCCAATAATGAAGCCGCGCGCATCCAAGCCCGCAACGACATCAACTTTTTGCCCCATATAGCGGTAAACCAGTAAATCGACCAGCAGGCGGAAATATTCTGCGCTTTGCAAAACGGGAGTAATGTCATGAAACAAAATCCCTTTTTGCGGCCAGTTTTCAATTTTACGGATTTTGTCCGCCAAAGCTTCTACGCCCATTACTTCAGGATGAATCAACATCTCGACATTCCGAAATCAAAAAGTTTTTAACGCGATATTGTAGCGGTCATATGCGGACTTGCCAAATTAATCGATACAATAGCCAAATTTTGCAACATGCCGTCTGAAATTCCGAGAAACATTGTGTTGTGTTATAATTTACAGGTACATACCATCGGCTGAACCACCATGCAAAATCATAAAAAAGGCAATATTTACATCATTTCTGCCGCTTCCGGCACAGGTAAAACGACCTTAGTGTCGCGCCTGTTGAAAAATCATGACGACATCCGTGTTTCCATTTCTCATACCACGCGCCAGCCGCGTGAGGGTGAGGCACATGGTGTGCATTACCACTTTGTTCCCAAAGAAGAATTTGAATCACTGATTGAGCAAAGAGCCTTTTTGGAACACGCCAATGTGTTCGGCAACTATTACGGCACCAGCATCGCCGGCGTAAATTCGTTGAGCGAAGAGGGCTATGATGTGATTTTGGAAATCGATGTGCAAGGTGCAGCGCAAGTGCGTAAATCGTTGCCTGAAGCCAGCAGTATTTTCATTCTGCCGCCTTCCTTTGAGGTATTGGCGCAACGTTTGATCGGCCGTGGTACAGACAGCGAAGAAGTTATTCAAACACGCTTGTCCAAAGCCCGTCATGAGATTGAGCAATCCGTTTTGTTCGATTACGTCGTCGTGAATGACGATTTGGATCGTGCCGAAGCCGATTTGTTCCACATTATTAAAGCAGGCCGTCTGAAAAAATCCTCTCAACAGGGATTTATCTCAAACCTGTTGGAAAATTCGTAAAAAACAGCGAAAATAACCGTTTATTTGAAACATAGAAAGAAAGCAAGCAAACATGGCCCGTATTACTACTGAAGATTGCACAGGTAAAATCCCTAATCACTTCGACCTTACCCTCGTTGCCGCCCGTCGCGCACGCCAATTAGAAAACGGCAATACGCCTTTGGTTGACGACATCCGCAACAACAAACCAACCGTTACCGCCCTGCGCGAAATCGCAGCCGGACAAATCGGAACCGAGCTGTTGACCCGCAATAAATAAACCAACCGGCAAACCGATAAAACCACCGCGCGGACTGTATCGGTGCGATATCACAACCGATACAGTCTGACGGCTTAAAAATAGCCATAAAAGGCCGTCTGAAAATGCCAGCCCCACTGCCTACCGCCCCCTATGATCCGTTGACAGCAGAAGCGCGCGAGCTTCTGTTTCGCACCGCATCCTATCTCAATACCAACGAGCAGGCCGAGCTTGAAAGAGCCGTTGCCTACGCTTTCCACGCCCATGACGGACAAACCCGTAAAAGCGGCGAACCCTACATCACCCATCCCCTTGCCGTTGCCACGCAGCTTGCGATTTGGCACATGGATGTTCAAGGCCTCTGCGCGGGTGTTATGCATGATGTATTGGAAGATACGGGTGTAACCAAAGTCGAAATGGCGGCAGAATTCGGCGATACCATTGCTGAAATGGTAGACGGCCTTTCCAAGCTGGAGAAACTCAAATTTGAAGATCATGCCGAGCATCAGGCGGAAAGTTTCCGCAAGCTTATCCTCGCCATGACTAAAGACGTGCGCGTTATCGTCGTCAAACTTGCCGACCGATTGCACAATATGCGTACCCTTGGCTCTATGCGTCCGGAAAAACGCCGACGAATCGCCAAAGAAACCCTCGAAATCTATGCTCAAATCGCCAACCGCATTGGTCTGAACAATGCGTATCAAGAGCTTCAAGACTTATCGTTCCAAAATCTCCACCCAAGACGCTACGAAACCCTGAAAAAAGCCATGGACAACAGCCGCAAAAATCGCCGCGATGTTGTTGGCAAAGTGTTGCGTGCATTTGGTCAGCGTTTGGTCGGTGTTAATATTGAAGCCAAAATCAAAGGCCGCGAGAAAAACTTATACAGCATCCATCAAAAAATGCTGGCTAAAAAGCTGCGTTTTGCCGAAGTAATGGATATCTACGGCTTTCGGGTCATTGTAAACAATATTCCTGCCTGTTATGCCGCGTTGGGTGCATTGCATAATTTATACCACCCCAAGCCCGGCCGTTTTAAAGACTATATCGCCATTCCGAAAAGCAACGGCTACCAAAGCCTGCACACGACTTTGGTCGGTCCTTACGGTTTGCCGATCGAAGTGCAAATCCGTACGCGTGAAATGGACGCTGTGGCAGAGGGCGGTATTGCTGGCCATTGGATTTACAAATCCGGTGAAAATACTCCAGACCAAGCCGTCCTCCATATGAACCGATGGATGAAAAATATTCTTGACCTGCAAGCCAGCAGCTCAGATGCCATCGAGTTTCTGGAGCATGTCAAAGTCGATTTGTTCCCCAACGAAGTCTATATCGTTACCCCAAAAGGCGATATCCTTACCTTGCCTAAAGGTGCGACGCCGATTGACTTTGCCTATGCCGTGCACACCAACATCGGCCATAAAACCGTTGCCGCGCGCATTAATAATGTCATGATGCCGTTGCGCACTAAGCTGAAAACCGGTGATACGGTCGAAATCATTACTTCCGAACATGCCAAGCCCAATGTGGCATGGTTGAATTTTGCCGTTTCCAGCCGTGCGCGCAGCGCCATCCGCCAATACATTAAAAATCTGAATCGTCACGATGCCGTTGTTTTGGGTGAAAACTTGCTGCAAAAAGCTTTATCCAGCCTGTTGCCTAAAGATATACTGCTTTCAGACGACCTCAAAGAAAAATACCTTGCCGATTTGAATACCAAACAAACCTCGTTTGAAGAGGTCCTCTACAATGTCGGTATGGGGCATACTTTGCCGGTACACGTTGCCATGCACATTGCCGAGTTGGCAGGCCAACATTTTGGCAGCACGGTCAAACTCAGCCCGATCAAAGTCAACGATCAGGAAACCGGCCGGATTCATTTTGCCGAATGTTGCCATCCGATTCCCGGCGATGCGATCCGCGCCTTATTGGTCAAAGACAAGGGTATGATTATCCACCGTGATACCTGTCAAACTTTGGTCAAAGCTGATCCGGAAGAGCAACTCGATGCGGGTTGGGACAGTTTGCGCAATCAAACGTACCGCACCATCCTCAACGTCAAATCCGAAGATGCGCATGGTTTGTTGGCTTCAATGGCGCAAGCGATTTCCAATTCCGGTGCGGATATCGAATCTGTCGATACGCCAACCAAAGCGCAAGCAGGAACGGAAGGTTTTGTAGAATTTAAATTCACAATTAAAGTCAAAGACTTGGATCAGGTTAATCAGATTATTCATGCAATGCATGCCAATCCGAATATCCGCAAAGTGATTCGAGGATGATCTCGTTATAAGCAAAGGCCGTCTGAAAGTGTTTTCAGACGGCCTTTTTGATGTTTACAAATAAAAGCTGTTGGCTTCTTTTTAAGAGGGTTTATGGCTTTTTTGTAATTGGATTGGGTTTAATTCAACCAAAAACGGAAAACCAAGAAGAAGACCAAGGCCAAAACGCCGGCCCAAACCAGCAACATGAATCCGGCTACTGCCTGACCCAAGCGGTAAACAGGATTTTTGCGTTCGTCTTCGAGTAGGGGATTTGGTGTATCGTGCGGTTTGTCGGACATGATGAAACTCTGATTGAATTATTGAATAAAAGCGTAAGGGTACGCCGATAGAAGCAAAGATTCAAGTGGGAATGATTATTGATAGAAGTCTTCGTCTTCATTCCACGCGGTTTTTAAGGCCGTCTGAATGGTGTCGGCACCAAAGCCGCGATAGGCAAGGAAACGCGCCTGTTTTTGTTTTTCTTTCAAATCTTGAGCTTCTTGCTTGAATTTTTTACGCAAGACGGAAATAGCGGTTTGCAGCTCGTCCTCTCTGTCGGGTAGGAACTCCCGACAGTCATCTGCATCAATACCTTGTTGAGCCAAGGCTTGTTTGAGGCGGAGCGTGCCGTAACGGTTGCTTTTACTGTGAATATAGGCTTCTGCGTAACGTTGGTCGGATTGCCAATTTCGTTCGGCGAATTCGTCCAAAACCTTTTCCAATTCTTCTTCGCTTTCAGCGTGTGGAGTCAGTTTGCGTTTCAAGCCGACACGGCTGACTTCCTGACGGGAAAGAATATCCAAGGCGCGGGCGCGTAAGGTTTTGGGAGGTTTCATGGGGATATGGAAGGGGAGGGATTTAAACTACATTGAATTACATTTCAGACGGCCTGATTAGGTGAAAGCACTAAAAAGGCCGTCTGAAAATAAAGCCGAATTATTCTTCGTCTTTGTTTTTTTGCGGTTGCAGATTTTCGTAGATTTCAGGCAGGGCTCGAATCAACAAATCAGGTTTGGTCGCTTTGTCTTGGGAGAGCAAGGTCATGTCGCCGTAGCCGAATGTTACGCCGACGCTGAAGCAACCGGCCGCTTTGGCGGCAATAATGTCATTTTTGGAGTCGCCCACCATCAGCATATTGGCAACGTCGATGCCCAAAACTTCGGCCGCATGTTGAAGCGGCAATGGGCTGGGTTTTTTCTCAGTCAGGCTGTCTCCGCCGAGAACCAAGCTGAAATAGCCGTCGAGATTGAGTTGTTTCAGCAACTCAGCAGCCAGAATTTCATTTTTATTGGTAATGACAACCAATGGAATACCCAAGGACTTCAGCAGGCCGAGACCGGCTTCAGTTTCAGGGTAGGGGCGGGTAAAGTCGCTCAAGTGTTCGCGATAATATTTCATAAAGAACACAAAACCTTTTTCCCAGATTTCAGGATCGGCTTCTTTTTCACGATCATGGGTAATGACGCGATGAACCAACTTGCTGATGCCGTCGCCGACATAACTTCCAACCGTTTGGGTAGGCAAAACAGGTAAACCTAAGTGCGCACACATGGCTTGGGCTGCTGCGGCCAAATCGGGAACGGAATCACATAAGGTACCGTCCAAATCAAAGGCAACGGCTTGAACGTGTTCTAAAGCAGCAGTGGTCATTGAGTAGCTTTCTGTCATATTATTTAAGCGCTTATTTTAACATTGTTTGCCTGATTTGCCGATGTTTTGCTGATTCTTTAAAGGGATATTTGTTTAAATTGTTAACAATTTTTGCTGGTGTAAGTCTGTCAGTCTGTTGGCAATGTGGAAAGGATTTTGTCAACAAAAAGGGTGATTTGGTAGGCATTAAAAAACAAAGGGTTTGTGTGCTTTTTTGAATAGTTTGATGAGCATTTATACTGGGCCGTCTGAAAATTTTTTGGTCGGCGTGCCGATATTTTCAGACGGCCTCAAACTAAATTTATATATAAATGAATGGATTTGCTTTTTATCGACTACATGCTATTACATTTTTTCCTGTTTTTGTATATAGTAACAAGTATGGCTCTCGTCTAATCATGTGTATGAAAAGGAAAAATACATGTCCGCATCTGCTGTTAAAGAAACACTGAATCCGTTTGAAATTGCACAAAAACAAGTAAAAATTGCCTGCGATCGCCTGAATGCCGACCCAGCAGTATTTGAAATCTTGAAAAAGCCGCAACGTGTTTTGGAAGTCAACTTCCCTGTCAAACTCGACAACGGTACAGTAGAAAACTTCACCGGCTATCGTTCACAACACAATAATGCCGTCGGCCCTTACAAAGGCGGCGTGCGCTTCCATCCCAATGTAAATCTGGACGAAGTCAAAGCCCTGTCTATCTGGATGACCATCAAATGCTGCGTGGCCGGTATTCCTTACGGCGGCGGTAAAGGCGGTATCACTTTGGATCCGCGCAATTATTCCGAAGCAGAATTAGAACGCATTGCCCGCGCTTATTCCGAAGCCATTTCTCCGCTGATCGGCGAGAAAATCGATATTCCTGCACCTGATGTGAACACCAACGGCAAAATCATGTCTTGGATGGTTGATGCCTATGAAAACGTGGTAAAACATTCCGCACCGGGCGTATTCACCGGTAAACCGGTTGAGTTTGGCGGCTCTTTGGCGCGTACCGAAGCCACCGGTTACGGCGTAAACTTCGCCGCCGTCCAAGCTTTGGAAAAACTGGGCAAAGACGTGAAGGGTGCCACTTACGCCATTCAAGGTTTCGGTAATGTGGGCTACCACACCGGTTACTATGCACACAAAGCCGGTGCGAAAATCGTTGCCGTTTCTACCGTTGACGTTGCCATCTACAACGAAAACGGCTTGGATATGGAAGCAATCATCAAAGAATTCCAAACCAAAGGTTTCATCACCAACGAAGCCGGCTACGGCAAAGAAATCAGCAATGCCGAACTTTTGGCTTTGGAAGTGGACGTACTCGCCCCTTGCGCGCTGGAAAACCAACTGACTTCTGAAAACGCTGGTAAAGTCCGCGCGAAAATCGTGGTTGAAGGTGCAAACGGCCCGACTACTCCAGAAGCCGACGTTATCCTGCGTCAAAATGGCGTATTGGTTGTTCCTGATATTTTGGCAAACTGCGGCGGCGTGGTGGTATCCTATTTTGAATGGGTACAAAACCTGCAAGGCTACTACTGGGAGTTTGACGAAGTTCAAGAGAAAGAAACCGTTGTCCTGCGCCGTGCGTTCCGCGATATTTGGAACTTGGCTCAAGAATACGATGTCGACCTGCGTACCGCTTCTTACATGATGAGTATCCGTCGTGTTGAAAAAGCAATGAAGCTGCGCGGCTGGTATTAATCGTTTGAGCGATAGCTAAGAGCAGGCCGTCTGAAATCTGTTTTCAGACGGCCTTAATGTTTTTGATAAGAGCCTTTACAAATTTTAATCCACCTTGATTCCATTTCAATCAAACTCAGCTATAATCCCCTTTTTTGACCTTTCCGGAAAAGACATAATCATGAACAAAACTTTCAAATTCAGCGCATTGGCTTTGTCTGCTTTGTTAGCACTGACTGCTTGCAACCAAAAAGACACTGCCGCTAAAGACGCCCCTGCTGCTTCCGCAGCTTCAAATGCGACTGCAGATGCTTCTGCCATCGGTTCTACTGCCCAACAAGCCAGCTACGCAATGGGTGTGGACATCGGCCGTTCATTGAAACAAATGAAAGACCAAGGTACGGAAATCGATTTGAAAGTCTTCACCGAAGCCATGGAAGCCATGTTTGAAGGCAAAGAAGTTAAAATGACTGAAGCCCAAGCTCAGGAAGTGATGATGAAGTTCCTGCAAGAGCAACAAGAAAAAGCGGCTGCCAAACGTGCTGAAGATGCCAAAGTAAACTTGGAAAAAGGCGAAGCGTTCTTGAAAGAAAACGCGACTAAAGAAGGCGTGAAAACCAGCGCTTCCGGTCTGCAATACAAAATCACCAAAGAAGGCGAAGGCAAAAAACCGACTAAAGACGATGTGGTTACCGTTGAATACGAAGGCCGTCTGATTGATGGTACCGTATTTGACAGTAGCAAAGCCAACGGCGGCCCTGCAAGCTTCCCTGTAAGCCAAGTGATTCCAGGTTGGACTGAAGGTATCCAACTCTTGAAAGAAGGCGGCGAAGCAACATTCTACATCCCGGCCAAACTGGCTTACCGCGAAGTTGGCGCCGGCGATAAAATCGGCCCGAACGCTACTTTGGTATTCGACGTGAAACTGGTTAAAGTCGGCGCGCCTGATGCTGCTGCACAACAACCAGTACAAGTTGACGTACAAAAAGTTCAATAATCCGAATCAAGGCTTACGCCCTTAAACAACGGATAAAAGGCCGTCTGAAAAATTCCGTTTCAGACGGCCTTTGTTCCAAACAAACAAGGAATTATGATGAAAAATATCGTCATCCTTATTTCCGGACGCGGTAGCAATATGCAGGCGATTGTGAATGCCAATATTCCCGATGCCAACATTGCAGCCGTATTGAGCAACAGCGAGACCGCTGCCGGATTGGCATGGGCGGCAGAGCGCGGTATTGCCACTGACAGTTTGAACCATAAAAACTTCGACTCGCGTCTGGCATTTGATCAGGCTATGATGGAAAAAATCGATGCCTATCAGCCCGATTTGGTTGTATTGGCGGGCTTTATGCGCATTTTGACTCCCAAATTCTGCGCCCATTATGAAAACCGCCTGATCAATATCCATCCGTCCATCCTGCCTTCTTTCACCGGTCTGCACACCCACGAACGCGCATTGGAAGCAGGTTGCCGAGTGGCAGGCTGCACCATCCATTTTGTGACGCCCGAGCTGGATTGCGGCCCAATTATTTCACAAGGCATTGTTCCTATTTTGGACGGCGATACCGCTGACGACGTTGCCGCACGCGTGTTGACGGTTGAACACCAGCTTTTCCCGCAAGCCGTTGCCGACTTTGTTGCAGGCCGTCTGAAAATCGAAGGCAACCGCGTTTTGAATGCACAACGCAATGCCGCCGGTCAAAGCCTGTTGGCTTAATTAAAACACGATACACACAAGGAAAACATCATGAATCCGATTAAAACAACCCTGCTGACACTTTCCCTGCTCACTGTCTCCATCGGCGCACAAGCCGCTGAATTGCCGCAATCTGCCGTTTTGCAATACTCAGGCAGCTACGGTATTCCTGCGACCATGACCTTCATACACAGCGGCAACCAATACAAAATCGTCTCTACCATCAAAGTACCGCTTTACAATATCCGCTTTGAATCAGGCGGCAGCATCAACGGCACGACCTTGAATCCGTCTTACTACAAAGATGTACGCGGCGGTAAATTGTATGCCGAGGCCAAATTCTCCGGCGGCAACATCACTTATGGTAAAGCAGGTGATTTGAAAACCGAAAAATCCGGCCCGGCCATGGACTTGTTCACTTTGGCATGGCAACTGGCCGCCAATGACGTGCGCCTGCCGTCAGGTTTGAAAATTACCAACGGTAAAAAACTGTACACCGTCGGCAGCATGAACAAAATCGGCAGCGAAAGCTATAAACTGAACGGCGGTACAACGCCTGTGAGCAAATATCGCGTCCGCCGTGGCGACGATACCGTGACTTACTCGTTTGCTTCCGATATCGACAATATCCCTGCGCAAATCAGTTATACCGATGACGGCAAAACCTACAACTTGAAACTGACTTCCGTCAAAATCAACGGTAAAGTAGTGAAACCGTAATCTTTATTTGCTCAAACAAGAAGGCCGTCTGAAAAGTTTTCAGACGGCCTTTTATCTTTATAGCAACACAATATCGTATTGTTCCTGCGTGTAGGCGGTTTCGACTGCCAGCGAAATCGGCTTGCCGATAAAGTCTATCAACATCGCCAGCGATTGCGATTCTTCGTCTAGGAACAAGTCGATGACATTCGGAGCAGCCAAAATGCGGAAGGCTTGGACATCGTAGCGGCGCGCTTCGCGGACGATTTCGCGTTGGATTTCGTAGCACACGGTTTGCGGCGTTTTCAGACGGCCTCGGCCTTGGCAGGAAGGGCAGGGTTCGCAGAGGATTTGGCTTAAGTTTTCACGCGAGCGTTTACGGGTCAGTTCGACAAGGCCCAGACTGGTAAAGCCGTTGAGGGTGACGCGGGTGCGGTCGAAACTGAGGGCTTTGGCAAGCTCTTGCAGGACGGCTTCGCGGTGGACTTCCTGCGCCATATCGATGAAGTCGATGATGATGATGCCGCCGAGATTGCGCAGGCGAAGTTCGCGGGCGATGGTGTGGCAGGCTTCGAGGTTGGTGCGAAAGATGGTTTCATCAAAATTGCGCGCGCCGACAAAGCCGCCGGTGTTGACATCGATGGTGGTCATGGCTTCGGTGGACTCGATGATGAGGTAGCTGCCGAAGTTGAGGTTGACGCGCGGTTGGAGGGCGCGGGCGATTTCCTGCTCGATGTTGTGGGTTTCAAATAGGGGGCGTTCACCTTTGAACAGCTCGATTCTGCCCAATGCACCTTGAACGTATTGTTCGGCAAAATGGGTCATGCGGCGGTGGTTTTCGGTGGAATCGACCAGGATTTTGTGCGTATCGAGGCTGAACATATCTCGTAATACGCGCAGGCTTAATGGCAAATCTTGATAGAGCAGGGTTTCGGGCGGCTGAATTTTTGCCTGTTTTTGAATGTGTTCCCACACTTTGGTCAGATAGTTGATGTCTGATTGCAGTTGGTCATCGGAGGCGTTTTCAGCATTGGTGCGGATAATATAGCCGTGGCAGGCGTTTTCGGGCAGCAGATTGTTGAGACGCTCCCTCAAACTGCTGCGTTCGGCATCGTCTTCAATGCGTTGGGAAATGCCGATGTGGTCTTCTTGCGGAAGATGGACGAGGAAACGGCCGGCCAGCGAGATTTGTGTAGAAAGGCGCGCGCCTTTTGTATTGATGGGGTCTTTGATGACCTGAACCAAGACGGACTGACCTTCAAAGAGCATGTGTTCGATGCGTTGGGTTTCGTCCGGGTTGCGGCGTTGTTCGAGGACATCGACGATGTGCAGAAACGCGGCGCGTTCCAAACCGATATCGATAAACGCGCTTTGCATGCCGGGAAGGACGCGTTTGACGACGCCCAAATAAATATTGCCGACCAAGCTATGACCGCTGTTGCGCTCGATGTGCAGCTCGCAGATATTGTTCTCTTCCAAAACAGCCACACGCGTTTCTTGCGGCGTGATGTTGACGAGGACAGTTTCGGGCGGACGCACGGCGTCCTTGGGGATGGGGATTCCTGAAAGCATGGGGATACCTGATTTTGAATAGAAAAACTTTTGCGATGTGTTCTTCTCCAAAAAACAAATGGCAAAAGTCATTCTGCGAAAGCGCTTATCATACTTTAATTATGGTTTTTCCGCATCTGCACAAATGTTTATGGTCAGAAGGCCGTCTGAATGTTTTTTACAACCGTACGGCGGGAACACTTGTAAAATAGCACCTATGCCCATATAGTCATGAACATTGGTATTCTGGAAGAAATCATGCAAACCGTTACTGTTTATACCGGTCCATATTGCCCATACTGCACCATGGCGAAAAGGCTGTTGCAGGCGGTGGGTGTGAAAGAAATCAACGAAATCCGCATCGACGGCAATCCGGAAGTTTTTGCCGAAATGCAGCAGCTTTCCGGCCAGCGCAGCGTGCCGCAGATTTTTATCGGCGACACCCATGTCGGTGGCTTTACCGATTTGTACCGCTTGCAGCAGGAAGGCAAGTTGGACGAATTACTGAATCCTTAACCCTTAACTTAGGAAAATAAAATGAGCGAAGAATTGCAACCCGTATTCAGCGTTGAGCGTCTGTATGTAAAAGACTTGTCTTTGGAAGTGCCTCACGCACCACAAATCTTCTTGGAACAAGGCGCGCCTGAAGTGGATATGCGCGTTTCTACCGGCAACACCAAACTGGAAGACGGTTTCTACAGCGTTGACGTTACCGTGACCGTGACTGCCAAACTGAACGAAGAGCGCACCATGTTCTTGAACGAAGTTACCCAAAGCGGCATCTTCCGTTTGGAAAACATTCCTGAGGAAGACGTACAACTGCTGTTGGGCGTTGCTTGTCCGAACATCCTGTTCCCTTACGCACGCGAAGCCATTTCCAACAGCGTAACCCGCGCCGGCTTCCCACCTGTACTGCTTGCTCCGATCAACTTCGAAGCAATCTACCAAGAACAACAGGGAGCTAACGCTTAATCGCGTTATACCTAAATTAAGGCCGTCTGAAACATTGTGTTCAGACGGCCTTTTTTTATCTAAAAATCAGGATATAAGAAAAAATCTATAACAAAAAGTTCATATATTAATGCATCAGGTATATAATGATTCCGCCTATCATTACTATTATATTTTAATTTTATAGATTAAATATCATTTAAAATTAATAAATTATAATTTTTATCAAGTAGGTAAGTAGATTCTATTAATTAAGGAAATAGTTGTGAAACCTGATTTTCAAATGAAAACAATTTGTTTGTTATTAGTACTGCCTTGCCAAACTGTTTTTGCAGATACAGGACATCAAGAAGTTGAACATGTAGATATGGATACGGTCAAGGTCAGTGGCAAACGGCAGGCACAAAGGAATACCGAGCGCAGTCAGTCTTATACAATCGGAACGATGGCAACGGCGACTGGGTTGCGTATTTCAGGCAAGGATACGCCGCAGTCGGTGAGCGTAATGACGCGTCGGCAGCTAGATGATAAAGCAATATATTCTTTAGAAGATGCAATGAAAAACACTACGGGAATCAACGTGGTTCGGGATTCGGGCCTACAAACTCGTTTTTTGTCTCGTGGTTTCTATGTTGATCAGATTGGTGAAGACGGTATTACCACTAATGTGTCTGGACGTTCGGGTTATACGGCAAAAATCGATGTCTCACCCAGTACAGACCTTGCTGTTTATGATCACATTGAGGTTGTCAGAGGTGCAACCGGTCTTACTCAGTCCAATTCAGAACCGGGTGGAACCATTAATTTAATCCGTAAGCGGCCAGCAGCTCTGTTTAAGCATACAGGTGAAATCAGCACTGACCATAGGGGCAGCAAGCGTTTGGCTTTGGATGTATCTGGAAGCTTGAATAATGAACATACGGTACGCGGTAGGCTGGTTGGTGTTCATGAGGACCACCGTTCTTTTAAAGAGGGTGTATGGAACAAGAAAGACATGGTTTATGGCGTGATCGATACGGATTTGAGTGATAACAGTATGCTGACTTTTGGGGGTACTTATCAGAAAAATAAAGATATTCCCGATTTTGCCGGCGTGATTTTACCTTGTGAGGATCAAAAAACTGCGGCCTTCAGCTCCAGTCCGGCCTGTAACAATCCTTTGAAATTGCCACGTAATACTTATTTGGGTGAAACCTCATGGTCACGCCTGAATGCTGATAAATACAATATTTTTTCCGGTTTCAAACATGTCTTTGACAATGGATGGCAACTCAATGCCGAAATTTCTTATACGCGTAATGATTCAGATGCCAAAGTCGGACAATTTTTTCTGAAAAACGAACACGCGGCAGGTATTTCAGCATCTGCGGCAACGGGTTTCCTAACTGAAAAGGGAGAGGTTATCCCTTTTGAGCCTAAAGACAAGGCGTTGGCAAAATTAAAAGAATATCGTGATGGCGTCACGAAAACATATGAAGAGAAAAAAGCAGATTATGTTGCCCATCATTTCGATTCATCTGCTTTTGAACAATATCGCTCCCAAAGGGCGGCAGCACGTCGGGCAGGTTTCGATCAATGTATGCAGGACATTGGTTTGGATTTCCTATGCAACGACTGGCAGGATCCGGGTGTAGAAGTAGATAAAAAAGAGTTTATTGATAAGGAGCTTGCAAAGCAAGGAATTATTAACAATGCAGAAGGCCTGTTTCCCAACCGTCTATACGACTCAGCATACAATCTTCGCCACACATACAACCGCCGTTACAACTTCATGCCGTTGCACTATACCAAACACGATGTGCAATGGGGCTTTAAGCTGGATCTGACAGGTAATTACCGCCTGCTTGGGCGTGAACATGATTTCTTTGTCGGTTATGCGTATAACAATGAAAAAATTCGTTCTGCTTATACGGAAATATATCAAAACCGTTATTTTGTCCGTCCTCAAGGTTATGCAGGTGCAGGCAGTTGCGGCATTCATCCCGATGGTCCGGAGCGTAATCCTTTAGAAAAAGGTATTGTCGAACCAGATTGGCATATTTATAACGAAAAAGGTAATAACAAGATCTATGTGCCGGAATGCAGTGGCGCGCATGTGACCAAATATACTCCTCGTTTGGATGCAGAGGGTAAGCCTGTCTGGACAGTCAACGACAATGGTGAGCGCGTAATGGTGCAAGATCCTGTTTACGAATTGGATGCAAATGGAAACAAAATACAGGAGCGGGATGAAGAGGGAAATTTGAAATGGGCAAACCAATATCTGAAAACGCCGCTGTGGAAAACTGTTCAGGTTGCAGATGATCATGTTCCGGCGTTATACAATTATTCGAAATACCTTAACACGAATAAAACACATTCTTTGACTGTCAGTACCCGCTTTAATGCAACCAACCGTCTGCATCTCTTGGGCGGTATGCACTATACGCGCTATGAAACCACACAAGCCAAAGAAATGCCTGTACGCTATGGCCAGCCTGCTACGGCATTTCAAACTGAGAGCAGTAACAAAATCGACAAAGAACACTACACCTCAAAAATGCAAAGTCATAGGTTCACGCCATATGCAGGCATTACCTACGACCTGACACCGCAACAAAGCTTGTATGCCAGCTATACTAAGATTTTTAAACAACAGGATAACGTTGATGTAACCAGCAAATCCGTTCTTCCACCACTCATCGGGACTAACTATGAAATAGGTTGGAAAGGGTCGTTCTTGCAAGGCCGTCTGAATGCTTCGCTTGCCTTATTTGTTTTACAGCAGAAAAACCGAACCGTTGTCGATTTCGGATTTGTTCCCGATACTAGTCGTAACGGAGGTTCATTCCAAACCATCGCCAAACCTGTGGGTAAGGTTAAGAGCAGCGGTGCAGAACTTGAATTGGCTGGCGAATTGTCGGAAAACTGGCGTATTTTTGTTGGCTACACATATAACAAAAGTAAGTATAAAAATGCTGCAGAAGTCAATGCGGAGCGGTTGGAGAAAAACACGACTGCCGACCCATATAACTTCAGTAACTTCACGCCGGTACATATGTTCCGCCTCGGTACAAGCTACCGCTTGCCTCAAACTAAGTTGACCTTGGGTGGTGGAATATCCGCGCAAAGTCGCACAAGTAGCCTTTACAATATTCGCCAAGGAGGCTACGGACTTATAGATGGCTTTGTTCAATATGACTTTCACAAACACGGCAGAATCAGCCTGATCGGAACGAACCTGGCTGACAGGACGTATTTTGAAAACAACTACAACCGTACGCGAGGTCAAAACAATTTCTATGGCGAACCGCGGACAGTCAAATTGAAATTGGATTGGCATTTCTAGAGCGAATGGATCATTATTTGGTATGTGAACATTATTGGCCAAATTCCTGATAAAAGTATGGATTGAACATCCTTCTTTTTTGAAAGCTGTTTTCTAACAATGGCTGAAGTTGATTCGATAGCCGGCGTATTTTCAAATATTCATTTGTTTCAAGTATTCAGCTTTGAAGGCCGTCTGAAACATTGCGTTCAGACGGCCTTTTTGTTTTCGGATAAAATACAGCAAACTTTAAATCAGCTGCCTTTTAAGATGACGCCCGAAACCCAAAAACAGCTCAAAATTACCGATGTTTCCGCTAAGAAGCTCGAGAAACTCAACCTCCATACCGCATGGGATTTGGTGTTGCACCTGCCGTTGCGTTATGAGGATGAGACGCACATCATGCCGATTAAGGATGCACCAATCGGCGTGCCGTGTCAGGTTGAGGGCGAAGTCATTCATCAGGAAGTGACATTTAAGCCGCGCAAGCAGCTGATTGTCCAAATCGCCGACGGTTCCGGCAGCGTCCTTTTTCTGCGCTTTATCCACTTTTATGCCAGCAACCAGAAACAGATGGCGGTCGGCAAGCGCATCCGCGCCGTGGGCGAAATCAAGCACGGGTTTCACGGCGACGAGATGATTCATCCTAAAATCCGCGATGCCGAGAGCAGCGGTTTGGCAGAAAGCCTTACGCCGATTTATCCGACCGTAAACGGTTTAAATCAACCCACTTTGCGCCGTATTATTCAGACGGCCTTGGACGTTACGCCGTTGCACGACACCTTGCCTGATGCTTTATTAGGCCGTCTGAAATTGCCGCACCTTGCCGAAAGCCTGCGCCTTTTGCATTCGCCGCCGCCAAGCTTCACCATTCATCAACTTTCAGACGGCACGCTGCCTGCATGGCAACGGCTCAAATTTGACGAACTTTTGGCGCAACAGCTTTCTATGCGCTTGGCACGGCAGAAGCGCGTCAGCGGCTCGGCCACGGCATTGGGTGGCGACGGCACATTGACTCAAGCCCTGCGCCACGCTTTGCCGTTTGCCCTGACTGATGCGCAAGAAAGAGTTGTTTCCGAAATCTGCCACGATATGGCGCAAACCCACCCCATGCACCGCCTGCTGCAAGGCGATGTTGGCAGCGGCAAAACCATTGTGGCCGCCTTGTCTGCTTTGACTGCTATCGAATCCGGTGCGCAGGTGGCTGTAATGGCGCCGACCGAAATCCTTGCCGAACAGCACTTCATCAAGTTCAAACAATGGCTTGAGCCTTTAGGGCTTGAAGTCGTTTGGCTTTCCGGCAGTCAGCGCAAAAAAGCCAAAGATGAAGCCAAAGCCAAACTGGCTGACGGCGCTGTCAAAATCGCGGTCGGCACGCACGCTCTGTTTTCAGACGACGTTGAGTTTCAAAACCTAGGTTTGGTGATTGTGGACGAACAACACCGCTTCGGCGTCGCCCAACGCCTCGCCCTCAAAAACAAAGGACGCGACGTACACCAACTGATGATGTCTGCCACCCCCATTCCGCGCACGCTCGCCATGAGTTTCTTCGCAGACCTGGACGTGTCCGTCATCGACGAATTGCCGCCCGGACGCACGCCGATTAAAACCCGTCTTGTTAACAACGTCCGTCGCGCTGAAGTCGAAGGCTTCGTCCTTAATATTTGTCGCAAAGGGCAGCAGGCATACTGGGTTTGTCCGCTGATTGAAGAAAGCGAAACCTTGCAACTGCAAACCGCCACCGAAACCCTCGAGCAGCTTCAGGCAGCCTTGCCCGAACTCAACATCGGCTTGGTACACGGGCGCATGAAAGCCGCCGAAAAAGCCGAAGTCATGGCGGAGTTTGCCGCAGGCCGTCTGAACGTCTTGGTCGCCACCACCGTCATCGAAGTCGGCGTAGATGTGCCCAATGCCGCTCTGATGGTGATCGAACACGCCGAGCGCATGGGCTTGGCGCAGCTGCACCAATTACGCGGGCGGGTAGGGCGTGGCGCGGCAGAAAGCGTGTGCGTCCTCTTGTTTGCCGAACCTTTGAGCGAACTCGCCAAAGCACGGCTGAAAGTCATCTACGAACACACCGACGGCTTTGAAATCGCCCGCCAAGACCTCAACATCCGCGGCCCCGGCGAATTTCTCGGCGCGCGCCAAAGCGGCGTCCCCATGCTGCGCTTCGCCAACCTCGAAGAAGACCTGCACCTCTTGGAACAAGCGCGCGAAATCGCGCCCATGTTAATCGAACAAAACCCCGAAATCGTCGAAGCGCATCTGGCAAGGTGGCTTTCCAGCAGGGAAGGTTATTTGGGCGTATAAAATTTGCATGAAAAGAAAAAGGCCGTCTGAAAACAGACGGCCTTTGGTTTGGCTGGATAGAGGTTTAGAAACCTTGTGCCAACATGGCATCGGCTACTTTGACAAAACCGGCAATGTTCGCACCATTGACATAGTTCACTTTGTCGCCGACTTTGCCGTATTTCAGGCAGGATTCGTGGATGTTGTGCATGATGTCGAACAGGCGTTGGTCGACTTCTTCACGGGTCCAAGACAGGCGGATGGCGTTTTGGCTCATCTCTAAACCTGAAGTCGCTACGCCGCCGGCGTTGGAGGCTTTGCCCGGAGCGTAGAGGATGCCGGCTTTGATAAATTGTTCGACCGCGCCCAAAGTTGACGGCATGTTCGCACCTTCGGCAACCACATAGCAACCGTTTGCCAGCAGGATTTTGGCAGCGTCTGCATCCAATTCGTTTTGGGTGGCGCAAGGCAGGGCGACTTCGGCCGCGATGTTCCACGGTTTTTGGTTTTCAAAGTATTGCAGGCCTTGTTCTTTGGCGTAAGTAGCCACGCGTTCGCGGCGTACTTCTTTCAGCTCGATCAAAGCGGCCAGTTGCGCTTCGGTCATACCGCTGTCAGGGAAGAGGACAAAGCCGTTGGAGTCGGAGACGGTCAATACTTTTGCACCCAGTTGGATGGCTTTTTCGGCAGCGTATTGCGCCACGTTGCCGGAGCCGGAAATCAATACGCGTTTGCCTTCAATGCTGTCGTTGCGGGTTTCCAACATGGCTTGGGCAAAATACACGCAGCCGTAGCCGGTGGCTTCAGGGCGAATCAGGCTGCCGCCCCATTCGAGGCCTTTGCCGGTCAGGACGGAAGCAAATTCGTTGCGGATTTTTTTGTATTGGCCGAACAGATAGCCGATTTCGCGGCCGCCTACGCCGATGTCACCGGCAGGGACGTCGGTGTCGGCGCCGATGTGGCGGTAGAGTTCGGTCATAAAGGCTTGGCAGAAGCGCATTACTTCGGCATCGGATTTGCCTTTAGGATCAAAGTCGGAACCGCCTTTGCCGCCGCCCATAGGCAGGGTGGTCAGCGCGTTTTTGAAGACTTGTTCAAAAGCGAGGAATTTCAACACGCCCAAATCGACGGTCGGGTGGAAGCGCAAGCCGCCTTTGTAAGGGCCGATGGCGGAGCTCATTTGAATGCGGTAGCCGCGGTTGACTTGGACTTGGCCTTTGTCGTCCATCCAAGTGACGCGGAACATAATCACGCGCTCCGGTTCAACAATACGCTCAAGCAGGCTTTGTTGGGTGTATTTCGGGTTTTTCGCCAAAAACGGATCCAAACTCATGAACACTTCTTCAACGGCTTGATGGAAGGGTTCTTGGTTGGGGTTGCGTTGTTTGAGATTGGTAAACAGGGTGTTCAGGTCAGTCATTTTTCTACTCCTATTGAGTGAGATATTTCAATATTTATGTTTTGAAATATAGCTGTAAAAATTTTACTTGCCAAGAAAAATTTTACCTAGATTGTTGACATTATTTTTTTACTAATTTGTAAAAATGGAATTATATTTTAAATTTAATTAAAAATATCTAAAAATATTTCATTAAATAGATTTAAATAAAAATAAAATGCCGAGTAATTAAACTAGGAAATATTGAAAATTTTTTTGTAAAAATTTAATTCAGCTCATGAATTTGTGTAAATTAGAGCTGAATTGTCAACATTGTTAATGAGTGTACTACGCGAATATGGGGAAGGCTGGCCTATTGAAGACAGAGAGGCAGGCCGTCTGAAAATTCGGTACAATACACACGAAATTCCCACAACACATACATTAAGGAAACACATGAAAGCCTATCACGACCTTATGCGCCATGTTCTCGACAATGGTATCGACAAATCCGACCGTACCGGCACCGGCACGCGTTCCGTGTTCGGTTACCAAATGCGTTTTGATTTGAGTGAAGGCTTTCCGTTGTTGACTACCAAAAAATTGCATCTTCGCTCGATTATTCATGAGCTGCTTTGGTTTCTCAAAGGTGATACCAACATCAAATACCTGAAAGAGAACAACGTTTCCATTTGGGACGAATGGGCGGACGAAAACGGCGATTTAGGCCCGGTTTACGGCTACCAATGGCGCAGCTGGCCCGCACCCGACGGCCGCCATATCGACCAAATTGCCAACGTGGTGGAACAAATCAAGAAAAATCCCGACTCGCGCCGTCTGATTGTATCGGCATGGAATCCCGCTTTGGTCGACGAAATGGCCTTGCCGCCTTGCCATGCGCTGTTTCAGTTTTACGTTGCCAACGGCAAACTGTCCTGCCAACTTTACCAACGCAGCGCCGATATCTTCCTTGGCGTACCGTTCAACATCGCCAGCTATGCATTGTTGACCATGATGATGGCGCAAGTGTGCGGACTGGAAGCCGGTGAGTTTATCCATACGTTTGGCGATGCGCATTTGTACAGCAACCATATCGAGCAGGCCCAGCTGCAATTAAGCCGCGATTTCCGAAAACTGCCGACCATGAAAATCAACCCTGAAGTCAAAGACTTGTTTGCCTTCAAATTTGAAGACTTCGAATTGGAAGGCTACGATCCACATCCACATATCAAAGCAGCCGTATCGGTGTAAACCAAGTTAAAAAACAAAAGGCCGTCTGAAACTTCAGACGGCCTTTTGTTTAGGCAGGGTTATTGACGTTTCGCGCCATAGCCACCGATTAAGTGTTCGGTTGCATCTTTGTTTTTTAAGCCGTAAGTGCCGCCGATTTCTGCAGCATTGGGGCCGTAGAATTTGCCGTTCAGGTTGCCGCTTAACTTGTCATCGGCCGTGCTGACTTTACCGGAGAAGAGGTTGCCGTCTTTCCAGCTTGCCGTACCTTTGAAATCGTAGTTTTTATCTGCTTTGGATACGCGCTTACCATTTTCCAAAGTATGGAAGTGTGAGTTTGATGTTTCAAAACGGACACCTTTGAGGCCGAAATCAATGATAGCCATGACATTGGAAGTCAACTGACGATTGTTATTGTCGGTAACCACATAGGCAGTGGAAATACCTTTGTAGGTGGCTGTACCTTTAGCAGGCAGGGTAGTGAAGACAGTCTCATCGCCCAAGCTTTGGTAGCCTTGGTATACATGTCCTTTAGGATCGGTGTAATGCGCGAAGGTTTGATATGTCCAGCCGGCCGCAGAAGGATCATGCAACACAATTTTGGTTTTGTCATCAAAATTGATGACATAGACACCGTCGAATTGTTTGTCAAAAACTAAGCCATCTTGGTCTGGACGGAAATAGGCTAGATTCTTGCTGGCTTTTTCATTCATTTCTGCTAGTTTAGCCCGAACTTCAAGATTTTTAGCGTGTAAGGTATTTAATTCTTCAATTTTAGCTTTAATTTCCTTTATTTTGTCATGATCAACTTGACCAGACTCTGAGTTTTGTTCTTTTTTTAGATTTTCTTTTTCAGCTTCTAACTTCTTATAAAGTTCAACAATACGTTCATCCAAAGTTGATTTGCCGTATGCGAATTCGGTATTTTTCTCTTTGCCCGTTTGTTCGCTGACATCAGTTTGAGTATTGCCTTTTGAATATACTTTGGCAATAACAGAAGCGTAGCTTGTCCATGTAGTTTGGGTTGCGTTGCCATCAGTGGTCTTGTTAAATAACACAACGCCGTCCATTTTGACTTCATCATTGCTGTTAAAGTCAATAGAACTGATCAGGCCATTTTGGTTACGGTCTTGATTGTCTGTTTGGAACATTTTGCCTGCGGCATCTTTGCGGATTTGTACGTTAGGGTTGGATTGCTGTGCACCTTTGGAGGAGATGAAATGTGTGTGCAAAGGCTGGGTAACGTTGGCCGGATCGATTGGATCTTCATCGGTCAGTTTGGCGAGGTTGTCGGCACTGTTGGTAAGCGTAGTAGACGGCGCTTTCGGAGTGTTGACATTGCTGTTATTGTTGGCAGGATTGCCATTATTGCCAGTAGAGTTGCCGGTATTATTGGTAGGAGTCGCGCCGGTGCTTAAAGCAGATGAACCGCCGCCTCCGCCACCACCGCATGCGGACAAGATGGCTGCGCTGATGGCTGTAAAAACGATGGTTTTAAGTTTGGTTTGGATGTTTGACATGAGATTCCCTGTATCGTTATTCGCTTGATGAAAAGGTCGGAGATATCGTTTATCTGATTTTTAAACCTTTAAAGCCCGATAATAACCATAAATCATAAAAAAATAAACAGATTGTTTGCATTTCTGTACAAAAATTAATCAAAGGGCAGGTGGTTGGGCAGGTGTTTTTTTAGTTAATTGTTTTATATGAATTTCTTTTAAATAGTTTAGTGAGTTCAATACTAGTCTGTTTCTTTTTAACAAACTTTTCAGACGGCCTTTTGAAGATAAAAAAGCAGTCGGACTTTATGGATGCTTTTCTCTCAACGGATCAGCGTATTTCCGTTAAAATACGCCTTCTTTTCAGATTCGAAACATTGCCATGCGCCTTACCCACATTAAACTCTCCGGCTTCAAATCTTTTACCGACCCGACCACGATTCATGTTCCGGGGCAGCTTGTTGCGGTTATCGGGCCGAACGGCTGCGGCAAGTCGAATGTGATTGACGCGGTGCGCTGGGTGTTGGGAGAGGCTTCGGCGAAGCAGCTTCGCGGCGAGAGTATGCAGGACGTGATTTTTAACGGTGCGGCAACGCGCCGTCCTGCGCCGAGAGCTTCGGTGGAGCTGGTGTTTGACAACAGCGACCACAGTTTGCAGGGGGCGTGGGGGCAGTATGCAGAGGTGAGCATCAAGCGGCAGCTGACGCGTCAGGGCGAATCGACTTATTTCATCAACAATCAGACCGTGCGCCGCCGCGACATTACCGATTTGTTTCTGGGTACGGGCGTGGGCGCGCGCGGTTATGCCGTTATCGAACAGGGGATGATTTCGCGCATCATCGAAGCGCGGCCGGAGGAGTTGCGCGCCTATATCGAGGAGGCGGCGGGCGTGTCCAAATATAAGGAACGCCGCAAGGAGACGGAAGGTCGTCTGAAAGACACGCGCGAGCATTTGCAGCGTTTGGGCGATTTGCAGAACGAGTTGGCGCGTCAGGTGGAAAAGCTGGAAAAACAAGCGGAAACCGCCGAACGCTACAAATCCCTGACCGCGCAGTTAAACCAACAACAGGATTTGCTTGATTACGCGCAATGGCAGCAATCGCTTGCCGCCGCCGACAAGGCGACCGCGCAGCATCAGTCTTTGCAGGCGCAGCAGGACGAAACCGCCGCGCAGGTTCAGGCGTTAAACGACGAAGTACACGCCTTGCAGACCGCCGAGCAGTCGCAGCAGCAGGCGGTACACGAATTGAGCAACAAACGCGGCGTGTTGCGCGAGCAGATTGCCCGTTTGGAAGAACAAATCCGCCATCAGCAAAACCTGCACCAACGCATCGAACGCGACAAGCAGGCGGCGCAGGCGCAGTTGCAGCGCATCCATCAAGAGCAGCAGCAAATCTGCGTCAAGCTGGAAGAAAACGAGTTATACGTCGAAGAAAAGCAAACCGAATTGGCGGAATGGGCGATGCAGGTTGCTGAACACGAAGAGCGTCTGCCCGAATTGGAAGAAGCCCAAGCCACGCTTAACGCCGCCTTCCAAACCCAGCAGGACGAGGCAAACCGCATCCGCCGCGAACTGGCGTTGAAGCAGCAGCAGCTTGCCCATGCCGAACAAACCGTTGCCAAGCACGAAGAGCGCAAAGGCCGTCTGAAGCAGGAAAACCAAGCCCTGAACCTGCCCGACGAAGCCGAAACCACAGCCGCGCAGGAAGCCGCCGCCTTGTTGCAAAGCCAGCAAGAGCATTACGAAGAGCAAATCATTGCCGCCGAAGAAGCCTTACACGCCGCCCGCGAGGCGTTTCAGACGGCCTCAAACCGCTTCCAAAGCCTGAAGCAGCAACACATCACCTTGCAGGCGCAGCAGCAGGCATTGTCGCAAATCCTGTCGCAACAGCAGGAAGCCGCCGACTTCTGGCAGGCAACCGACCACGCCGCCGCGCCGCAGCTGTGGCAACACATCACCGCGCCCGCCGAGTGGCAGCACGCCTTGTCCGTCATCCTTGCTGAACGCCTGCATGCCCGCGCCGTGCCGCACGGCTTCGTTCCCCCCGCACCTTTGCCGCAGGGGCAGGCGGCATGGCTTTCAGACGACCTCTCCGGCGGCTTCAAAAAATCCCTGCCCGTACAGGCATTGTTGAACCAAATCCAAGCGCAGCCGCCGTTTCAGACGGCATTGCACCACTGGCTCGACGGCGTATTGTGCGCGCCCGATTTGAGCTACGCCCTCGCGCATCAAAGCGATTTGGGCGCCCACCAAATCTGGCTCACGCCCGAAGGCCATCAGGTCGATAAAGTCAGCGTCCTGCTCTATGCCAAACCCGCGCAGGAAAGCCTGATTGCCCAAAAAGCCCGTCTCGACGGCATTGCGTCCGAACTGGAAAACCTCGCCCCCGAACTCTCCGCCGCCGAAGCCTCGTTCAAACAGGCGGAGGCAACCGTGCGCTCGTCCGAAGTGCAACATAAAAACCTGATGCAGCAGCAACAGCAGCATACGCGCCAATACAGCCAAGCGCAGCAACGCGCCGCCGAACTTTTAGCGCGCACCAACCAAGGGCAAATCCGCCGCGAACACATCGAGCGCGAACTGGCGCAGTTGGCGGAAGAGCAGACCGTGTTGCAACATACTTCAGACGGCCTTGCAGACGACATCGTTACCTTGCAAGAGGCCGCCGCTGAACTCGAACACCAGCAGCAAACCACCGCACACAGCCGCCAAGAGCAGCAAGGCCGTCTGAAACAGGCGCAGCTTGCCCTGTTGGAAGCCAACCGACAATACGGGCTGGCGGAAGTCGCCGTTCACAAGCTCAACCAGCAAAAACAAAACTACCAACAGCAAATTGCCCAGCTTGAACAGCAAACATTCGACTGGCAGGAACGCCAGCAAGAGCTTGCCCTCGCCTATGAAACCGAGTTCCAAAACGACGAGCAGCACATCAAGCTTGAAGAATTAAGCGAAGCCGTACAGACCTTGGACGAAGAATATATTGTTGTACAGGAGAAACTCGCGCAGATTCAGGAGCAGGGCAGGGAGCAATACGCTAAAGTGCAAACCCTGCAAACCAAGCTGCCGCAGCTTCAGGCCGCCACCCAAACCGCCCTGTTGCAGCAGCAGGAAGCCCTGATTAACGCCAAACGCTACCATCAAAACCTGACTGAACGCGCCGCCGATTTGGACGCGCTCGAAGCGTTGGCGAAAGAATCACCAAAAGTATTGAACAACAGCATCGGCAGCCTCACCCAGCAAATCGAAGCCCTCGGCGCCGTCAACCTCGCCGCCCTGCAAGAACTCGAAGAAGCGCGCGAACGCGACGGCTACTACCGCAGCCAAAGCGAAGACGTACAGGCCGCTATCGTGCTTTTGGAAGAAGCCATCGCCCAAATCGATGACAAAACCAAAGAGCGTTTCAAAGAAACCTTCGACGCTGTCAACGGCAAAGTCCAAACCTTCTTCCCGACCCTGTTCGGCGGCGGCGAAGCCACCCTCAAGATGATAGGCGACGACCTCCTGACCGCCGGCGTGTCCATCATGGCGCGCCCGCCCGGCAAGAAAAACAGCACCATCCACCTCCTCTCCGGCGGTGAAAAAGCCCTCACCGCCATGAGCCTCGTGTTCGCCCTGTTCAGCCTCAACCCCGCCCCCTTCTGCCTTCTGGACGAAGTCGACGCCCCGCTGGACGACGCCAACACCTCGCGTTTCTGCAATCTGGTCAAAGAAATGTCAGCGCAAACCCAGTTCCTCTACATCTCCCACAACCGCCTGACCATGGAAATGGCAGAGCAGCTCGTCGGCGTAACCATGCAGGAAAAAGGCGTCTCGCGCGTCGTCGCCGTGAACATCAAACAGGCGTTGGAAATGGCGGAGCCGAATTGAGGTAAGAACAAAGGCCGTCTGAAAGAATGAGGAAGAAATCTATAATTTCATCTTCCCATTTTTTCAGACGGCCTTTTTGTATTGGATACAGCGTTATTGTTTTGAAGTATTATCTTTGGAGCGTTGAGGTTGCCCCGAGCGTTGGTTGTTGCCGTTGACGGCATCGCGCCATGCTTTGCGTTCGGCTTCGATTTTGGCGGCTACTTCGTGAACCATGGTTTCTTGTTTTTTGACGACAGGCTCTTCCGGTGTGTTGTCGGAAAAGTGGAGGCCGTACCACAAGACGGCGAAAATGCTGCAGACGAAGATAACGGCAATCAGGCCGACGATAGCTTGTTTGCCGGCGAGGGGTTTTTCAGGGGGAGGGACGAGGACATCGAAGCAGTCGGCGCAATCGAGGGCGAAGCAGACGTTTTCGGCTTCTTTGCGGCCGCGTCGGCCTTCTGTGATGTTGAAGGAGATGTGTTGCCCTTCGGCCGGAAGGCGGGTAAGGGTGGTGAAGGCGGCAAGGGCAAGAAAGATTTCTTGGCCTGTGTCTTCTATGGTAGCGGCTCCGAAGCCGCGCTTGCTGTTCCAGCGAGTAATCGTTCCGTAATAGCGCATAATATATGTGGGATATTATTGTAGGTAACAATTTTTCCTTCGACTGATTTTAAATCAAAAAGTTTAGTTATTGTCTTAAATTTACACTAGATTTGTCTTGTTGGAAGCAGGCAGGCCGTCTGAAGGATTTCAGACGGCCTGTATGGTTTATGCCTATTTATTAAGCACTTTTTGGAAGGTGTCGATCAGGTGTTGCGCAATGGCACGGCTGCCGAATTGTTGCAGGCAATCTTGGCGCAAACGGACGGGATCGTAGTGTGCATGGTTTTCGTAGAGGGTGAGCAAAGCTTTGGTCAGTTCCGGTATGTTTTCAATTGGTACCAACAGGCCATTGTCGGATGTGACGATGGATTGGGGGCCGCCGCAACGTGTGGCGATAACGGGCAAACCTTGCGACAGTGCTTCGATATAGACGACGCCGAAGGTCTCGGTACGGCTGGCGAGGACGAATGCGTTGCTGTGGCGCATGAGATCCAGGGTTTGGTCGGTGGTTAATGCGCCGGTAAAGGTAACGGCGTGGTTGATGCCCAAGTCGCTTGCCAGTTGTTTCAGACGGCCTTCTTCTACGCCGCCGCCGCCGATTTTGAGTTTGAGCTGCGGATAGGTTTTGAGTGCTTCGGCAAAAGCAGGCAGGAGCAGGTCGTGGCCTTTGAGGTGGCGCAGGTGGGAGACGCTGCAGAAGGTGAAGTCTTGATTGTTTTTTTCGGGGAACTCGAAATCCTGTTCAAAATTGCCGCCCAGCATATTGGGCAGGTATTGCCAGTCTGTACCGGCGTAGGTTTTTTCGAGAATGCGGCAGAAATCACGGCTGACGGCGAATCGGGTCGCGCTGTGGCGCACGGCTTCGTGCATGGACGGCCATTGGTTTTTTCGGACAAGGCCGCGTGAAATGGCGCTGCTGTGTTCGGTAATTACATAGGGAATGCCGTATTTTTTGAAGATGGCACAGGCCAAAATGGCGGCATAGTTGACGCAATGGGCGTGAATTACGTCGGGTTTGCCGTTGTCGGCGATATAGGCTTCAAAAGCTTTCATGCCTGCATTGACCCAGCGGATGCGGTCGATGTCGACAACCGGGCAGCGCGGGAAGAAATACATGCTGTCGTAGGCGTAAGTGTTGAGTCCGCCTTGCTGATGGCGGCGCAGGCCGTAGAAGCGCGAGAAGATGGTTTTCGGCTGACTTCTCAAGTAGCGGAACATGGGTACGACCATGCCGATTTTCATGCCTTCACGTTGCAGGGCTTGGGCTTGGAGACGGAAAAAGATTCCGTCCACGTCAGTTTCGGAAGAAGGATACCAAGAGGGGATAACGACAATATGCATGATGTGTTTTTTATGGAAGTAGATAACGGCGAGGCCGTCTGAAAAGAAAAGATATCTTTCAGACGGCCTTTTGTATATTTAGTTCAATCAGTTGCCGGCAACCGTCATTTTAGAAACCAAGATGGAGCCGATTTGATTGGATGAACGGCGTAATGCGTCGTCTGCCACGCCGGTGATGTCGCGGTACATATCCTGCAAACGTCCGGCAATGGTGATTTCCTGAACCGGATAGGCAATGACGCCGTTTTCCACCCAAAAACCGGCCGCGCCGCGCGAGTAGTCGCCGGTAATGCCGTTGACGCCTTGTCCCATCAATTCGGTAACCAGCAAACCTGTTCCCATTTCTTTCAACAGGTCGGCCTGCGTGGCGTGGGTGTGGTTCAGATACAGATTGTGCGCACCGCCGGCGTTGCCCGTTGTCTGCATACCGAGTTTTTTCGCGCTGTAACTGCTGAGGAAATAGCCTTCGACGATACCGTCTTTCACCACAAAACGCGGCTGCGTGGACACGCCCTCGGCATCGAAATAAGTGCTGCGGAACGAGCGCAGGATATGCGGTTCTTCGCGAAGGCTGAGAAATTCGGGAAGCACCTGTTTGCCGATACTGTCAATCAGGAAGCTGCTTTGGCGGTAGAGCGCGCCGCCGCTGAGTGCGCCGATAAGGTGGCCGATTAAGCCGACTGCGACAGTGGTATCAAACAGTACGGGATAGCTGCCGGTCGGAACGCTGCAGCTATTCAGACGGCGTAAAGTCCGTTCGGCTGCAGTTTGGCCGATGAGTTCGGGCGCGTCCATGTCTTCTTGACGGCAGGAAGAATCATACCAATAGTCGCGCTGCATGCCGTGTTCGTCGCTGGCGACCACGCTGCAAGAAATGCTGTGGTGCGTGCTTTGCTGGTGTGCGGCAAAGCCGTGGGTGTTGCCGTAAACATATTGGTAATGGCCGGTATGAACCGATGCGCCTTCGGAATTTTCAATGCGTTTGTCCGTTGACAGAGCGGCCTGTTCGCATTGCTTGGCCAAATCAATGGCGGATTCGGTACTCAAATCCCATTCGTGGTAGCGGTCGAGGTCGCCGATATGGGTTGCCATCAAGGCAGCGTCGGCAAGGCCGGCGCAATCGTCTTCGGCGGTATAGCGTGCAATATCGATGGCGGCTTTGACCGTATCTTGCAGGGCGCGTTCGGAAAAGTCGGCAGTGCTGGCTCGGCCTTTGCGTTGGCCGACATAGACCGTAATGTCTAAAGATTTGTCTTGTTGGAACTCGATTTGTTCGATTTCGCCCAAGCGCACGCTGACGCTTTGACCGAGCGACTCGCTGAAATCGGCTTCGGCCGCGGTGGCGCCGGATTGTTTGGCCAAATCCAGCGTGTGTCCGCACAAGCGCAACAGCTCGTCCGGTGTGTGGTTAAACAGCATAAAAAGGTTTCCTGACAGGGTTTTGCGGCATTTTAACCGTTTCAGACGGCCTCTGCAAAAATCGCACGGAAAGGCCGTCTGAAAACTGATAAAATAGGCAGATTCAGAAAATCAGGGAAACACAATGTTTGAACAAGAAGACGAATGGGTCAGCAAAACCCAAATGAAAAAGCAGATGAACGATTTGCAGGCTTTGGGTATGGAATTGACCAAGCTCTCCAGCGATACGCTGAAAAAAATCGGCTTGGACGAAGAGCTGTTCGAAGCCATTGCCACCTATAAAAAAATCACGTCCAACAGCGCGCTCAAACGCCAAGCCCAATTTATCGGCCGCCTGATGCGCGATACCGACCCTGCGCCCATCGAAGCTTATTTGGCCAAACTGCGCGGCGACAATACGGCACATAATGCCTTTTTGCAACGTGTCGAGCAGGCGCGTACACGACTGTTGGCAGACGATGGCGCGATTACCCAATTTATGGCCGATTTTCCGCAAGCCGACGCCGGCAAATTGCGTACCTTGATCCGCAACACCAAAAAAGAGCAGGAACAAAACAAACCGCCGAAAAACTTCCGCGCGTTGTTCCAAGAAATTAAAGCAGTGATGGAGGCCGGTCAATCCGACGTTTCAGAAGAAGGGAAGGATTGGGAAGAATAAACCTTAAGGCCGTCTGAAAACGGATTGCGGTTTTCAGACGGCCTGTATCGTAATACCGAAGGAGGATGACCATGAAATTTCGCCACTCTGCAATCGCCTTGCTGGTTGGTGTATTGACCCTCAATGGATGTACTACCGATCTTTGGGAAAGAAATAGCCCTTTCCATCAAACCACAACCGAAAAAACCGTCGCTAAAGACAATATTCAAGCATTTGGCGTGGTTGCCCAAGACAATACGCAACTGGAAACAGGCAGCTTGGTCATGATGGGCAAAAAATATTGGTTTGTCGTTAATCCTAAAGATTCGGCCAAGTTGAAGGCAGTTTTGGGCGCTAAGCTGAGTAAACGCTTTCAAATGGTTCAGCAAAACCCAAAACAGGTGTATGAGGCTTTGCCGGTTGAATTGAAATCTCCTGAAGCGCAAACTTTTCGCTCGAATTTCTGCCTGCGTTACGATACTCAAAAAGCTGCCGAGATTGCCAAGTTAAAACAGTTGGCGTTCAAGCCGGTTGAACTCGATGGTAAAACTGTCTACACACGGTGTATTTCTACCGAAGGTCATTATTATGCGACGCCGAAAAATGTTGCCGAAGACCGCCGTTTTGACACTGCCGTCCCGGTCAGAATTTATTATACGGAAACCAAAAAAAGCACCGACGTTTGGAAGTTGACGGGGAATATCCTGAAAACGCCATTTACATTGGCTTTGGACGCAGTCGGCGCAGTGATAGCAGGCTCATATGTCGTAGTCAGTGAAATTATCGATGCTTCACGCAAATAATATCCAAGGCCGTCTGAAAACGGATTGCAGGTTTCAGACGGCCTCCTCCTTAAAATAAATGTTTCAAAAAATTAATTTTTTCTCTATTTAATCCCACACACTATGTCCGTCAAAATTCAAACACGTTCCATTAATCCGACTGTTTTCAACGACTTGCTCACTGCCGGTACCGATCCTTTGATTGCGCGGCTGTGTGCTGCGCGTGATGTGCAAAGTCCGGCCGAGTTGGACGACAAGCTTGCTGCGCTTTTGCCGTATCAATCGCTGACAAACTGTGAAGCCGCCGCCGGACGTTTGGCGGATGCGATTGAGCGTCAGGAAAAAATCCTGATTGTCGCCGACTATGATGCCGACGGCGCAACGGCGTGTTCCGTCGGTATGAGCGGTTTGGCGGCGATGGGGGCGAAAGTGGATTTTCTCGTGCCCAACCGCTTTGAACACGGCTACGGCTTAACGCCCGAACTCGCCGAACTCGCTGCCGAGCAAGGTGTGGATTTGTTGGTGACGGTGGATAACGGTATCGCCAGCATTGCAGGCGTGGCGCGTGCGCAGGAGTTGGGTTTGGATGTGATTGTGACCGACCACCATCTGCCTGCCGAGACCGTGCCCGACTGCATCATCGTCAATCCAAACCAAAAAGGCTGCGGTTTCCAAAGTAAAAGCTTGGCGGGCGTGGGAGTAATTTTTTATGTATTGATGGCTTTGCGTGCCGAGCTGCGCCGCCGCAATTATTTTTCAGACGGCCTGAAAGAGCCGAATCTGGGCGACCTTTTGGATTTGGTCGCACTCGGTACCGTCGCCGACGTCGTCACTCTAGACCACAACAACCGTATCCTCGTGTCTCAAGGGTTGAAACGGATGCGTTTGGGCAAAATGCGCCCCGGCATCCGCGCCTTGTTTGACGTGGCGCGACGAGATTGGCGCAAGGCTCAGCCGTTTGATATGGGCTTTGCGTTGGGACCGCGCATCAACGCGGCCGGACGGCTGGACGATATGTCGGTCGGCATTGCCTGTCTGTTGGCGCGAGATGACACCGAGGCGCAGGAACTGGCGGCTCAGTTAAACAACCTCAATATCGAGCGCCGCGAAATCGAGCAGTCTATGCTGCAAGACGCGCTGAATGCTTTTCCTGAAACCCTGCCTTCAGGTCAGACGACGTTGGTGGCGTATCGCGACGACTTCCATCAAGGCGTGGTCGGCATTGTTGCCAGCCGCCTCAAAGACCGTTTTTATCGTCCGACCATCGTATTTGCGCCTGCCGACAACGGCGAAGTGCGCGGTTCGGGACGCTCCATTCCCAATTTGCACCTGCGCGATGCTTTGGACTTGGTATCCAAACGCCATCCCGATTTGATTTTGAAATTCGGCGGACACGCAATGGCGGCGGGTTTGAGCATACTCGAACACAATATTCCTGCGTTTCAGACGGCCTTTGAAGAAGCCGTACGCGAGATGGTGTGCGAAGACGATTTGTCGCAAACCTTCATCACCGACGGCAGCCTGCCCGCACGCGACATTACGCTGGAACAGGCGCAAAACCTTGCCCGACACGTTTGGGGGCAGGGCTTCGCGCCGCCGAGTTTTACCGATGAATTTCACGTTGTCCGCCAGCAGCCTCTGGGCGCGGAGGGCAAACATAAAAAAGTCTGGCTGCAAAAAGACGGCTACGAATTTGAAGCCATGTTCTGGCGTTGCAGCGAAGACATTCCCGAATACATCCGTACAGTGTACCGTCCCGTTGCCAACGAATGGCGGAATAATCTCGAATTGCAGCTTTATATCGACTACTGGGAAGCCGCGTAAATAAAGGCCGTCTGAAAAATGAAGAAACAAAAAACTTGGCTCGGCTTTTCATTGGCGCTGCTTGCCACCATGACTTGGGGCTCGCTGCCGGTAGCGGCGCAACAGGCCTTAAAAGCCGTCGATGCGCCCACGCTGGTGTGGATACGCTTTTTAGTGGCGTCGCTGGTGTTGTTTGCGTTGTTGGGACTGACCGGCAAGCTGCCGAGGCCGTCTGAATTTTCCAAGCAAACCTTATTTTTATTGGTGCTGGGTATTGTCGGCATTTCCGCCAACTTTGTGCTCGTTGCCATGGGTTTGCACTATATTTCGCCGACAACCACGCAGGTGTTGTGGCAACTCTCGCCCTTTACCATGATTTTGGTCGGCGTTGGCGTGTTTAAAGAAGCCTTTACGCATTGGCAAAAAATCGGCTTGATGCTTTTGCTGACGGGTTTGGTCATGTTTTTCAACGATAAATTCGGCGAACTTTTCAGCTTGGGCAGCTACGCGGTCGGCGTGATGATGGCGGCTTCGGGCAGCATGATTTGGGTGTGCTACGGCGTGGCGCAAAAACTTCTGTCCAAACATTTCAATTCGCAACAAATCCTGCTCATGATTTATTTTTGCAGCAGCTTTGTTTTCCTGCCGTTTGCCGAACCGTCGCAAATCGCCCATATCGGCAATCCGTTTTTATGGGGCTGCTTTATCTATTGCTGCCTGAACACGCTGATCGGCTACGGTTCATTCGGTGAAGCGCTCAACCATTGGGACGCTTCAAAAGTCAGTATCGTTACCACGCTGATACCTGTATTTACCATGATATTTTCCACCATCGGCCATCATCTCGCCCCCGATTATTTTGCCGCTTCGGATATGAATCTCGTCAGCTATGTGGGTGCCATGGTGGTTGTGGCCGGAGCCTTGCTGGCGGTGGCCGGAGAGAAAGTAATGGGGCTTTTTTTGAGAAAGATATGAAGCTTTATTGAGAAACAGAATAAAACAAGGCCGTCTGAAACAGGTTTCAGACGGCCTTTATATTTTCTAAATCAGATTAATGTGGAACGGCGGATTAATAGAAGCCTTCGCGTTCTTCACGGGTGCTGATGTAGATGTTTTTCACTTGGGTGTAGGCGGCGAGCATCATTTTGTGGGTTTCGCGGCCGATACCTGAAGTTTTGTAGCCGCCAAACGGTGCACCGGCAGGCAGGCGGTTGTAGCAGTTTACCCAAACGCGGCCGGTTTCCAATGCATTGGAAACGCGCAGGCAGCGGTTGATGTCGGTACTCCAAACTGCGCCGCCCAAGCCGTATTCGCTGTTGTTGGCCATTTTGATGACTTCTTCTTCGGTTTTGAATTTAATCACGGTGGCAACAGGGCCGAAGATTTCTTCTTGGGCAACACGGGCTTCGTTGCTGCTGGCCTCAATCAAAGTAGGCTCGACAAATTCGCCTTTGCCCAATTCGCCTTCGATTTTTTTACCGCCGGTAATGATGCGGCAACCTTCTTGTTCGCCGATTTTGACGTATTTCAAAATGGTCTCGAGTTGACCGGCATTGACTTGCGAACCCATTTGGGTGTCGTCTTCCCAAGGCAGGCCGACTTTGATTTTTTTGAACTCTTCCGCCAAGGCATTGACGAATTTATCGTAAATACCTTCCTGAACGAAGATACGAGAACCGGCGCAGCAAACTTGGCCTTGGTTGAACAAAATACCTTTTTGCGCGCCTTCGAGGGCTTTGTCGAAAGGCATATCGTCGAAGAAGATGTTGGCGGATTTGCCGCCCAACTCCAAAGTGGACGGAATCAGTAATTCGGCAGCGGCGATGCCGACGCGACGGCCGACTTCGGTTGAGCCGGTAAAGGCCAGTTTGTTGAAGCCTTTGTGGTGCAGCATGTATTCGCCGGATTTGGAACCGCGGCCGGTAATCACGTTCAACACGCCTTTAGGCAGCAGGTGGTTGATTTTTTGAGCGAGGGACAACAGGCTCAATGAAGTGCTGGAAGAAGGGTGGATGACGATGGTACAACCTGCGGCCAATGCCGGAGCGATTTTCCATGCGGCCATCAAGAATGGAAAGTTCCAAGGAATGATTTGGCCGACAACGCCGATCGGTTCGCGCAAAACGATGGACAGGTCTTCGGCGTCAAGCTGGGTCGCAGTGCCTTCTTCGCCGCGGATCACGCTGGCGAAATAGCGGAAATGGTCGGAAGCCAATGGTACGTCGGCGGCGCGAGTTTCGCGGATCGGTTTGCCGTTGTCCAAGGTTTCTTGCAGGGCGAACAATTCGGCGTTTTCGTCAATTACATCGGCGATTTTGTTCAAAATGGCCGCGCGTTCGGTAGTCGTGGTTTTACGCCATGTTTTGAACGCTTCTTGTGCAGCGGCTACGGCAGCATCGACATCAGCATCGGTTGCGTCTGTGAACTTGGCCAACTCATCGCCATTAGCAGGGTTGTAAGAGGATAAAAGTTTGCCTTCGCTACCTTTCGTCCATTCGCCGTTGATTAAAAGACCATATTCTTTATCAAACACATTTAAATCTTTTGCCATAATGCTGTCTCCTTAATGAGTGGGAAGGCGTGTTTCTGCGCCATAAAAACAGCTTATGCTTTTTTCTTTTTAAGTTCAAGTACTAAAAATGAGAATGTTCTCAAAATTTACGTTTGCAATGTTGTTTCATGTAGCAGGCCGTCTGAAAAATAAAGGATTTGATTGAAATGAAATTGCATTTGTTAATGTATTTAAAGATTTATACGGCTTAAATAGATCCTGTTATGATATAACATTATAACTATTTGTTTTTAAAAAGATTATGGGTTGACGGCTTCGGATATGGGGAGTATTCTCATTCATAGCTAAACAGTTTTTCAACACCCTAGGAGACTCTCTCATGAAAATGCATGCTGTGGTAGTAAATAAAGATGTAGCAGGTGATGTAGAAGTTGTTGAACGCGAACTGCGTCCGCTGGAATATGGCGAGGCGTTGGTGGAAGTCGAGTGTTGCGGCGTGTGCCACACCGACTTGCACGTTGCGGCAGGCGATTACGGCGACAAACCGGGTCGCGTGTTGGGACACGAAGGCATCGGTTTGGTTAAAGAAGTTGCCGACGGTGTGAAAAATCTGAAAGTCGGCGACCGTGTCAGCATCGCATGGCTGTTCCAAAGCTGCGGTTCTTGCGAATATTGCAATACCGGCCGCGAAACCTTGTGCCGCTCTGTATTGAACGCAGGCTATACTGCCGACGGCGGCATGGCGACCCACTGTATCGTGAGTGCCGATTACGCGGTCAAAGTCCCTGAGGGCTTGGATCCTGCGCAAGCTTCGAGCATTACTTGTGCCGGTGTGACCACTTATAAAGCGATTAAAGTTTCCGGCGTTCGTCCGGGTCAATGGATTGCGATTTACGGCGCAGGCGGTTTGGGCAACTTGGCGGTTCAATACGCGAAAAAAGTGTTTGGCGCGCACGTTGTTGCCATTGACGTCAACGATGACAAACTGGCTTTTGCCAAAGAAACCGGCGCTGATTTGGTAATCAATGCCGCCAAAGAAGATGCGGCTCAAGTCATCCAAGAAAAAACCGGCGGCGCACACGCAGCCGTGGTAACAGCCGTATCCGCTGCAGCGTTCAATTCAGGCGTTAATTGTGTCCGCGCCGGCGGCCGTGTCGTTGCAGTCGGCTTGCCACCTGAGTCTATGGACTTGTCTATCCCACGTTTGGTATTGGACGGCATCGAAGTGGTCGGCTCTCTGGTCGGTACCCGCAAAGATTTGGAAGAAGCATTCCAATTCGGCGCAGAAGGTTTGGTTGTGCCTAAAGTCGAATTGCGTGCTTTGGATGAAGCGCCTGCCATCTTCCAAGAAATGCGCGAAGGTAAAATTACCGGCCGTATGGTGATTGATATGAACAAAGAGTGCAGCTGCATTCATCACTAATCGAATGATTCTGTGACAAAAAGGCCGTCTGAAAAATTTCAGACGGCCTTTTTCATTGGATTGGATAATTTAAAGCGTAAAGCTGCTTTCAAATACGCGGATTTCTCCGCTGACAGGATCGGTAAACTCTATTTTTTTAGCCAGAAGTTTTAAAGGTTTGTCGTAGTCTTCATCACCGGCCGCCAATGGGGTAGGGTAAAGCGCATCGTTCATCAGCGGCATATTCAAACTCATCATATGCACGCGCAGCTGGTGTTTCTTTCCTGTATGCGGCGTGAGGCGGTAGAGGCTGAATGCACCGCGGTTTTCGATAAGCTCGATGGTCGTGTGGGCATTGGGTTCGCCTTCCGTTTCCCGCGTGAGAAAGAATTTTTCGCCGCGTTCCATTCGTGACGAAATATCCAGCGGATAGTCCAAATCCGTCCGCGTCGGCGCCACCGCTTCATAGGTTTTTCGGACGGTTTTTTCTTGGAACATGGTCTGATAACCACGACGCGTGGCAGGGTTGAGCGAAAGCAGCATAACGCCTGCCGTATCTTTGTCCAAGCGATGAATCGGCGTAATGTCTTCAACATTCAAATGCTGCAATTCCGGCCGCAGACGCAGGCGCGTGAGCAAGGTTTCCCGCAAAAACCTGCCGCTGGGGATGACGGGCAGAAAATGCGGTTTGTCCACTACAATCAAATGCTCGTCAATATGCAAAATCTTTTCTTCAAACGGAATACGCGGCTCGCTCTCACGGCTGGTTTCACGGTAATAAAACATCGTCTTGCCGGGTTCGAACAAGGTATTTTCATCAAACGGCACGCCATCCGCACCCACCACAAAACCGCTGTTCAGCCGCCGCCGCCAGTTTTCTTCGCCGACAAAGGGAAAATGAGCGCATAAAAAATGCAGCAGCGGCAAGCCGTAAAACTGCTTTTCATGCGGTAAAACCAAGTAGCTGGGTTTGACACCGTTTAAAAGGGGTAGGGGATTGGTACGTTTTTTCATGCGGCGGATTGTACTCGGTTTTTAGGATTTTTTCAGACGGCCTTGTTTATATGGAAAATAAACTTCTAATAACGGATATGTATTGATGCAGGTTTTGTGTTTAAATAGCCTCTATAAATGGAATCAGATAAACTGGTTTTGTTTGAACTTGCTTTTATGGCATGAATTAAAGAAATGATAAAGAAGCAATATTTGAGAAAAGGAGAATATTATGCAGAGAAAAATCGGCATAATCATCATGTTATCCGCGTTTTCCGTATCCGCTATGGCGGGAGGGGAAGTTCGGCTTGGCAAGAGTAAGGCATACGATAATGAGTATGAACTTGTGGCAGAGCATGAAGTCAATGAAGAAGTTTCACAATTAAATCAAGACGAGTATGCCGCACATCCAATACGCAACGATAGCGGCGTCATGCAGTCAGGAAAAGTGGCTTCAGACAGACAAGCCGTTTCCCAATACGGAAAACCTAATTTGCCGCCTGTCCGCTTAAATCCGCATCCTTCACGACCTTGATTTCAAAATCAAAGGGCTGCTCCATTTGTTTGGGCAGCCCTTTTGTTTTGTCGGCTCACTCACATTTTTGTTTGCGCAAAACAAGTTTGTAATCGGTTTTGATGCCGGTTTGATCGCCAATCATCTTAAAATCATCTATCAAACAACGGTTTTCTGTACATTTCAACGTGAAATCTGCACCGACCCTATGGCCGTCAAATTGTTTAAATGTTGCCCGGACGGTATGGGGAGAAGTGACCTTGACTTGCAAAGTTTTATGGAAGTTGTCAGGATGATCCTGACCAAAACCCAAGTAGTAATGTATCGGCATGTCACATCCCATCTCCATATCGGGTTGCTTACGGATATTTGTGTCGAATTTATTGAATTGTCGGATAATTTTTTGTAGTTCAGGCGTGGTAACACGATTGTGTTCAGAGCCTAAATCCACTTTGGTCAGGTAAACCTTTTTGACTAAATCTATTTTTGCTTGATTATTTGTGGCGTTATCTGCAGCCATCGCTTGAGAGAAAAAGGGAGGGCAGCTTTTTCATATCGGGCAACTATTGGCTGCTCAACTTCAACATCTCATTTGCCGCCAACTACAGGATCAGCCTCACGGGCGACATCCAATGGCTGGGCAGGAAGCCCGACCGACTGGACGGCGAACGGGAATGCTCCGGAAATACATCCATCTACGCCCATCTCGGTGCAGGTTTCGGTTTCACCAAAACCACGGCTTTAAACGCATCCGCACGTTTCAACGTTTCAGGGCAAACCAGTTCCGAACTGAAATTGGGCGTACAGCATACATTTTCAGCAGTTTTTGATTTTCCAACGTTGTAATCCAAAGGAGTTGTTATGAGAAAACAAATTACCGCAGCCATGATGATTCTAACGATGATTGCCGCTCCGGCGATGGCAAACAGCATGGAAAATCAGGTATTTGAAAACCAAGTGTTCCACACGCAGGCAGATGCGCCGATGTAGTTGGCGGAACTATCGCCGCAGGAAATGAAAGACACTGAGGGGGCTGTTGCTCCTTGGGTAGCCGGTGGTATCGTAGGAGGCATATGGGGAGGTGCCGGCTATATGCATGGGGCGTCTATCAAGGTCATTACAAATGGGACAATGCCAAATTTGCAGATAACGTAGCAACAGGTGCTGTCATTGACGCATCATTTGGTACTGCGGGGGCAATTGCCAGTGGAGGAGTCAAATTTATTCCCAGCCTGACAAATGCAGGAGCAAACATATGGAGAGTAAATAGCACACTTGCCAACAATGGTGCAAATCGCGTATGGCGTAGATAAATCATAACAAGCAGGTAATGAATTAAAGACATTACCTGTTTTTACAGAAATTTTTAAAATGGATGATTTGATTGCAGCTTTTTTAGGCTATTTATCAGGTAAATATAGCGAAGGGAAAATAAGCAGATTAAAAATATCTCTAACGGCAGGAAGTATTTTCTTTGCAGTATTCTTTATTCATGACCTGATAATTTTTATTATTGATGGAAATAAGGAAAATCTTTGGAATTTTATTACTAAGATAATGAAAGATTTATTTTTATTTTCCTGTTCTGTTATCTTATTATGCTATTTTTTGTTATTTATTGCCGAAAAAGTTGGGGAAATAATAAATAAAATTAAATAAGATATTTGAATAATAAGCTAATCGATATGGCTATTAAAACAATTTAATCATTTAATTTTAATAATTTTTTAATATTTATCTTGGATTTGAAATACTGCAATCAGGAGGCTAAAACTTCCATTATAATGGTAAGTATATATTTCATTATTTTAATTTCATCAAAAAACGAAATTCAAGATTATACATGCCGCCAATAGTTTTCTTGATTGTTTTGTGTATTTATCTGATATATCAACATCTCTCTATTTTATTTCGAATTTTATTGTTGAGACTTGCATTGAAAATCATACAAGATGATGAAAAATAAATATATTTTAATAAAAACAGCAATCAGTATAACTGCCATATTTATATTTTATCTTCTAATTCAAGAAAGCAGCGGAAAAACTGAAAAACCATCATATTTCTTGATGGCCATGTTTCTAAACTCGCTTTGGTTTGATAAAGAAAATAAAACAGTTATGGCTGCCGTTACGGCAATTATTGCCGCCTACTTTATATTTGTCGCACTATCCGATTAATAAGCAAACAAAAAAGGCTGCTTGGAAATTTCAGGCAGCCTTTTAGGAGGATTTTGATGGAACATTATCTCCTCCCCAAGAATTTGTTATGAAAAAAACAAATCACCGCAGCCATGATGATTCTGACGATGATTGCTCCCGCAATGGCAAACAGCTTCGACAATCAGACATTTGAAAGCCAAGTGTTCCACACGCAGGCAGATACGCCTATGCAGTTGGCGGAGCTTTCTCAGAAGGAGATGAAGGAGGCTGAAGGGGCCATGGCGCCGTTGGTGGCACTTGGGTATTTAACTAGGATAGGTACTTTTGTTGCTGCAAGATATGCTACCCCAGTAGTTCGAGGGCTCATATTTTTTATGGACGCCAATTGGCTAAGACTCCAAAATAATTAGAATTTGTTGCGGGCTTGGGCAATAATTGCCCAATCATATTGTGTATTTTATGAGGGGTGGTGATGATAATTGAAGTTGAAATTGATAGTACTAATAACGAGCAGATTTCTTTTTTAAAAAAATAGCCGTTGGTCAAGCTCTGAAATTATAAGAAAATTTCCAAATAATAAATTATTTTTTTCAAAAAATACGCTGCATTATAATAATGCGGACAAATTACTGTGCAGGACAGTCATTTTTCCGGAAGGGACGATTCTTTCCTACGAAGAAAATTCCAAAAAATTTAATTTACAGGTAAAAAATGCACAAAAAAATAATATTAAGTTGCAAGGTGTATATACACCTTCCACCGAACTGGTTCATGTAGTTCATAATCTTTGCCTGTTAGGAAATGTAGTTCTCCGTATCATAGGAGATAATACTGATTTGAATAATATAGAAAAAATAGAACTTAATTTTGAGAAGTTTGATAAGTATTTTTTTTATATCGGAAGATATGGAAATAATGTTTATAAATAAATAAACCAATTTCCAACCAAGCCTGCTATCGGTTTGGTTGGAAGTAAGAGGAGGTAAGGTAGTGTTTCCTGTTATTTTCTTTTCGACATTGGGCTGTATTTTAGTATGGATAAAAGATATGCCTAAAATAAAATCAAAAAAAATTTTGGGAATATCCTTATATATTATAGGAATAATAAATGTAATAATCGGCTATGTATTAATTAAAAATATATTAGTTTCTGTTTCGGATGAAATTGGAATAAAATATCTTGCAATATATTTATCAAATATTTTTTTTGGACAATCCTGATGATGGTATTCGTAAAAAGACTGTCTAAGAAGCGGTAAGGGCAGTAGGTCATGGTGCAACATGGTTTGCCCCTAATACCTGTTATATCCCTTACTATTTATACTATTAAGAATAATTATGTAAGAGGTCGTCTGAAAGCTTTTTCAGACGACCTCTTACATATATCTTTAGAAGGTATGATGATATTAAAACGTATTTGTCTGTCAGTGCCGATTGCCGTTTCTTTATCCGGTCTTCTGAATGCTGCACCTATGTTTAACGATAATCCTGTTGTTTACGGAAAAATCAAAGTGCAAAGTTGGAAAGAGAGGCGCGATTTCAATATTGTAAAACAGGATTTGGATTTTTCCTGCGGGGCGGCTTCGGTGGCGACGCTTTTGAACAATTTTTACGGGCAAAAGCTGACGGAGGAAGAAGTGTTGAAAAAACTGGATAAGGAGCAAATGCGCGCGTCGTTTGAGGATATGCAGCGCATCATGCCCGATTTGGGTTTTGAGGCGAAAGGCTATGCCCTGTCTTTCGAGCAGCTCGCGAAGTTGAAAATCCCCGTCATCGTGTATTTGAAATACCGCAAGGACGATCATTTTTCGGTATTGCGCGGTATAGACGGCAATACGGTTTTGCTTGCCGACCCGTCGCTGGGTCATGTTTCCATGAGCAGGGCGCAGTTTTTGGATGCTTGGAAAACTCGTGAGGGAAATTTGGCAGGTAAGATTTTGGCTGTTGTACCGAAAAAAGCGGAGACGATTTCAAATAAATTGTTTTTTACACATCATCCCAAGCGGCAGACGGAATTTGCAGTCAAACAAATCAGGCTACGGCGTGTAGAGTGAGTCAAAGGCCGTCTGAAAACTTTTTCAGACGGCCTTTTGATTTGTTCCCAACCTCACAAACCCTTAAAAATCAGCTATAATGCCCAACTATTTGATTTTCGCTTATCCCATATTGAAATGGCACAAAAAATTCAATCTGTAAAAGGTATGAACGACCTTTTACCTGTCGAACAAAAAGATTTCAAACTGACGGCTGCGTTTTGGCAGGCGTTTGAAGATACGGTCGGCCGTTGGACACGCGCTTACGGCTATCAGCAAATCCGTACGCCGATTGTCGAGCAAACCGGTTTGTTTGTCCGCTCCATCGGCGAGGAAACCGATGTGGTCGGCAAGGAAATGTACACCTTCTCCGATTCAAACGATTCTTTGAGTTTGAGCTTGCGTCCTGAAGGTACGGCTTCTTGTTTGCGTGCGGTGGTCGAACACAACCTTCTCTACAACAGCCCGCAAAAGCTGTGGTATATGGGGCCGATGTTCCGTCGCGAGCGTCCGCAAAAAGGCCGTTATCGTCAGTTCTATCAAGTCGGTATCGAGGCTTTGGGTTTTGAAGGGCCGGATATTGATGCGGAAATCATCGCGATGTCTGCCGACTTATGGGAAAAATTGGGTATTCGCGAATACCTGACTTTGGAAATCAACAGCTTGGGCAACCGTGAGGAACGTGCGGCACACCGTGCTGCATTGGTTGAATATTTGACCCGCTATGAAGCGCAACTGGACGAAGACAGCAAACGCCGTCTGAAAACCAATCCTTTACGCGTTTTGGATACGAAAAACCCTGATTTGCAGGAAATCTGCAACGCGGCGCCGCGTCTGGTAGATTACTTGGGCGAGGCTTCGCAAAACCACTATGCACGCTTCAAGGCGATGTTGGATGGTTTGGGTATTCAATATATTGAAAATCCGCGCTTGGTCCGCGGTTTGGATTATTATAATCAGACGGTTTTTGAGTGGACGACCGACAAACTCGGCGCGCAGGCGACTGTGTGCGGTGGTGGCCGTTACGACGGTTTGATTGAAGAGCTTGGCGGTAAACCTGCGCCGTCTATCGGCTTTGCGATGGGTATTGAGCGCCTGCTGCTTTTGGTGAGCGAATACGGCTCTCTGGAAGTGAACGCCGCGCCTGATGTCTATGCAATGCACCAAGGCGAAGGTGCGGACTTGCAGGTGATGAAATACGCGCAAGCCTTGCGCGCTCAAGGTTTCAATGTAATGCAGCATTCCGGCTATCAAAGCCTGAAGGCGCAAATGAAAAAAGCAGACAACAGTGGCGCACGCTTTGCCCTGATTGTAGCTCAGGATGAGCTGGTAAACGGTACGGTTACCCTGAAAGATATGCAGGGCAAACGCGAACAACAAACCGTTGCCGCCGCTGATTTGACAGACACTTTACAACAATGGAAGAACGCATAAATGGCAGCCCATTTGGAAGAACAACAAGAGTTAGACAACTTTAAATATTTTTGGAAAAAAACCGGCCGTTGGATCTTTGCCTTGCTGATTGTGGCGGCTTTGGGGTATTTGGGTTACACCATTTACCAAGGCCAAAAAGCTTCAAAAGATCAGGAAGCCGCCGCCGTATTGGCGCAAATGGTGGAAAAGGCGCAGCAAAAAACCGACCAAAAAGCCATCAACGCCGATTTGGCCGAATTGCAAAAAAACTATCCTGATTCCATTTCGACAGCCCAAGCTACTTTGATGGTAGCAGCAACCGAGTTTGATGCCGGCCGTTATGATGTGGCGGAAGGTCATTTGAATTGGGTGCTGAAAAACCAAAATGCACCGCTGGTTCAAGCTTTGGCAGCCCAGCGTTTGGGCGTTGTCCTGTTGCAGCAAAAAAAATACGATGCCGCCATCAATGCCCTGAATACTCAGGTTGAGGCTGATTTCGAGCCTTTGATGCTGGAAACTAAAGGCGATGTTTACGTTGCCCAAAATAAAACCAAAGAAGCCGTACAAAGTTACGAAGCTGCTTTGAGCAAAATGCCGCAAACCGCAGTAGGCCGCGAATTGCTACAAATGAAAATCGACAGCTTGAAATAAGTTTGTTTGAAATCAAGGCCGTCTGAAGTTGCAATGACTTTTCAGACGGCCTACACTTATCCTTATCAACCGTGTTTTTAAAACACCTGCTTGTGTTCCGCTCCCGTTTTTAGGCGGCACTTGACACAGAAAGACTCAATCATGAAACCAACCATCGCGCTTGTCGGCCGCCCCAATGTCGGCAAATCTACTTTATTCAACCGTTTGACGCGCACCAAAGACGCGCTCGTGCATGACCTGCCCGGCCTGACGCGTGACCGACATTACGGTCATGGCAAAGTCGGCAGCAAACCTTATTTGGTCATCGATACCGGCGGCTTTGAGCCGGTTGTGGACAGTGGCATTTTGCACGAAATGGCAAAACAAACCTTGCAGGCTGTCGATGAAGCCGATGCAGTGGTGTTTTTGGTGGACGGCCGCACCGGTTTGACGCCGCAAGACAAAATCATTGCCGACCGTTTGCGCCAAAGCCCGCGTCCTGTTTATTTGGCCGTGAATAAAGGCGAGGGCGGCAATAGGGCCGTACTTGCCTCCGAGTTCTACGAACTTGCTTTGGGCGACCCTTATGTTATTTCAGGTGCGCATGGCGATGGTGTGTATTATCTGATTGAAGATATTTTGGAAACCTTCCCCGAGCCTGAAAAGGAAGAGGAAGAAGCGAAACATCCTGTTTTTGCTGTAATCGGCCGTCCAAATGTCGGTAAATCGACCTTGGTAAACGCTATTCTCGGCGAAGAGCGCGTGATTGCCTTCGATATGGCAGGCACAACACGCGACAGTATCCATATCGATTTTGAACGTGAAGGCAAACCGTTTACCATCATCGATACCGCAGGTGTGCGCCGTCGCGGCAAAGTGGATGAAGCGGTGGAAAAATTCTCCGTTATCAAAGCCATGCAGGCGGTTGAAGCGGCAAATGTTGCTGTTTTGGTATTGGACGCGCAACAAGATATCGCCGACCAAGATGCGACGATTGCAGGTTTCGCTTTGGAAGCAGGCCGTGCCTTGGTGGTGGCGGTCAATAAATGGGACGGCATCAGCGAAGAGCGCCGCGAGCAAGTGAAACGCGATATCAACCGCAAACTGTATTTCCTTGATTTTGCTAAGTTCCACTTTATTTCTGCGTTGAAAGAGCGCGGTATAGACGGTTTGTTTGAAAGTATTCAGGCTGCCTACAATGCGGCGATGATTAAGATGCCGACGCCGAAAATCACGCGCGTATTGCAAAGCGCGATCGAGCGTCAACAGCCGCCGCGTGCTGGCTTGGTGCGTCCGAAAATGCGCTATGCCCACCAAGGCGGCATGAATCCGCCGGTAATTGTGGTACACGGCAATTCGCTGCACGCCATTTCCGACAGCTACACACGCTATTTGACCCAAACGTTCCGCAAAGCCTTCAATCTGCAAGGTACGCCGCTCAGAATTCAATACAATGTTTCGGAAAACCCGTATGAAAATGCGGAAGACAAACCGAAGAAAAAACCGCTGCGCCGTGTCAGCTTGAGCAACCGTATTGAGAAACGCGAAGGCCGCAAGGAAGAGAAAAACCGCTTCAAGAAGAAAACCAAAGTCAGCGTGAAAAAACAATTCAGCAAATAAACACAAAGGCCGTCTGAACAATTTCAGACGGCCTTTTTATAATGAAAAACAGATTGTTAGAGCTTCATGGCATATTTTTGATAGGGTTTGTCGAATTTAAAAAAACATCAAATTTGAATTGGGGATTGTTGTGAATATGGAAATGAAACAGTCGGTTTGACGTGAAGTTCCCTTATTGCTGGATTCCTAAACGGTGTGATAGAAAAAAATAGTTGGTAATTTATCCTATTCGGGGCTACAATCCCATCAAACGCCGATTTTGGCGTCTTTACAATCATAATAATGGAGCTCAAGAATATGACAGCTAAAGGACAAATGTTACAAGATCCTTTTTTGAATGCGTTGCGTAAAGAGCACGTTCCGGTTTCAATCTACTTGGTAAACGGCATCAAGCTGCAAGGCCAAGTGGAATCATTCGACCAGTACGTTGTTCTGCTGCGTAATACTTCCGTCACTCAAATGGTTTACAAACACGCTATCTCAACAATCGTTCCTGCACGCGCAGTCAGCCTGCAACACGAAAACAAACAACCTCAAGCCGCTGCCGCAGCTGCTCCGGTTCAAGTTGAGACAGTGCAACAACCTGCCGAATAAATGATGTAACGCATTCCTGTTTTTCAATACCTTACCGCTTTTGCGGTAGGGTATTTTTATTTTCAGACGACCTTTATCATGCTGCTTGAGAACATTCTTCCCTTTGCCCACTCCTTGTTACGACAAGCCTTAAAAGCAGGCGGCCGCGCTTTGGATGCGACGGCCGGAAACGGGCATGATACTTTGCTGTTGGCGCAGTCGGTTGGAGAGACGGGTAGGGTGTGGGCGTTTGATGTGCAATCCAAAGCACTGGAGCAGACTCAAGGCCGTCTGAAAGAAAATGGCGTAGATGGTTGGGTAGCCCTGATACATGACGGTCATGAAAACGTTTTATCTTATATCGACGAGTCTTTAGATGCCGCAGTATTTAATTTCGGTTGGCTGCCGGGGGGCGATAAAAGCTGTACGACTGAGGCGACAAGCAGCATCCGTGCGCTGACGGATACTTTGGGTTTGCTGAAAGAGGGCGGGCTGGCCGTAGCGGTATTGTATCCGGGACATGAAGCCGGCCGAATAGAGGCTGAAGCGATTGTGCAATGGGCGGAAACTTTGCCGCAGGAAGCATTTGCCGTGTTACGCTATGGCTTTGTCAACCGCCGCAATGCGCCTCCCTATCTGCTGGCGATTGAAAAGTTGCGTCAGAAATAGATGTTTGCGGTAAAATAGCTGCTTTGTTTTTCAACCCTCAACATAAGAAACTGCCATGCAATATCTGTTTGTAAAATACAGCCATCAGATTTTCGTTGCCATTACCATCCTGTTGTTCAACATCCGTTTTTTCCTGCTCTGGCGTCATCCTGAGAAGCCGTTGGCTGGCATTTGGAAAGCCATGCCACATTTGAACGACACCATGTTGCTGTTTACCGGCTTGTGGCTGATGAAGATTACCCATTTTTCGCCGTTCAATGCGCCGTGGCTCGGCATGAAAATCCTGCTGTTGCTGGTTTATATTGTGTTGGGCATGATTATGATGCGTTCGCGTCCGCGTTCGCCAAAATTCTATATCGTCTATGTTTTAGCCATGTCGTGTGTTGCCACGATTGTTTTCCTTGCCAAAACCAAAACGCTGCCGTTTTAAAAGAGGCCGTCTGAAATGTATCCGCATTTTGCCGTTATCGCTTTGGGTAGCAATCTCGCCAATCCTGCCGAACAGGTTCGCGCCGCTTTGGCTGAATTGGCCGCGCATCCACATATTCGGCTCGAAAAGGCTTCTTCCCTGTATCTGACTGCGCCGGTTGGCTATGATGATCAGCCCGATTTTGTGAACGCCGTTTGTGCGGTGAGAACTTCATTGGACGGCGTAGCGTTGTTGGCAGAGTTAAACCGCATCGAGGCCGAATTTGGGCGCGAACGTACCTTCCGTAATGCGCCGCGCACTTTGGATTTGGATATTATTGATTTTGACGGTATCCGCAGCGATGACCCGCATCTGACCTTGCCGCATCCGCGCGCGCATGAGCGCAGTTTCGTTATGTTGCCTTTGGCCGAAATCCTTCCGGATTTCGAGTTGGGCGAGTATGGCCGTGCGGCTGATTTGGCTCAGGCTTTGGGCGGGCAGGGTATTCTCCTGTTGAAAGAATAAGGGCCGTCTGAAAAACGGACTAAAACAAGAAAGGGCGTGTTGGACACGCCTTTTTTGCTATAAAATATTGTTGGGAAACACATTACAAAGAGTTACTATGAATCCTCGTTATATTGTTGTCGAAGGCGCCATCGGTAGCGGCAAGACCGCTTTGAGCCGCCGCTTGGCAGAGCATTTCAGCGCGTTGCTGTTGTCGGAGAATCCGGATCATAATCCGTTTCTTATGAAGTTTTACAGTAATGTTTCCAATAATGGTTTGGCTGCCGAGCTTTTCTTCCTGACGCGCCGCGCTGAAAGCGTGAATATTATTGAAGACCAATGTGCGCAAGGCGGAATGGTTGTGGCTGACTTTTTATTGGAAAAAGACCGTATTTTTACGCCTATCGTTTTGAATAATGACGAGCAGCAGCTTTTTGCCGATATGAAGCAACGTATTTTGCCGCAATACGCGGAACCCGATGTGGTGATTTATCTGCAAACCGCCGTCGAAAACAACCGCAAACGCCTGCAAAAACGTCACGAAGGCATTATCAGCTTGTTTCCTGAAGGCTATTTGGGACGGGTGCATGACGAATACAGTCATTTCTTCCATTTGTATCAAAGCGCGCCTTTGCTGACCGTCAATGCTGATGAGTTGGATTTGGCCGGCAATGACGACCACTTCCAGCTTTTGTTGCGCGCATTGGAAGATTTTCAAGGTACGCGCAGTTATTTGAATTTAAGCGAAAAATAAACGAAGGCTAGGTTTAGGCCGTCTGAAAGGAATAATATGTCAAAATATCAATTCACACTCCCATCTTCTTCCGGCAGCGATTTTAACTCCGCCGAACATTTGCCGTTGGTTGTCTATTTTTATCCTAAAGACAGTACTCCCGGCTGTACCACCGAAGGCTTGGATTTCAATGCCCGATTGGAGCAATTCAAAGCATTGGGCTATACCGTTGTCGGCATTTCGCGCGACGGTGTCAAATCGCATCAGAATTTCTGCACTAAACAAGGCTTCCAGTTTGAATTGTTGAGCGACAAAGAAGAAACCGTCTGCAAGCTGTTTGACGTGATCAAGCTGAAAAAGCTTTACGGCAAAGAATCCCTCGGCATCGAGCGCAGCACCTTTGTGCTGGACGAAAACGGCGAAATCGCTCATGAATGGCGCAAAGTCAAAGTGGCCGGACACGCGCAGGAAGTGTTGGATACAATTTCTCAAGTCTCTTGATAGGGCTTTGAAAACCTAAGGCCGTCTGAACGGATGTAAAGTCATGCCGTTCAGACGGCCTTTCAATACAGTTTGATGAATATGGACGATTTAATAGACAAGCTGCTTGAATCCCTTTGGCTGCAAGACAGGCTCAGCCACAATACGCTGCAAAGTTACCGCCGTGATTTGGTCAAAGTCGCCGCGCGGTTGGCCGAGGGCGGGCAGGATTGGTTGAGTGCCGATGAGTTTGCCCTGTCTGATGCCGTGTATGCGGAAGGGGAAAAAAACACGTCCCAAGCGCGGGCATTGTCGGCTTGCAAGCGTATGTACGGCTGGTTGGAAGAAACAGGCCAAAGAGCAGACAATCCCACCCGTTTTCTCAAGGCGCCGAAATCGGAACGCAAACTGCCCACGCTGATTACCGAAGCTCAAATCGACGCGCTGCTGGCTGCACCGGATGTGGAAACGCCGCATGGACTGCGCGACAAAGCCTTGCTTGAAGTCATGTATGCAACAGGTTTGCGCGTGACCGAAGCCGTCAAATTGACGCTCAGCGATATCGATTTACATCGCGGCAGTATCCGTACCATAGGCAAGGGCAACAAATTGCGTCTGGTTCCGCTGGGTCAGGAAGCGGCATATTGGGTGGAACGCTATTGCAACGAATCGCGCCCGTTGTTGCTGAAAAACAAAATCTGCGACGAAGTGTTTGTCAGCCAGAAACGCAGCGGCATCAGCCGTCAACTTGCATGGATGATAGTCAAAGAATATGCCGAAGCGGCCGGTATTGCTTCGCTCAGTCCGCACGGTTTGCGCCATGCTTTTGCCACGCATTTGGTTAATCACGGCGTCGATTTGCGTTCGGTCCAGATGATGTTGGGACATTCCGATATCAACACCACACAGATTTATACCCATGTTGCTAATATTCGTTTGAAAAACATGGTCGATGAACACCATTCCCGTTCATGAATAGAGGCGGCATTTCGAAGATGCCGCCTTTTGTTATCGTGGCCGTCTGAACGGTTATAAAGTTTACTATTTATAAAATAACAATCAAAATACAAATTTACATAGAAAAATTTCAAAACAAAAGGACAATGCCAATATTGCAATGCAAACCGTTTTTATTTATATTTACGTTCAAGAATAAATCCTACTCTCAATTACAGAGGGTAACAAAATTATTGGAGCACATCATGTTTGTCTGCATCTGCAACGCCATTACTGACCACGACATCAAAGAGACCATCGCCGCCGGTGCAACCACCATGAGCGATTTGCAGGCTCAATTGGGCGTGGCGACTTGTTGCGGTTGCTGCGGCGAATTGGCTGCATCGTTTTTGACTGCAAGCAGCGCCCAAAATACCGTGACTGCAGGTATTAACGTTCAGTCTTAATTTCAGAATACACACAAAGGCCGTCTGAAGGCGTTGTTTCGCGCCTGTTCAGACGGCCTTTGTCATGCCTGTATAGTTTAGCGGCATTTTGCTATACAATGGCCGCTTTTGTCCCTCCGAGAGTAACCGCCATGAAACTGACCTTGATGTTTCGGGAATATTGCAGCCTGTGCCACAAAATGCGCGAACAATTAAAGCCTTATCAGGAGCAGTTTGGATTTGAGCTAGATATTGTCGATGTTGATGCTGATCCGGTTTTAGAAGAAAAGTACAATGAGCTGGTGCCAGTTTTGCTGGATGGCGATACTGAAATTTGCCATTGGTTTTTGGACGAAGAAAAACTGAAAGCGCATTTGAGCGCATAACAAACCGTTGACCATATTATCTTTCAGACGGCCTTCGGTTGTTCATGCCGTCTGAACATTGATTTTATTATGACTGAAAAACTTTCTCCCGATGCGCTGATTGAAGCGGCGCTGTTGACGCAAGTCGAACCCTTAAACGAAAAAGCCATGCGAGAATTGTGCGTGCCGCCATTGTCGCAAGACAAGTTGATTGATGTGTTGGCGCAACTGAAGGCCCGTTGGCAGGGCAGGGCTTTGCAACTGGTGCATACCCATGAGGGCTGGCGTTTCCAAATCGCCCAAGCTGCCTTTGAACGACTGGGCAGCCTGCAAGAGCAGCGCGCGCCGCGTTATTCCCGCGCCGTGATGGAAACGCTGGCGATTATTGCCTATCAGCAGCCGGTAACGCGTGGCGATATCGAAGGCATACGCGGCGTAGCGGTGTCGCAAAATGTCATGCAAACCTTGCAGGATAGGGGCTGGATTGAAGTCATCGGCCACCGTGATTCTGTCGGCCGTCCGGCTTTGTGGGCGACAACAGCAACATTCCTAAGCGATTTGCGTTTGGAAAGTTTGGAAGAATTGCCGCCGCTGACTGAATTGGGCGAGCTGGTGTTGCCTGATTTGATGGAAACGCCGCCGACAGGCGATGAGGAAGCTGAAGAAGCAGTAGAATCAGGAAGCAGACTGATTAACTGATTTGAATGTAAAGGCCGTCTGAAACAATCGTGTTTCAGACGGCCTTTATGTTAGTTATTCTAGCGTTTTATAGCATTAAATGAACGCTTTATATCATTGAATAAGCCAGCCAGGGTAACAATATGGCGTGGTGCGTTTAGCAGTTTCTTAAAAAATAATTTGTTTAAAATAAATATCTTAGATAAACCATAAGAAAAATCTGATTTAAACTATAAAAAATCTTAGTTATAATCAGCTTATCTAAAGCTATTCCGCATAGTTGCGGGTAATTTACTAAGGAATACTGCAATGCTGTTGGCACTTTCTTTGCGTGATTTTGTCATTGTTGAAAACCTGAATCTTGATTTTCAAAACGGCTTTACCGTATTGACGGGCGAGACCGGCGCAGGCAAATCGATTACTCTGGATGCGATTGGCCTGTTGTTGGGCGATAAAGCCGATTACAGTCAAGTGCGAAGCGGCGCCAAAGAAGCGCAGTTGTCGGCTTTGTTCGATATCAGCGGTTTGCCTGAACTGAAAGCGCAGCTGCAGGAGCAAGGCCTTTTGGAAGAAGATGCCGAAGAGCTCAGCATCCGCCGTATTATCGATGCCAAGGGTAAAAGTCGCAGTTATATCAATAATCAGGTAGCAACATTGGCGCAGCTGAAAGCTATTGGCGAGCAGTTAATCGATATTCACGGCCAAAATGCCCATCATTCGTTGAATCAAGAGTCTGCGCAACGCGAGTTGTTAGACGCATTTGCTGGCAGCAAAGAGCAGGCAGAAACGGTCAAACAGCTTTATCAAAATTGGGTCAATGCGAAAAAAGCCCTGCAAGAAGCGCAAGAGCAGGCAGAAACCATGGCCATCGAACGCGAGCGTTTGGAATGGCAGTTTAATGAATTGAACCAATTGGAGCTCAAACCCAACGAATGGGAAACCTTAAGCCAAAGCCACGACAGCCTGGCGCATTCGGCCGAGTTGCTGCAAACCGCCGAGCAGGTGAGCGACAGTATAGACGGAGACAACGGCATCCAACGTCAAATCTACCAATGCCAAAAACTGCTGGGCAATCTGCAAAACATTGAGCCGCGCTTTGCCGAAAGTCTGAATATGCTGGCAAGTATTGAAGCTGAGTTGGGTGAAATCAGTGCCAATATGCGTGATGTGGCCGGTCGCAGCGACATCGATCCTAATGAATTAGCCGCACAAGAAAGCCGTATGGGCGAATTGATGAGCATGGCGCGCAAATACCGCATTGAGCCGGAAGAGTTGCCGCAAAAGTTGGCAGAAATTGACGAGCGCCTGCAAAACCTGCACGCGGCTGCCGATTTGGAAGCCTTGGAAAATACAGTCGCACGCAATCTTGCCGAATACCACGAAGCCGCGCATATTCTCTCCGCCATGCGTCATCAGGCGGCTGGTCGTTTGGGCGAAGAGACCACCGAGCATATGCAACATTTGGCCATGAAGGGCGCACGTTTTGACATCGTCTTGTTGCCGTCTTCGCCGACCGCACATGGTCTGGAGCAGGTACAATTCCAAGTGGCGGCGAATAAAGGCAATCCGTCCCGACCTTTGAATAAAGTGGCTTCCGGCGGCGAATTGGCGCGTATCAGCTTGGCTTTGCAAGTGGTTGCCAGCCAATACACGCAAGTGCCGACATTGATTTTCGACGAAGTGGATACCGGTATTGGTGGCGGCGTCGCCGAAATGGTCGGTAAAGCTTTGCGTGCCTTAGGTAAAAAACATCAAGTCTTGGCGGTAACCCATCTTCCTCAAGTCGCCTCTTGCGGTGAAAACCATTGGCAGGTCCGCAAGCATAGCGAAGGGGAGCAAACCGTCAGCGAAATCAGCGTGTTGAACCATCATCAGCGCATTGAGGAAATCGCGCGTATGCTGGGTGGCGAAATTATTACTGATACTACACGCAGCCATGCCGCCGAACTCTTGCATTTGGCAGCCGCCTAAAAGCCTCAAGGCCGTCTGAAAATAGGATTCAGACGGCCTTTTCTATATTTTGCCACCTTTTCAGGCAGGCAGAATACAAGGTATGATTATATCGTCTATTTACAAGGAAATTTTGATGAAAGTCCTGTTTATCGCCGATCCAATGGCAAGTTTTAAAACCTATAAAGACACTACTTACGCCATGATGCGTGAAATGGCAAAGCGCGGTTGGCAGCTTTTTCATACCTTGAGCGGAGAATTGTCCGTCCGTGAAGGCTTGGTGGTGGCTCAGGCGGCGGCATTTGAGTTTGTCGGCGCGAAGAACGATGACGATCATGAATGGTTTAAAGCAGAGGCAAAAGTTCAGACGGCCTTGAAAGATTTCGATGCGGTCATTATGCGCACTGATCCGCCGTTTGATATGCAATATCTGTACGCAACCCAGTTTTTGACGTTGGCACAGCAGCAGGGTGCAAAAGTATTTAACAGCGGACAAGCAATGCGCGATTTCAATGAGAAATTGGCGATTTTGAACTTCAGCCAGTTTACCGCGCCCACTTTGGTTACCACACGTTCCGCCGATGTCCGTGCCTTTTTGAAAGAACACGGCGACATCATCATCAAACCGTTGGACGGCATGGGCGGTATGGGCATTTTCCGCCTGACCGAATCCGACCCCAATATCGGCAGTATCCTTGAAACCCTGATGCAGCTTGATTCACGCACCATCATGGCACAACGCTATATTCCTGAAATCGTACATGGCGACAAGCGCATTTTGATTATCGGCGGGGAAGTTGTTCCGTATGCTTTGGCGCGTATTCCGCAAAACGGTGAAACGCGCGGCAACTTGGCTGCCGGCGGTCGCGGCGTGGCACAGGAATTGAGCGAGCGCGACCGTGAAATTGCAGAAACCCTTGCGCCTGAATTGAAACGCCGCGGCATCTTGCTTGCCGGTTTGGATGTCATCGGCAGCAACCTGACCGAAGTCAATGTAACCAGCCCGACCGGCTTCCAAGAGATCATGAAGCAAAAAGATTTCGACGTTGCTGCCATGTTCGCAGATGCCGTGGCATCTTGGGTAAAACAATAAATCCAAAGGCCGTCTGAAAATTGACCCGACCGTTTCTTTTCAGACGGCATTCTAATGTTGAGTATATGATGAAACCATCTTCCTATGCTTCTGAGAAAAAAGGCAAAAGCGGCATCAAGCGCATTATCAACGCGTTTGGTTATTCCAAAGACGGACTGGCTGCCGCGTATCGTTATGAAAGCGCATTTCGCCAAGTTTTTTGGTTGAACCTGATTTTAATTGTCTTGGCGTTGTTTCTTGATTTCGGCTCGGTCACCAAAATGGTGCTTGTTGTCGCATCGTTTATTTCATTGATTACCGAATTGTTTAATACCGCCGTCGAGGCAGCCGTTGACCATACCTCTACTGAAAAACACGAGCTGGCCAAGCGTGCCAAAGATGCCGGTTCGGCCACGCAACTGATGGCTTTGTTCATGTTATTTATTGTTTGGATTATTGCATTAACTGCTTAAAAATGTGGTAATATGGTAATTCGTTAGGATTAGATAGTATTAATTAATCTATATCAAAGTTTTCAGACGGCCTTTGGTTGTAAGATGAAGACTGTATATCCCAGCCATTTGGCAAACACAAGGAGCAAAACATGAAAAAATTAATGGCAACCCTGATTCTGGCAGGCTTGGCAACTTCCGTATCTGCAGCCGGTATCCATATTGAAGACGGTTGGGCACGTGCCACTGTCGAAGGTATGAAAATGGGTGGCGCATTCATGAAAATCCAAAACGATGAAGCCAAACAAGACTTCTTGGTAGGCGGCAGCAGCCCTGTTGCAGAACGCGTTGAAGTACACACCCATATTAACGACAACGGCGTTATGCGTATGCGCGAAGTTAAAGGCGGCGTGCCTTTGGCTGCAAAAGGCGTAACCGAGCTGAAACCAGGCAGCTACCACGTTATGTTCATGGGTCTGAAAAAACCGCTGAAAGAAGGCGAAAAAGTACCTGTAACCCTGAAATTCAAAAACGCGAAATCTCAAACTGTCGAGCTGGAAGTGAAAACTGCACCACAATCCGGCATGGATCACGGTCACGGCCATGGTCACGGTGGCGCGCATCAGCACTAATTGCTTGAATTTGCATATAAAGGCCGTCTGAAAGTCATTGGGCTTTCAGACGGCCTTTTCTGTCGTTAAATCAAAATGTGCTAAAATCAAGCTTTAAAAAATATATTTGAAACCCACATTCCCCTCATGAATACTACCAACACACCAACAAACATCATCGTCGGCCTTTCCGGCGGCGTCGATTCATCCGTTACCGCAGCCCTGCTCAAACAGCAAGGCCATCAAATCAGTGGCGTGTTCATGCAGAACTGGGAAGATGACGACAACGACGAATATTGCAGCATCAAACAAGATTCCTTTGATGCTATTGCCGTTGCCGATATCATCGGAATCGATATCGACATCGTCAATTTTGCTGCGCAATATAAAGACAACGTATTTGCCTATTTCCTCAAAGAATACAGCGCGGGCCGCACGCCAAATCCGGATGTCTTGTGCAATGCTGAAATTAAATTCAAATGCTTTTTGGACTATGCCATAGAGCAGGGTGCCGATACCATTGCCACCGGGCACTATGCCCGCAAAGAAGTTCGCAACGGAGTGCATTACCTGCTCAAAGGCTTGGATCAAAACAAAGACCAAAGCTATTTCCTGTACCGCCTCAAACCTTTCCAACTCGAGCGCGCAATTTTCCCATTGGGCGAGTTGGAAAAACCTGAAGTCCGCCGTCTTGCCGAAGAATTCAAATTACCGACCGCAACCAAAAAAGACAGTACCGGTATTTGCTTTATCGGCGAACGCCCGTTCCGCGAATTTCTGCAAAAATACCTGCCGACCAATAATGGCAAAATGGTTACCCCTGGAGGCAAAGTAGTCGGCGAACACGTCGGCCTGATGTTTTACACGCTGGGCCAACGCAAAGGCTTGGGTATCGGCGGCGCAGGCGAGCCATGGTTTGTTGCGGCCAAGGATTTGACCAAAAACGAACTGATTGTCGTCCAAGGTCATGACCATCCTTTGCTTTATACACAAAGCCTGATTATGAACGATTTGAGTTTCACATTGCCGGAACGTCCGAAAGAAGGCCGCTATACCTGCAAAACGCGCTACCGCATGGCTGACGCGCCTTGTACGTTGCGTTACTTGGATGATAAAACCATCGAGCTTGTTTTTGACGAGCCGCAATGGGCGGTAACTCCCGGACAGTCAGCGGTACTGTACGACGGCGATGTGTGCTTGGGCGGCGGTATCATCATGTCCACCGACAAGCCTGTCATTATTACTGCTTAATAAAAGGGCCGTCTGAAAACGAAGCGGCAGATTGAATAAAGCCTTTCAGACGGCCTCGATTTCAAAAAACGACTAAATAAAAGACTGATCAACATGGAAAAACTCTGGCTCAAAAGCTACGAACAAGGCGTCAACCCCGAAATCGATATCTCTCAATACAGCTCCATCAGCGACGTATTCCGTCAAAGTGTCGAGAAATTCTCGGATAAACCTGCTTTTCAAAACATGGGCAAAACGCTGACTTATGCCGAAGTGGGCAAGTTGGCGACCGATTTTGCGTCTTACCTGCAAAACGTATTGAAACTGCCGCGCGGTGAGCGTGTGGCAATTATGATGCCGAACGTTTTGCAATATCCGATTGCGCTTTTCGGTATTTTGCAGGCAGGTTTGGTGGCAGTGAATACGAATCCGCTTTATACGCCGCGCGAGTTGGAACATCAGTTGAAAGACAGCGGCGCGACAACGATTGTCGTGTTGGAGAACTTTGCCAATACGCTGGAATTGGTGTTGCCGCGTACACAAATCAAACATGTGATTGTCGCGTCGGTCGGCGAGATGTTCGGCATGATTAAGGGCGCGTTGATGAACTTCGTCATCCGCAAAGTGAAAAAAATGGTGCCGGAATACCGCATTCCCAATACCATCACTTTTCAGACGGCCTTGAAGCAAGGTGCGGCCAATACGTTCAAGCCAGTCGAGTTGACGCGCGACGATACTGCCTTGCTGCAATATACAGGCGGTACAACCGGTTTGGCGAAAGGCGCCGTCCTTAGTCACGGCAATATCTGCGCCAATATGCTTCAGGCGAAAGAATGGATTAAATTCCAACTGAGCGAAGGCGAAGAAACCGTCATCGCCGCGCTGCCGCTTTACCACATCTTTGCCTTGACGGTAAACCTGATGATTTTCGCCAATACCGGTTCTAAAATCATCCTGATTACCAACCCTCGCGATATGAAAGGATTTATCGGTGAATTGAAAAAAGAGCCGATCAGCGTATTCATCGGTGTGAATACCCTGTTTAATGCGATGGTCAACCGTCCGGATTTTGCCGAAGTTGATTTTTCCCGTTTGAAGCTGACTTTGGGCGGCGGTATGGCAACACAAAAAGCCGTGGCGGAAAAATGGAAAAAAATTACTGGTACGCCGATTGTGGAGGCTTACGGCTTGACCGAAGCCAGCCCGGGCGTATGTTGTAATCCTTTGAATATCGAAGCTTACAGCGGTGGTATCGGCTTGCCTGTTTCTTCAACCGAGGTCGAATTGCGTGATGCAGACGGCAAAGAAGTGCCTATCGGACAACCGGGCGAATTGTGGGTACGCGGCCCGCAAGTGATGAAAGGCTATTGGAACCGTCCGGAAGAAACCGCCAAAGCAATCGATGCGCGCGGCTTTTTGGAGACCGGCGACATTGCTGTTATGGATGAAAAAGGTTGGTTGAAGCTGGTGGACCGCAAAAAAGATTTGATTGTGGTATCTGGTTTCAATGTGTATCCGAACGAAATTGAAGAAGTGGTGGCTAGCAATGACAAGGTTTTGGAAGTCGCCTGTATCGGCGTGAAAAATGAGAAAACCGGCGAAGCGATTAAGGTCTTCGTCGTACGCAAAGATCCGTCTTTGACCAAGGAAGAGTTGATCGATTTCTGCCGTAAAGAGCTGACGGCGTATAAAGTGCCGAAAGACATCGAATTCCGCGACGAGTTGCCAAAATCCAACGTTGGCAAAATCCTGCGCCGCGAACTGCGCTGATATATAGAATCAGTATGATAAGGCCGTCTGAAAACGCTGTTTTCAGACGGCCTGAAGCTTTTGCCGTTTGCCAGAATATGCTGCTTCAAGTTAAAATCACACATTCCAACATGGGTATCACATCATGACTAAATTTATTTTCGTAACCGGCGGCGTTGTATCTTCTTTGGGTAAAGGTATCGCCGCCGCTTCTATTGCTACTATTCTCGAGTCGCGTGGCTTGAACGTGACCATGCTTAAGCTCGACCCGTATATCAACGTTGACCCGGGTACCATGAGCCCGTTTCAACACGGCGAAGTATTCGTGACCGATGACGGCGCGGAAACCGACCTCGACCTCGGTCATTACGAGCGTTTCATCAACGCCACCATGACCCGCCGCAACAGCTTCAGTACCGGCCAAGTCTATGAAAACGTGATTGCTAAAGAGCGTCGCGGCGACTATTTGGGCGGTACCGTACAAGTGATTCCGCACATTACCGATGAAATCAAACGCCGTATCCATGAAGGCGCGGCTGGTTATGATGTGGCGATTGTTGAAATCGGCGGTACAGTCGGCGATATCGAATCGTTGCCTTTCTTGGAAGCCATCCGCCAAATGCGCAGCCAGCTTGGCCGCAATAATACATTGTTTGCCCACCTGAGCTATGTTCCTTACATTGCCGCCGCCGGTGAAATTAAAACCAAACCGACCCAGCATACCGTTAAAGAAATGTTGAGCATCGGTTTGCAACCGGACATCCTGATCTGCCGTATGGACAGAGAAATGCCTGCGGACGAGCGTCGTAAGATTGCATTGTTCTGTAACGTTGAAGAACGCGCCATCGTGGGCAGCTACGATGTGGACAGCATTTACGAATGCCCTGAAATGCTGCACAACCAAGGCATCGACAGCATTATTACCGAGCAGTTGCAGCTGAATGTCAAACAAGCCGATTTGACCGAATGGAAGAAAATCGTTCACGCGATTCAAAATCCGAAACACACCGTCAAAATTGCGATGGTCGGCAAATACGTTGATTTGACCGAGTCCTACAAATCATTGATCGAAGCCCTGAAACACGCCGGTATTCACACTGAAACCGACGTACAAATTACCTTTGTCGACAGCGAAAGCATCGAGAAGAGCAATGGCGACGTTTCCATGCTCAAAGACATGGACGCGATTTTGGTGCCGGGCGGCTTCGGTTCACGCGGCGTGGAAGGCAAAATTGCCGCCGTACGCTATGCGCGTGAAAACAACGTACCATACTTGGGCATCTGCCTGGGCATGCAAATTGCCCTGATTGAGTACGCCCGCGATGTTGCAGGCTTGAAAGGTGCGAACTCTACCGAGTTTGATTTGAAATGCGCCGCGCCTGTCGTTGCCCTGATTGACGAATGGCAAACTGCCGACGGCAGCGTAGAAACCCGTGACGAATCTGCCGATTTGGGCGGTACCATGCGTTTGGGCGCGCAAGAAGTTGACCTCAAACCGGGCAGCCTTGCCGCAAAAATCTACGGCAGCGAACATATCCGCGAACGTCATCGCCACCGCTACGAGGTCAACAACAACTATGTTCCTCAGTTGGAAAAAGCCGGTTTGGTCATTGGCGGCGTATCTGCAGGCCGCGAGCGTTTGGTTGAAACCATCGAATTGCCAAATCATCCTTGGTTCTTCGCGTGTCAGTTCCATCCGGAATTTACTTCCAATCCGCGCAAAGGCCATCCTTTGTTCAGCGCGTTTGTGAAAGCCGCGTTGGGTAACAAAAAAGCCTGATTGATGTGATTGAAAAAGCACCCGTTTCCGGGTGCTTTTTTGTTTTCAGACGGCCTTAGAAGTTATTTGTCTTCATTGACTTCGCGGTCGTTTAAAGGTTGTACGGGACGGTTGTTTTCGCCGCCGATAATGTCGCGCATAGCTTTAAACTGCGCCGCATTTGCCTAAACCGGAGTTTTTAAGACAACCCAAGTCACGTTTTCGCTGCAAATAGGAAAGGCCGTCTGAAATTTCTTTCAGACGGCCTGTTTTATTTAAAAATGTTGTAAAAAGTCTAAACTCTAATGAATAAAAGTGTCTATCAAGATGAAAGTAGTTGTTTGTAGCGTTGGAAAACATTAATATTGCCAAACGTGTTTTCACGAGATTTTAACTTTGTTTTGGAGAGAATAATGAAAAAATCGATTATCGCTTTGGTTATTGCCGGTTTGCCGCTGGCTGCCTCTGCAGACGTCATTCTGTATGGTCAAATCAAAAGCAGCGTGACCGTCGGTCAAGTAAAAATCAAAGGTGATGCAGGTTCTGAAACCAGCTCTACCGCAACCAGCATCAATGACAATACCTCCCGTATCGGTTTCAAAGGCAGCGAAAACCTCGGCGGCGATTTGAAAGCTATCTGGCAAGTTGAACAAAAAACGGCCATTACCGGTGGTTCTCAAGGTTTTGCCAATCGCGATTCCTTCATTGGTTTGCAAGGTAAATTCGGTAAAGTCCGTGCCGGTAAACTCAGCAATATGCTGAACGAAATGGACACCATCGATCCATGGATGTACAAAACCAATGCCGCAGGCTTGGGCATCTTTACCCGTACCGGCAACCGTAACGCCGCTGTACGCTACGACAGCCCGGATTTCGGCGGATTCAAATTCAACGTGTCTTACGCACCGCGCGACAACCGCAATCCTTCAGACAAATACACGCACACCAAACCGGCCAAAGACCAATACACCGGCGGCGTGAGTTTCTCTAAAAACGGCTTTACCGCCAATGCGGCTTACGGCCACTACAACGGCGCGTACACCGACAAATCAGGCAAAGTCAAAGCGGCGCAAATCGCCAAAGTCGAAACTTATTACGATAAAGACAATCTCTTTGTCGGCGGCGGCGTACACTATGCCAAAGGCCATGAGACAGGCAACGAATATTTAGGCTATTTCACCGATGGTTTTAATGAGTACAAGGGTAGTGACATTACTGTCGATTCAGGCAAATCTGAAGCCGTGAAAGTAGTTGATGCAGCGGTAACAGTCGGCTACAAATTGGGCAATGTCACCCCACGCATTACTTACGCGCACGGCTGGCCTGCCAAGGGCGTGAACAGTGGAGAAAAATTGGTGGATAAATTCGACCAAGTCGTTGTCGGCGGCCAATACACCTTCAGCAAACGCACCGGCGTAGTTGCCCAACTGGCGTATCTGAAAGTCGGCAACAAAACCCGTCTGACTGCAGCCAACAAAGGCGGCGTTGAACAAAAAGCCGCTTCTGTGGGCCTGTATCACAAATTCTAAGCTGTCTCTAAAGACAAGGCCGTCTGAAAAATTTCAGACGGCCTTTTTGTTGATTAAAGCGGTTTATTTGTCGTGGTTGGTCAGCGTTGTGCCGTGACGACCGCCGCGTTCTTTCAAACGTTGTACCAAGCCTTCAACCGTTGTCGGCATACCGTCGATACAGAATGCCTGATACAGGGCGGTGTGCAGGGCGTCGTTGCGGCTGAACGCATTGCCGATCAGCTTCCAATCGCCTTTGCGCGGCTCGATCCAGCGGTGGTTTACTGTGTCGCCGTATGCGAATACTTTGTAAGACGAACGCTTGTCGTTGCTGTAAGTAAAGGACGTGCGGGCGCAATAGAGGCCTTCGACGGAGAGGTTGTCGTAGCCTTTGTCGGAGCGCACATTCAAGACGTAGCGGATGCTGTTGTCAGGCGCAGGCATGATTTGCAGGCTGCTGAGCAGGATTTTGGGCTGCTTGCCGTAGGTTTCGTTAACGTAGAGGTTGAACCAATCGCCCGATTGGGTATCGGGCAGGGGTGGCAACTCGGCTTTGTGTTCTTTAAATTCGCGTGCGGCAACTTCTTCAGGGCTTTCCTGATAACGCGTGTTGGTCAGCGTATCCTTTTGGCTGAAACCCAAAGCAAATGCTTGAGTCGCGGCAAGGCTGAGAGCGAGAAGGGCAAAACGGCGCATAGACAGCTCCAAAGTGAAAAACGGCTTTATTTTATGGGCTTGCAGGGTGGGGTGCAAGTAAGTGCGGTATAATTGACGTTAATTCTGATTAATATGACGAGTTTTCATCATGAATACACAAACTCTGGATGTCATCGGTTTGAAATGCCCGTTGCCGATTTTGCGTGCAAAAAAAGCTTTGGCGCAAATGCAGGAGGGCGAAGTGCTGACCGTATTGGCCACCGATGGCGGCGCGCCCGGCGATTTTGAAGCGTTTTGCCGTCAGACCGGACATGTTTTGTTGGAATCGAGCGAGGCCGACGGCGTGTTCAAGCTGGTGTTGAAACACAAATAAAGGCCGTCTGAAATGTCTAAAGCCGTCGCGTTGTCTGCCGTCGTATTGGCTGTTTGCCTGAGTGCATGCGGCAATGAAAGTGTTTCGCCGCAGAACGCTGCCGATTATGCCCAAAATGTAACCGACTTGTTCCGCCAAAGCTGTGTGGCTGCAGACGGCGATGCCGCCATTGTCGGCGAGTTCGCCAATGCCAACAAACTGGTTTTATTGTCGAAAAAAGATATGGCCGATTTGCCTGCCGGAATGATGGATTTGGAGGCATTGAGCATTTGGAAGAAAACGGTAAACGGCGCAGATTATTATTTGAGCCTGACCGAAGACAGTTGCAGCGTGCGTACGGCCAAAGCCAATGACCATCTGATTTTCAAACAATTTTTGGCTTTGGCAGAAAATCCGCCGCAAGGTTTGAACGCTGAATTGCGTGCCGATAATTTGTCGGAAGCCCCGTTGCCCATGCGTCAGATTTCCTACGCATGGCGCGCGTCCGGCAGTCCGAAAGAAACCTTGCTGACCGTCAAAACAACGTCGTTCGAGCATTTTCCGGTACAGGCTGTTTTTTATTTGACCCATCATTCTTACGACAATAAGGCCGCCGTTTTGCCTTAGACCGGTTGACGATTGAAACATCAAATTAATAGAAACCATTCCGCCGAATAAAGGCCGTCTGAACATTATCAAACCAAACCACTCGAAAGTAAGTTATGCAAACCCTGACCATCATCCGCCCCGACGATATGCACTTACACCTGCGCGACGGCGACGCGCTCAAAGCCGTTGCCCCGTACACCGCCCGACAAATGGGCCGCGCGGTTATTATGCCCAACCTCAAACCGCCCGTCGTCAGCGTTGCCGATGCCCAAGCCTACAAAGTGCGCATTATGGCCGCCCTGCCGGAAGGCAGCACCTTCCAGCCGTTGATGACGCTTTATTTGACCGACAACGCCACTCCCGAACTCGTGCGTGAGGCTAAGGCTGCCGGTATTGTGGCTTTCAAACTCTATCCGGCAGGCGCGACCACCAATTCTGATTCCGGCGTAACCGACCTGTTCAAACTGATTCCCGTGTTGGAAGAAATGGCGAAACAGGGCATTTTGTTCTTGGTTCACGGCGAAGTCACTGATCCTGAAATCGATATTTTCGACCGTGAGGCCGCCTTTATCGAGCGCGTGATGAAGCCGGTTTTGGCACAAGTGCCGAATCTTAAAGTAGTGTTTGAACACATCACCACTGCCGAAGCCGCCCGACTGGTATTGGAAGCAGGCGATAATGTGGCCGCGTCCGTGACGCCGCAACACTTGCTGCTCAACCGCAACGACCTTTTGGTCGGCGGCGTGCGTCCTCATCATTTCTGCCTGCCTGTACTCAAACGTGAAACCCACCGTCAGGCTTTGGTTGCTGCCGTTACCGGTGATAAGGCACACAAATTCTTCCTCGGCACGGACTCTGCGCCACATGCCAAAACTGCCAAAGAAAATGCTTGCGGTTGCGCCGGTATGTTCAGCGCGATGACCGCCATCGAGCTTTATGCTGAAGTGTTTGAGAAAGCAGGCGCGTTGGATAAACTGGAAGCCTTTGCTTCTAAAAACGGCCCACGTTTCTACGGTCTGCCTGAAAATTCCGATACCATCACATTGGTCAAACAAACGCAAACCGTTCCTGCCAGCGTATCTTACGGCGATGGCGAGCTTGTACCGATGAGGGCCGGTGGTGAGATTGAATGGACGGTGCAATATTAGATTTGCCGTCAATAAGGCATAAAAAGAAACAACCTGCTTGAAAGGGCAGGTTGTTTTTTATTGTCGTTCAGACGGCCTGTCATGGGGAGGGGAGGCATACAAGGCCGTCTGAAAACCGGATTAGAGTGTGTGTTTAGTCGGTCAACATGGATTTCAGCGCTTCCCAAGCCTGCGGCAGTTGGGTAAAGCCGTCCGAAGCCATCAAATGGCCGCCTTCGGGGATATGGGTAACAGGGCTTTTAAGTTTGGCCGCCATGTCCAAAGTCAGTTCAGGCGGAACATGGGTGTCATTGTCGGAAACCAGACAGTGTTTGGGCATGTCGATTTTGCGCAGGATGTCGAAATCGGGGGACGCTGCTTTAATGTAGGCATCAAGCGCGGGTAGGGGCGGCAGCGTATCGGCAAAACCTGCGGCAAGCAGCAGGCCGCCGATTTTTTGCGGCTGTTGGCGGCTGAGGAAATGAAGGAGGGTAATGCAGCCGAGGCTGTGGCCGACTAGGAAGGTATGGGCATCGGGCTTGCCGATGTGCTGGTCAAGGGTAAACTGCCACGCAGTCGTGCTTGGTTTGTCGGGATTGGGCATGGCGAGGGAGATTGCTTGTGTGCCGGTGCTTTTGATTTGGGCGCAAAGCCAGTCAAACCAGTTGCCGTGCGGATTGCCTTCAAAGCCATGTACGATATAAACGCGTCGATTCATGTTTCTCCTCCTTCAGACGGCCTGAGATTTTTGTCTAAATCTCTACCTGCAAGTGTTTATTATACCATGTTTGTTTATGTTTTATTGTTTGTTGCTTTGTAAGGATGATTGATTAAGCTTTTGTTGTTAAATGATATTTGCAAGAATAATAAAGCAAACAACACGGCAGGGGCGGATGGCTTTGCCGTGTTGTTCGGGTTTGAAATATATAGGCCGTCTGAAAAAACGGTTTAGAAATAGCCTTGTTTTTTGCGCTCTTCCATTGCCGCTTCCGATACGCGGTCATCCATGCGCGTGGCGCTGCGTTCGGAAATGGTTGCGGCGGCGGTTTCGGCAATGATGTCTTCGGGCGTGGCGGCAGTGCTGGCAACCGGGCAGGTGCAGGAAATATCGCCGACGGTGCGGAAGCGGACATCGCGGATTTGGGCAACTTCGCCTTCGCGTTTGGGGGTCAACGGGGTAACGGGAACGAGCAGGCCGTTTCGTTCGACAACTTCGCGTTTGTGGGTGTAATAAATCGGCGGCAGGGCGAGTTTTTCGCGTGCGATGTATTGCCAGATATCCAATTCCGTCCAGTTGGAAATCGGGAACACGCGCATGTTTTCGCCTTGGAACAGGCGCGTATTGTAGAGCGACCATAATTCAGGACGTTGGTTTTTAGGATCCCATTGGCCGAACTCGTCGCGGAAAGAGAAGATGCGTTCTTTGGCGCGCGCTTTTTCTTCATCGCGGCGCGCGCCGCCCATCAGTGCATCAAAGCCTTGTTCTTCAATGGTTTCAACCAGTGTAACGGCTTGGGCGGCGTTGCGCGAATCAGTTTCGCGGCGTAAGACGACGCTGCCTTTGCGGATGGACTCTTCTACGCTGCCGACCACAAGTTGTACGCCGGTGCGTGCGACCGTGTCGTCGCGGAACCGGATGACTTCGGGGTAGTTGTGGCCGGTATCGACGTGCAGGAGTTTGAACGGCAGCTTCAGCGGACGGCCTTCGATTTGGAAGGCTTTGACGGCAAGCGCCAGCAAGACGACGGAGTCTTTGCCGCCGGAAAACAGCAGGGCCGGGTTTTGGGCGTTGGCAATCACTTCGCGGATGATGTAGATAGACTCGGCTTCGAGCCAGTCGAGGTGGTGGTTTTGGATGGACATTTTTTCTCTACTTTGCAATCTTGGCGATAGCCGATACTTTAGTGAGGCCGTCTGAAAAAGGGAAAGAATGGTTTGTTTGTTGCAAAGATGTTTTTGTTATATTGCCCGAGTGTGTTTTCAGACGGCCTTTGCGCTTTAACTTATTTTTAACCCGATTTCTCTGACGAAGCGCCTGTCTTCGCGTACACTTTGGTTTTTTAGAAATGAGAATGGTTTATGTATCACGGCGAGAGATTTAATGCGTACAGCCATTTGGCCGGTTTCTTGTTGGCAGTGGCGGCCTTGGTGCTGATGCTGGTGAAAGCGGTGGAATCGGCGGACGGCTATCGGATTGCCGGTGCACTGACTTATGGAGTCTGCCTGCTGCTTCTGTATTTGGGCTCAACCTTATACCACAGTATTCCGCAGCCGAAGGCCAAGGCGATTTTGCAAAAGGTCGATCATTGCATGATTTATCTTTTGATTGCAGGCAGCTATACGCCGTTTACGCTGATTACCCTGCAGGGCGGTTGGGGTTGGTCGCTTTTCGGCGTGTCGTGGGGACTGGCTTTGCTGGGCATTATTCAGGAGCTGACGATTGGGCGTAAAAGCGAGAAGCGGTTGTTGTCGATGGTGATTTATGTGTTGATGGGCTGGCTGATTGTAGTGGCGGTATGGCCGCTGATACAGTCGCTTTCGGCCGGTGGATTATTTTGGCTGGTGTTGGGCGGTGTATTGTATAGCTCGGGGATTTATTGGTTTATCAACGATACGAAAATCCGCCACGGCCACGGTATCTGGCACTTGTTTGTCTTGGCAGGTAGTTTGACGCAATTTATCAGCATTTATTTTTATGTATTGTAGTTTCAGACGGCCTGAAATAAAAAACCTCTCAGTTTGACTGAGAGGTTTTTGTTTGTCGTCAACCTGGGTTTTTGTCGTGGAATTCGTGGAATTCATAGTTGTAGGTCAACTCTTTGCCGGCTTTGGTTTGTGCCAGATAATCATCGTAAACCGCACGGATTTCCTTACGTAGCAGGAAGAGGGCGATTAAGTTCGGCAAGACCATAAAGCCGTTGAACATATCGGACATACTCCAAACCAAATCCACTTTGCCCAATGTACCCAATACGATGGCCACCAAAACCAGCACGCGGTAGATGCCCAAGTGTTTGCCGCGGAACAGGAAGCGGATATTGGATTCGCCGAAGTAGTACCAGCCGATGATGGTGGTAAAGGCGAAGAAGGTCAGACAGACGGCGAGCAGTTGCGAACCGAAACCAGGGAAGGCTTTATTAAACGCCAGTTGGGTAACCGCCGCGCCAGTTTCGCCAGACAAGTTAGCGTCGGTCAGCAGGATAATCAGCGCGGTTGCCGTGCAGACCATCAGCGTATCGATAAAGATACCGATAAACGCGGCCATACCTTGTTGCACAGGGTGTTTGACGTTGGCGGTCGCATGAGCGTGCGGAGTCGAACCCATACCGGCCTCATTGGAAAACAGGCCGCGTGCCACGCCGAAGCGGACAGCTTCGCGCATACCGATACCGGCCGCACCGCCCAATACTGCTTCAGGATTGAAGGCAGCAACAAAGATACTGTGGAACATCGGGATGATGTGGTCGGAGAATTTGAACAAAATAATTACGGCACACAAGATGTAAATCACCGCCATAAACGGCACGACAAATTGCGCGATACCGGCAATGCGGTTGATGCCGCCGATGATGATCAGGCCGGCGAATACCGCCAAAGCAATGCCGACAGCCATCGGAGGAATATCGAAAGCCAAATTCATGGCCGAAGCGATGGAGTTGGATTGGGTCGCGTTACCGATGAAGCCCAGCGCGATAATCAAGGCAATGGAGAAAAAGCCGGACAGGAAACGTGCCGCGCCCCGGCCGATTTTCGGGGTCAGGCCGTGCGTGATGTAAAACGCAGGGCCGCCGATGTATTTGCCGTGGCTGACCACGCGGTATTTTTGCGCCAAAACGGCTTCTGCAAAAATGGTGGACATGCCCAAAATGGCAGACAGCCACATCCAAAAAATGGCACCCGGGCCGCCGGCGGTAATCGCAGTGGCGACACCGGCAACGTTACCGGTACCGATTTGCGCGGAAATCGCCACAGCAAGCGCTTGAAATTGAGACAGGGATTTGCCTTCGTGGTCTTTGTCTTTTTTGCTGAACAAGCCGCCGAAAACAGATTTGAAACCCGTCCCCAATTTGGTCACTTGCGGCGCGCCCAAGTACAGGGTAAAAAACAGGCCGATACCGATTAAGGCATAAATCAGCAGGTAGTCCCAAAGAACCAGATTGACTGCACCCACCAGAGCAGACAATATTTCTTCCATAATATAACCTTTAAGAAAAACAAATAAAAAGAAAATGATACGGGCAACTACTCCCGTTCATTTTCGCGGTTGGCAACAAGGGCGAGCAGGCCGTTTTGCCGTTTAATACCGGTTAAGTTGTTAACAATCCTGACCGATTTTGTCATCATACCGTAAACCTTCGTGAATTAAAACGGAAAACTGACAAAGGTTTGCCGCAAATATGCATCTTTAAAAAAGATTCTTTGTTTTTCAGACGGCCTGTTTTTGCAAATATTCGGGCCGTCTGAATATTTTGGGTAAAGGCAACTTATGATAAAATGCACGCCTTACAAATAAAGCACATCCCGCCTCAGCGCGTGAAAAAACGAAAGGAATCAATATGGCAGGTCATAGTAAGTGGGCAAATATCCAACACAAAAAAGCCCGACAAGATGCCAAACGCGGCAAAATCTTCACCCGTCTGATTAAAGAAATTACCGTTGCTGCCCGCATGGGCGGCGGCGATCCCGGCGCAAACCCGCGCCTGCGCCTGGCTTTGGAAAAAGCCGCCGAAAACAATATGCCTAAAGACAACGTGCAACGTGCCATCGATAAAGGTACGGGCAATCTGGAAGGCGTGGAATACATCGAGTTGCGTTACGAAGGCTACGGCATCGGCGGCGCGGCTTTGATGGTGGACTGTCTGACCGACAACAAAACCCGTACCGTTGCCGATGTGCGTCACGCGTTCACTAAAAACGGCGGTAACTTGGGTACCGACGGCTGCGTAGCGTTCAACTTCGTTCATCAAGGCTATTTGGTGTTTGAACCGGGCGTTGACGAGGATGCGCTGATGGAAGCAGCTTTGGAAGCCGGTGCGGAAGACGTGATCACCAACGACGACGGTTCCATCGAAGTGATTACCGCGCCGAACGACTGGGCAGGCGTGAAAGCGGCTTTGGAAGCTGCAGGCTACAAATCTGTTGACGGCGACGTTACCATGCGTGCTCAAAACGAAACCGAGTTGAGCGGTGAAGATGCGGTTAAAATGCAAAAACTGATTGATGCATTGGAAGATTTGGACGACGTACAAGACGTTTACACTTCTGCCGTGTTGAATCTGGACTAATGGTTTAAAGAACAAAAGGCCGTCTGAAATTTCAGACGGCCTTTTTATATTGAAACCAATCAGATTTTTCTGGTTTTCAACCAAGCCCAAAGCAGCAGCAATACGACGAAGCTGAAATATAAAACACTCCACACCGGCAGGGCGACGCCGAATAGATAGTCCGGCTCGGCGCAGTTGCCAAAGCCGCGGACGATGGGTTCAAACCAATCGAACAAAGGCCAGTCGCGCAGACGGAAGGTCCAAGGTGCGCCGCAAGAAGGGGCGGTGCCGGGCGGCAGGCTTTGCAACCAAATTTGATAGGCGGCGACACCGGCGCCGTAGACGGCCGGAGCAGCAATCAACAATGCCGAGAGCGAACGGGCAAATTTGGAAGATTGAGAACTGAACGCCGTAACAATGGCCAACAGCCCGACACCCAATACGCACAAGCGTTGCAGGATGCACAATACGCATGGGTTCATGCCCAAAACGTATTGGGAAATAAAGGAGCCGCAGGCGGCAAATATGGAGAGGACGACTAAAAATAAAACAGTCTTGCGGAAAAAGTTCATAAGATAAAACCTTTCAGACGGCCTGGACGCAAAACAGCCGATAAATAATGTTTACTTTAACACAAAACGCATATGCTTTTTTTGGTTTGACGGTTTTTTGCGTATGTTTGTTGATGTTGCGTAACCATATACATAGAAACAAAATGTGTCGTACAGAAAAGGCCGTCTGAAATGTTCAGACGGCCTTTAGGGGAGAGACGTTTTATTTTTTCCCGTGAGATTTTTTGACATCTGCTTCAGTAATCGTACCGCCGCCATTATTAAAGGCGTTCATGATGTAAGTGGCGACGGCGGCAACATCGGCATCATTGATGGCGGTAGAAGGCATGAAGCCGTTGTAAGGTTTGCCGTTCACTTTAATCGGGCCGTTGATGCCCTTGGTCATGCTTTGCAACAGGACTTGCGGTTTTTTGTTGATATAGTCGGACTGGAACAGTGGCGGGAACATGGCGCCACGGCCTTCGCCCTTTTTGCCGTGGCAGGCGGCGCAGTTGGTTTCGTAAATCTTTTGTCCTTTGCTCATCAGCGTGGCATCAGCGGCAAAAGCGGTTGGGAGGCTGAGTGCGGTCAGGAGGAGCAGGATAGGGCGGAGTGCAGTCATGATGTGTTCCTTTTTGAGTAGTGTTTTTGATGGCTACACGCTTGGTTTGCGTTTGAATAACTTGATGATAACGCTAAAGGCCGTCTGAAAGTGGATTTTTCAGACGGCCTTTGGTTTAGGTCAAATCCAGCCTTGCAGATTGGCCCGGCTTAATTGGGCAAGTGCGGTAATCCAGTCGGCGGAATCGTTGAGGCAGGGGATGTAACGGTATTCTTTGCCGCCGGCGGCGTGGAATTGTTCGCGTCCCATAATGGCGATTTCTTCCATGGTTTCGAGGCAGTCGGCCATGAAACCGGGGCAGAAGACGTCGAGTTTGGTCGTGCCTTGTTTCGGAAGTTCATCAAACAGGGCTTGTGTGCTGGGCTTGACCCATTGGGATTTGCCAAACTGGCTTTGGAAAGAAACGATGTATTCTTGTTCGGACAAGCCCAATGCCTGCGCGAGCAGTTTGGCGGTATGGTGGCACTCGTCAGGATAGGGGTCGCCGTCGTCATGATGCTTTTGCGGAATGCCGTGGAAACTCAACATCAGTTTTTCGCCGCGTCCGTTTTGGGCCCAATAGGCTTCAATATGCTGCTTCATGGCTTGAATATAAGCGGCATCGTCGTAATAACGGGAGACGGTGCGGATGCTCATTTGGTTGCGTTGCAGCAATAATTCTTGAAACACTTTGTCCAAAGCCGCGCCGGTGGAAGAGCCGGCATATTGAGGATAAAGCGGGATGACCAGCAATTTGCCCACGCCTTGGGCTTTGAGTTCCGCCAAAACGTCGGCAACGCTCGGGTTGCCGTAAGTCATGGCATGACGGACGATGACATCGGGCAAATGTTTGGCCAGGGCTTCTGCTTGGCGGTGTGTGTAAACCTCAAGCGGCGAACCTTCTTTAAACCAAACTTTCTCATAGGCATGCGCGCTTTTTTTGGGGCGAAAGGTCAATACCAAGCCGCGCAATATCGGTTGCCATAAGAGCTTGGGTAATTCGACAACGCGTTGATCAGACAGAAATTCTTTCAAGTAAGGCTTGACTGCGGCAGCAGTGGGTGCGTCGGGCGTGCCGAGGTTGAGCAGCAGGACGGCGGTACGGTTTTGTGCGGTATAGGCTAGGGCCGGTTCGGTATGGAAACGGGACATGATTGTGCTTTATTAATGAAGAATATTGAGGCCGTCTGAAAAGCAGTTTGACTCAAAACCTGGTTTCAGACGGCCTTTAAAAGGATTAATCCACACCACGGGCGCGGTTTTCATGGAATTGCGCCTGCCAATCGGCAAATTTGCCTTGTTCGATGGCTTCGCGCATTTCTGCCATGATGACTTGGTAGAAGTGTAGATTGTGGATGGTGTTGAGCTGTGCGCCCAAGATTTCGCCGACTCGGTGCAGGTGGTGCAGGTAGGAGCGGCTGAAATTCTGACAGGCGTAGCAGGTGCAGCTTTCATCAATCGGACGCTTGTCGAGTTTGTGTTTGGCGTTTTTGATTTTCAAATCGCCAAAACGGGTAAACAGCCAGCCGTTACGCGCATTGCGGGTGGGCATGACGCAGTCGAACATATCCACGCCGTGTGCCACGCCGTACACCAAGTCTTCAGGCGTGCCGACGCCCATCAAATAATGTGGCTTGTGTTCCGGCAGGATAGGGCCGACGGAGCGCAACATGCGGTACATTTCGGGCTTGGGTTCGCCAACGGACAAGCCGCCGATGGCCAAGCCGGGGAAGTCGAGCTCTTCCAAACCTTTCAGCGATTCTTCGCGCAAATCTTCATACATTGCGCCTTGTACAATGCCAAACAGGGCATTTGGGTTTTTCAGGTCTTCAAAAGCCTTTTTGCTTCGCTCCGCCCAGCGCAGGCTCATTTGCAGCGATTTTTGCGCTTGGCTGTGTGTTGCTTCGCCAGGAGTGCACTCGTCCAACTGCATCACGATGTCGGAATTCAATACGGTTTGGATTTTCATCGACACTTCGGGCGAGAGGAATAGTTTGTCGCCGTTGATCGGGCTTTGGAATGTACAGCCTTCTTCGGTCAGCTTGCGCATGTCGGACAACGAGAATACTTGGAAGCCGCCCGAGTCGGTCAAAATCGGCTTGTCCCAACCGATAAATTCGTGCAGGCCGCCGAATTGTTCGATGACTTCCAAGCCTGGGCGTAGCCACAGATGGTAAGTGTTGCCTAAGATGATTTGTGCTTTGATGTCATGCAGGTTTTGCGGGTTCATCGCTTTGACCGAACCGTAAGTGCCGACCGGCATAAATACAGGCGTTTCGATTTTGCCGTGGTTCAGTTCCAAAGTGCCGCGTCGGGCATGACCATCTTTTTTGTGTAAGGTAAATTTGAGCATAGTAATAATAGATTGGACGTTCGCGTGTGTGCGAAATGAAAGGGCAGATTATAAAGGATTTTTCGTTGGTTGACGGCTGGATTTTATCTTTGTCAAAACAATGCTTCAGACGGCCTGAATAATAGAAGAAATAAAAAATGAGGCATAAATCAAACAAAAATATCCAGGCCGTCTGAAAAGTATTTACAGATGCTTGCAAAAGGGAACACGCTTCGTTACAATAAGCGACTTAGATGAAGGCACATAGCTCAGTTGGTTAGAGCACCACCTTGACATGGTGGGGGTCGTTGGTTCGAGTCCAATTGTGCCTACCAAATTTCCATAACGGCTTTATGCCGTTATTTTTTAATGTTTTGGAGCTTTCTGATGTTGAACATTACCTTGCCGGACGGTTCGGTCCGCCAATATGAATCACCCGTTACCGTGGCGCAAATTGCAGCGTCTATCGGTGCAGGTTTGGCAAAGGCAACGGTAGCGGGCAAGGTTAACGGTAAATTGGTGGATGCTTGCGATCCGATTACCGAAGATGCCCACGTTCAAATCATTACGCCTAAAGACAAAGAAGGTGTGGAAATTATCCGCCACTCCTGTGCGCACTTGGTCGGTCATGCGGTCAAGCAGCTCTACCCTGATGCCAAAATGGTTATCGGCCCGGTCATTGAAGACGGGTTCTATTACGATATTGCAACTGAAAAACCATTTACGCCTGATGATGTAGCCGCCATCGAAGCGCGCATGAAAGAATTGATTGCACAAGACTATGACGTCGTTAAAGTGATGACGCCCCGTGCAGAAACCATCAAAATTTTCCAAGATCGCGGCGAAGAGTACAAATTGCGTCTGATTGAAGACATGCCTGAAGTGGAAGCAATGGGTATGTATCATCATCAAGAATACGTCGATATGTGCCGCGGTCCTCATGTTCCCAATACCCGTTTCTTGAAAAACTTCAAGCTGACCAAACTGGCAGGCGCATACTGGCGCGGCGACAGCAACAATGAAATGCTGCAACGTATTTACGGTACAGCCTGGGCAAGTAAAGACGAATTAAAAGCATATATCCAACGCATCGAGGAAGCGGAAAAACGCGACCACCGTAAGCTGGGTAAACAATTGGATTTGTTCCACCTGCAAGATGAGGCGCCGGGCATGGTGTTCTGGCATCCTAAAGGCTGGGCTTTGTGGCAAGTGATTGAGCAGCACATGCGCAAAGAGCTGAATGCTGCCGGTTATAAAGAGGTGAAAACGCCTCAGATTATGGATAAAACCTTCTGGGAAAAATCCGGCCACTGGGAAAACTATAAAGACAATATGTTCGTGACCAGTTCCGAAAAACGCGAATACGCGGTTAAACCGATGAACTGTCCGGGTCATGTACAAATTTTTAATAACGGCTTGCGCTCATATCGCGATTTGCCAATGCGTTTGGCTGAGTTCGGTTCTTGCCACCGCAATGAACCAAGCGGTGCGTTGCACGGTCTGATGCGTGTTCGCGGTTTTGTGCAAGATGATGCGCATATCTTCTGTGCCGAAGATCAAATCGTTGATGAGGCACGCGCATTCAATGAATTGCTGGTTCGCATTTACAAACAATTCGGCTTCCATGATGTTGCTGTGAAGTTGTCCCTCCGTCCTGAACAACGTGCAGGTTCTGACGAAGTTTGGGATAAAGCCGAACAAGGCCTGCGTGACGCATTGACTGCTTGCGGCGTAGAGTGGGAAGAGTTGCCTGGCGAAGGTGCATTCTATGGTCCTAAGATTGAGTACCATGTCAAAGATGCCTTGGGTCGCTCTTGGCAGTGCGGTACCCTGCAGTTGGACTTCGTATTGCCGGAGCGTTTGAATGCAGAATATGTAACAGAAAACAACGACCGTGCGCGTCCTGTAATGTTGCACCGTGCTATTTTGGGTTCATTGGAGCGCTTCATCGGTATTCTGATTGAAAACCATGCAGGCTCATTCCCATTGTGGCTTGCTCCGGTTCAAATGGTGATTATGAATATCACCGAAAACCAAGCAGATTATTGTCGCGAAGTGGCTGCTAAATTACAGGCAGCAGGCTTCCGTGTCGAATTGGATTTGCGTAACGAAAAAATCGGTTACAAAATCCGTGACAACAGCCAATACCGTTTCCCTTATCAAATCGTTGTCGGCGATAAAGAGAAACAAGAAAACAAAGTTGCGGTACGCCGCAAAGCAGAAGACTTGGGTTCTTTGAATGTAGATGATTTTATTGCACAATTGCAGCAAGAAATCACTGACGCCCTCGTCAATCATTAATTTTTATAGGAGTATTCATCATCGCTCAAGAACGCGAAGCACGAATCAATGGTGAAATTACCGCCAAAGAAGTGCGATTAATCAGTGAGTCAGGCGATCAGCTTGGTGTCGTTTCAGTTCGTGAAGCTTTGGCTATGGCCGAAGAGCAAGATGTCGATTTGGTAGAAATTTCCCCGACTGCCAAACCGCCCGTATGCAAACTGATGGATTACGGTAAATACAAATACCAACAAGCCAAAAAGCGCGACGAAGCTAAGAAAAACCAAAAGCAGGTACAAATCAAGGAAATTAAATTCCGTCCGGGTACTGATGAAGGCGACTATCAAATCAAGATGCGCAACATCAACCGCTTCCTTGCCGATGGTGACAAAGTCAAAGTGACATTGCGTTTCCGCGGTCGCGAGATGGCCCACCAACAATTGGGCGCCCAACTGCTTGAACGCGTAAAAGAAGAGTTGGCTGAAGTGGCGCAAATCGAGTCCTTCCCTAAAATGGAAGGCCGCCAAATGGTGATGATGATTGCGCCTAAGAAAAAATAAAGCTATAATGCAAGGCTTATTTCGATTGCCGCTCGGAATAAGGTTTAATTAGCGGCAAAAACCGTGGTATTTTGGGTTCCAAGTGTTTGAAATTTATTTCAAAACCCCTTATACCTTATCTAATAACGAATGGAGTTTTCCAATGCCTAAAATGAAAACCAAGTCTAGCGCGAAAAAACGCTTTAAAGTACTGGGTAACGGTGGTGTAAAACGCGGTCATGCGTTCAAAAGTCACATCCTGACCAAAAAAACCACTAAAACTAAACGTCAATTGCGCGGCACCGCTATGGTGGATTCACGCGATTTGGCTTCTGTTGCTAAAATGTTGCCCTACGCTTAAGGAGTTTAAAATATGCCACGCGTAAAACGCGGTGTTACCGCTCGTGCTCGTCACCAAAAAGTCTTCGCGTTAGCCAAAGGCTACCGCGGTCGTCGTAAAAACGTTTACCGTGTTGCCAAACAAGCGGTAATGAAAGCCGGTCAATACGCATACCGTGACCGTCGCCAACGCAAACGTCAATTCCGTCAACTGTGGATCGTTCGTATCAACGCAGGTGCTCGTGAAAATGGTCTGTCTTACAGCAAATTCATGAACGGCCTGAAACGCGCTGCTATCGAAATCGACCGTAAAGTATTGGCTGATTTGGCTGTATTCGACAAAGCTGCATTTGCACAATTGGTTGAAAAAGCTAAAGCTGCTTTGGCTGCTTAATTCGATAAGATTATTTAAAAAGGAAGCTTATGCTTCCTTTTTTCTTTTCTTAAAGAAATCCTATGTAGTTGATTTTCTTTCTTTAAACTCTATTTTTTTATACTAATTTGCGATAAAATAGGCCTCTCTTATCAAACGGATTGGCCGCAGTAAGACAAAAGGCCGTCTGAACGGGTTTGTAATCAAATCCAACAGACGGCTTTGTTGTTTCAGACGGCCTGCCATCAACAAACAGACGATAAACCACCATGGAAAATGTAAACCGTATCGTTGCAGAAGGTATTGCCGCTATTGAAGCCGCGCAAGACTTCAATGCCTTAGAACAAATTAAAGCACGCTATCTTGGTAAAACCGGCGAATTGACCGGACTTTTGAAAACTTTGGGTCAAATGTCTCCTGAAGAGCGTAAAACCATAGGCGCGCACATCAATGAATGCAAAAATCAGTTTCAGACGGCTTTTAATGCCAAACGCGATGCCCTGAATGAAGCCAAGCTGCAAGCCCAATTGGCTGCAGAAGCCTTGGATATTACTTTGCCGGGCCGTGCACAAGAGCATGGCGGTTTGCACCCAGTGACTTTGACTTTGCAACGTGTGGTTGAGCTGTTTCACGGTATGGGTTTTGAAGTGGCGGACGGCCCTGAAATCGAAGACGATTTCCACAATTTCCAAGCCTTGAATATTCCTGCAAATCACCCCGCGCGTGCGATGCAAGATACCTTCTATGTTGAAAACGGAGACGTTTTACGCACACACACTTCGCCTATTCAAATCCGCTATATGCTCGACAAAAAAGAGCCGCCTATCCGTATTATTGCTCCCGGCCGTGTTTACCGTGTGGACAGTGATGCCACTCACTCGCCTATGTTCCATCAGGCCGAAGGTTTGTGGGTAGAAGAGGGTGTCACTTTTGCCGATTTGAAAGCAGTGTTCACTGACTTTATCCGTCGCTTCTTTGAACGCGATGACCTGCAAGTACGTTTCCGTCCGTCTTTCTTCCCGTTTACTGAGCCTTCTGCCGAAATCGACATTATGGGTGAGAATGGCAAATGGTTGGAAGTAGGTGGTTGCGGTATGGTACATCCTAACGTGTTGAAAAATGTGAATATCGACCCTGAAAAATATACCGGTTTCGCTTTCGGTATCGGTCTCGACCGTTTTGCCATGTTGCGCTACAACGTCAATGACCTGCGCTTGTTCTTCGATAACGATTTGAACTTCTTGAAGCAGTTTAAATAAATTTCAGATGGTCTTTTGATAGGCCGTCTGAAAAGTGAATAGATATTACTGATTTCGTCTGATAAAAATTTGTTTCAGACGGCCTGATAGTAGAGAAAATAATATGCAATTTCCTTATTCGTGGCTGAAAACTCAAGCCAATCCTGATCTTTCTGCCGATAAACTGGAACATCTTTTGACCATGGCCGGTTTGGAAGTGGAAGAAATCGATACTGCCGCCCCTGCTTTCAGTGGCGTGGTTGTTGCCGAAGTAAAATCTGTTGAAAAACATCCTGATGCAGACCGTTTGAACGTTACCCAAGTTGATGCCGGTACGGGCGAGTTGGTTCAGATTGTTTGTGGTGCGCCAAATGTCAAGCCGGGTATTAAAGTGCCGTGTTCGTTGCCGGGTGCCGTTTTGCCGGGTAACTTTAAAATTAAGCCGACTAAAATGCGCGGCGTACCATCAAACGGTATGCTGTGTTCGACCAATGAACTGGGTTTGCCTGATGATGGTGTAGACGGTCTGCACATTCTGCCTGAAGATGCGCCTGTCGGTGCCAATATCCGTGAATACTTGGATTTGGACGATACGCTGTTTACGTTGAAAATTACGCCTAACCGCGCTGATTGCTTGAGCGTTAAGGGTATTGCGCGTGAGGTTTCTGCGTTGACTCAATGTGCGTTTAGGCCTGTTGAAATTCAGACGGCCTTTATCGGCAGTGAGAAAAAACAGGCTGTCCGTATTGACGCACCGGCCGACTGCGGCCGTTTTATCAGTCGCGTTATTGAAAATGTCAATGCGAAAGCGGCTACTCCCGATTGGATGAAACAACGTTTGGAACGCAGCGGTATCCGCAGCATTTCCGCATTGGTGGACATCGGCAACTATGTGATGCTGGAAATCGGTCAGCCTATGCATGTTTTCGATGCTGACAAGCTGTCAGGCAGTTTGATTGTCCGCCGTGCTCAAAATGGCGAGACTTTGGCGTGTCTGAACGAGAAGACGGTTACTTTGGCTGACAATACACTGGTGGTCGCTGATGAAAAAGGTGCGTTGAGCTTGGCCGGCTTGATGGGCGGCGAGGCAAGCGCGGTTTCAGATGACACGCAAAATATCGTACTGGAAGCTGCTTGGTTTGCTCCGGAGATTATTGCGGGTAAATCCCGTCAATACGGTTTTGGTTCGGATTCTTCTTTCCGTTTTGAGCGTGGTGTGGATTACCGCTTGCAAGCTGATGCCATTGAGCGTGCTACCGAATTGGTGTTGCAGATTTGCGGTGGTGCAGCCGGTGAAATGGTTGAAGCACAAGGCAAATTGCCCGAGGCAAAACAGGTCGAATTGCGTTTAGGCCGTCTGAAAACGGTATTGGGCGTTGAAATCCCTGCCGAGCAAGTCGAAATTATCTTGCAACACTTGGGTTTGCAGCCTGAGAAAACCGAAGAAGGCTTCCGTGTTACTTCTCCTAGCTTCCGTTTCGACATCGAAATCGAAGCCGATTTGATTGAAGAAATCGGCCGCGTTTACGGTTATGAGAATATTCCTGACGACTATACTTCAGGCCGTCTGAAAATGTTGGCCTTGCCTGAAACCAAACGCCCTCGTTTTGCGGTTTATAACGAAATGGCGGCTCGCGGTTACCGCGAAGTGGTCAGCTATGCGTTTGTGGATGAGCAATGGGAGCAAGACTTTGCTGCCAATACCAATCCTATCCGCCTGCAAAATCCGTTGGCGGCGCAGTATGCCGTCATGCGTTCTACGCTTATCGGCGGTTTGGTGGAAGTTTTGCAAAACAATTTGAATCGTAAGCAAAACCGTGTACGCGTATTTGAGATTGCCCGTGTGTTCAGCAAAGATTCGGCTGATCAATTTGTTCAAAACGAACGTATCGGCGGTTTGTGGTATGGCTCCGTGCTGCCTGAGCAATGGGGCGAGAAAACACGCAACGTGGATTTCTACGATATGAAAGCCGATGTTGAGAGCCTTTTGAAAAACAAGGAAGTATCCTTTGTTAAGACCGAACATCCGGCATTGCATCCTGGTCGTGCCGCCAATATTGTTTCAGACGGCAAAGTAGTTGGTTTTGTTGGCGAGTTGCATCCGAAATGGCTGCAAAAATATGATTTGCCACAAGCGCCGCTGGTATTTGAAATCGATATGGATACTGTATTGGGTCGTGAGAAAACCCGTTATCAGTCTGTATCCAAATTCCAAGCTGCACGCCGAGATTTGGCATTTGTAATGCCTGAAGCTGTGACGCATGATGATTTGTTAAATGCCCTGAAAGCGGCGGCGAACAAGCTGGTTCAAGAAATCAGCGTGTTTGACGTTTACCGCGGTACGGGTGTGCCTGAAGGCATGAAGAGCGTTGCTGTTAAAATTATTTTGCAGGATATGGAAAACACGCTGACAGATGAAGTCATCGAGCCTTTGGTTGCGAAAATGATTAAAGCGGCAGCCGAAAAAGACGCACAGCTTCGCGCTTAAAATTAAGATAAAAGTTGTCGCCAAAAATTGCCAATAATATTTGATTTTTTGGTGAAGACTTGATTTTTAAAAGAATTTTGGTAATAATTGCACCAGTTTGAATGAAGGTAAACACATGACACTAACTAAAGCAGAATTGGCTGATATTTTGGTCGACAAAGTCAGCAACGTCACCAAGAATGATGCCAAAGAAATCGTCGAGCTCTTTTTTGAAGAAATCCGCAGCACTTTGGCGCGTGGTGAAGAAATTAAAATTTCCGGTTTCGGTAATTTCCAATTGCGCGACAAACCTCAACGCCCAGGTCGTAACCCTAAAACAGGCGAAGAAGTGCCGATTACCGCACGCCGTGTGGTAACTTTCCATGCCAGCCAAAAACTTAAAGGCATGGTGGAGCATTACTATGACAAACAACAATAATCCGGTTATTCCTGCCAAGCGTTATTTTACGTTGGATGAAATGTGCCAATTGGTGCAAATCAGTCCGGCTCAGTTTGCCCAATGGCAACATGAAAATAATGTTGTGATTGGATACGGTGGCGATCGATATACGCGTTCAGATGTGGTTAAGTTGTTGAAACTGAAAGATACGTTTGAACCATATATCGATACGTTCAGCCGTGGTGCTTTGGATGCAAACGGCAATCCTGCTGCCAATGCAGAAGAAGTCCGTCATGGTCTGATGCAGATTTTGTCTGATTTGGAGCGTCATCTTGGTTCTGAACAACAAAATCACCATGTCGAGCTATAATCGATAAGAAAATTCTGATCAAAAGTGCGAAGGCATACAAAGATTTGCATAATTGATTCTAATAAAGGCTGTTTGAATGATTTTCAGACGGCCTTTATTGTTTTATATTGCTTTCAAAATATCAGAATCTTGATTGCAAATGATTCTATGAAATAGCCGTAAATGTTATACTTAGCCTCTTGTTTGCCGATTGGAAAGAACCAGTCATTAGATAATGCGGATAGATACCGCCTTTTCATGGCAGACTGAGGTTTTTAAAACAAATGTAACGGCAGAATAAACAGGCTGCCGGACAACATTCAAATCGATGAAATGGATAGCAGAAAATGAGCAGAATCCAACAAACTTTCTCAGCGCTCAATGGCGCAAAAGCACTGATTCCTTATATTACGGTGGGTGATCCCAGCCTTGAGACAACCTTGGCATTGATGCATAGCCTGGTGGCTAATGGTGCTGATATTTTGGAACTAGGTGTGCCGTTTTCTGACCCTATGGCGGATGGCCCGACTATTCAACGTGCGGCTGAAAGGGCGTTGGCAAATCATGTTTCTTTGCGCGATGTATTGGAAACAGTACGCTTGTTCCGCCAAACCAATGATAAAACGCCGGTTGTGTTAATGGGTTACTTGAACCCGGTACATAAAATGGGTTATCAGGCGTTTGCGCAAGCGGCTGCCGAGGCAGGCGTAGATGGCGTGTTGACCGTGGATTCTCCGGTAGAAACCATTGCGCCTTTGCATGACTCGTTGAAAGCGCAAGGTATTGATTGTATTTTCCTTATTGCGCCAACAACAACTGAGGAGCGTATTCAAACGATTGCCAAAGTAGCCGGCGGTTTTGTGTATTATGTATCGCTCAAAGGTGTAACCGGTGCTGCAAGTTTGGATACTGAAGAAGTTTCGCGTAAAATAGAGCTTTTGCGCAAATACATCGATATTCCGATTGGTGTCGGCTTCGGCATCAATAATGCGGAGAATGCGCGTAAAATTGGTGCGGTAGCGGATGCCGTTATTGTCGGCAGCCGTATCGTCAAAGAGATTGAAAGCCATGCGGGTAGCGAGGCCGAAGCAGTAGGTGCGTTGGTTAAAGAGTTGAAAGACGCGATTCGCTAATATTTTTTATTCCATTATTTCAGACGGCCTTACGTTTAACTGGCCGTCTAAATTCTGAATCCTAAGGAGTCATTCATGAGCTGGCTAGATAAAATTCTTCCTCCGAAAATTAAAAACCGAAGCAGTTCGTCCAGCGTCCCTGAAGGTCTGTGGCACAAATGTCCGTCTTGTTCGGCAACGGTTTACTCAACCGAGTTGAAACAAAACAGCGAAGTCTGCCCGAAATGTAATCATCACAATCCGCTTTCTGCGCGCGAACGTTTGGACCTGCTTTTGGATGAAGAAGGCCGTGAAGAGATTGCAGCCAATATTAAACCGACAGACCCGCTGAAATTTAAAGACAGCAAAAAATATCCGGATCGCCTTGCTGCTGCGCGCAAAGCAACCGGCGAAGACGATGCTTTGGTTGTTATGAAAGGCACCATGAACGGCCTGCCTGTCGTGGTGGCTGCGTTTGAATTCCGTTTTATCGGCGGCTCTATGGGTTCGGTCGTGGGTGAGCGTTTCGTTCAGGGTGTACGCCGTGCTGTTGCAGATAATTGTTCGTTTATTTGCGTGGCGGCTTCCGGTGGTGCGCGTATGCAGGAGGGTTTGAACTCTTTGATGCAGATGACGAAAACCAGCGCGGCTTTGCATTTGCTGACTGAAAAACGTCTGCCGTTTATTTCCGTATTGACCGACCCGACCATGGGCGGCGTATCTGCCAGCTTTGCCTTCTTGGGTGATGTGGTTTTGGCAGAACCGAATGCTCTGATTGGTTTTGCAGGTCCGCGCGTTATCGAGCAGACTGTACGCGAAACCTTGCCGGAAGGTTTCCAACGTGCAGAATTTTTGTTGGAGAAGGGCGCAATCGACCAAATTGTCGATCGCCGTTCCATGAAAAAACGTATCAGCGATTTGATTACTTTGTTGCGTCATGAAGGTAAAGTAACTGCTGCTTGATGAGCACAATAAGAAAGGCCGTCTGAAAATAATATTTCAGACGGCCTTTTTGATTATTGATGATTAAGCAGTCAATGCGGCTTTCAAAACCTTGTTGACTTCGCCCATGTCGGCTTTTCCGGTCAGGCGGGTTTTCAGTACGCCCATGACTTTACCCATATCTGCCATGCCTGATGCACCGGTTTCTGCAATAGTTGCTTCAACGACAGTTTTGATTTCTTCTGCAGACATCATTTGGGGCAGGTAGCGGTTGAGGATTTCGATTTCCGCGTTTTCTTTGTCAGCCAAATCTTGACGGCTGGCTTCGGTATAGATTTTGGCACTGTCTTTGCGTTGTTTCACCATTTTGGTCAGGATGGAGATGACTTTTGCGTCATCGGCTTCGGTACGCTCATCTACTTCAAATTGTTTGATGGCGGCATTAATCAGGCGAATGGTGCTTAAAGACACTTGGTCTTTGGCGCGCATGGCAGTTTTCATGTCTTCGGTTAATTGTGTTTTTAGGCTCATAATGTTCTCACTTTATATAAAGAGGCCGCCTGAAAAAACAAAACACACCACAAAGCTGCCCTTGCGGTGTGTCGTTTATCACAGGGCAGGCCTGTAATTAGTACATTTTAGGAGGCAGTTGTTGGCTGCGCAGACGTTTTTGCAGACGTTTGGCTGCAGCAGCTTTTTTGCGTTTGCGTTCAGTAGTTGGTTTTTCGTACGCTTCACGGGCGCGCAGTTCGGTCAACAGACCGGTTTTTTCTACGGCACGTTTGAAACGACGCATGGCAACTTCAAATGGTTCATTCTCTTTAACACGAATAGCAGGCATTTTATTTCCTTTAAATTTTGTTCAATCAAACCGTTTTAAGAAATAGAGGACGGTTTGTCATAATGGGGGAGTTGTTGTATCGCTGGTTTGCCTAGGGCAGGGCGGGATACGCGCCGTGATGTAAACATCACCTCCTAACAAGTCGGCTTTTGCCGTGCAAGTGACCTTTTCGGTCAGAAACAATCGGGCGATTATCTTATAAACCCGATAGTCTGTCAAGGTTGCAGGCCGTCTGAACGTTTGATTCTGTCTCACTTTTCAGACGGCCTATCTCGTATTAATAACGACCGGGAACCGTACCCATACGTTGTTTCAACGAAGTTTGCGGTTCGTTGAACAATGACGCGTAATAAGTCGCGTTGGTCATGACTTTTTTCACGTAATCACGGGTTTCGGTGAATGGGATGGTCTCGGCGTAGATGGCGCCTTCCAAAGGAGAAGAAGCCTGCCAGTTGCGGGCGCGGCCTGGGCCGGCGTTGTAGCCTGCGGTGGCCATCACTTCGTTATTTTGCAGGCGGCGTTTGGCATCTGCCATGTACCAAGTACCCATGCGGATGTTGCCGTCCATGGTGTAGAGTTCGCTGCTGCTCATGCCGATTTTGCCGGCGATTTCGCGGGCGGTCGCAGGCATGACCTGCATCAGGCCTTGTGCGCCGACGCTGGATTGTGCGCCCATGACAAAGCGGCTTTCTTGGCGAATCAAACCGTAAACCCATGCCGGGTCAATACCAGCCTGTGCGGCATAGCGGACGGTTAGGTCTTTAAACGGAGAGAGGTAGCGCAGTTTGTAGTTGAGTTTGTGGTCGGTACGGTCTGCACTGTTGATTGCCATGTCGTAGAACTGGTTGTCAAAAGCAACTTGTGCGGCAGTCAGCAGGTTGTCTTCGTTAAAGTCGCGGGTGGCAAAACGCCATTCTGCTTGTGCCTGACGGCGCATTTTAGAGTCGCCGTTGCTTTGGCTGTTTTTAAACAGAACCAATGCGCGTTTGATGGCACCGTCTTCGCTCATGCGGCGGACGTCTTTGGCATCGGCATCGGAAACATTGTTGCGCGTATTGATGCGGCTGCCTAGTTCTTCACCTGCCATTACGGCGTAGAAATTGCGGCCGGAAGCGGCGGCTTTTTCATACATTTCTTTGGCTTGGCTGCTTTTGCCTTGTGCGGCAAAGCTGCGGCCCAGCCAATATTGCCATGTCGGGTCTTTTTGCAGTTTTTCAGGCATATGCTGAATCACGCTTGCCAATTCGTCCCAACGTTGCAGGCGCAAAGCGGCGCGTGCGTACCATTCCAATTGTTCGTCGGTCAGTTGCTTGCGGTCGGAAACGCGGCCGTAGTAGCTCAAAGCAGTCGGCATGTTTTGGCTTTGTGCATGGTAGTGGCCCAATACGCCCCATGCAAAGCTGCGTTGTTCGAGGCTGAGGCCGGGTTCCATGTCGGACAGGGTGGCTGCGGCAGAAGCGGATTTGCGTGCATCTTTGCCGATTACGCTCAACAGGCTGTATTCGGTCGCACCTTGTGCGCCACCTTCAAAGGGGCTGCCCAATGCGGCGGCGAGGTTGCGTGCATCTGTGGTTTGGCTGTTGCTCAACAAGCCGCGCACGCGACGCCATGCGTCGTTGGTGTTCAGACGGCCTGAAGCTGCCGCGCTTTCAACCAAGCGGGTACAGCCGGCAGGCAGTTTGCTGGTCACGCGAACCAGTTCGGCGGCTTTGCTGTAATTGCCGCTGCTCAAATCAGCATAACATTGCACTTCTTGTGCGACGCCGGCAGCGTTCAATTTGCTGAATTCTTGACGGAACAAATCCCATTGGCCGCGCGCGCCCAAGGTTTTCAGCCATTCGTTGCGGACGTTTTCAGCCATTGCGCTGTCGCTGGCTTGGGATAAAAATTGTTGTACCCAAGCATCGTCGCCACGTTTGGCAGCATCGATGGCGCTTTGGTATTGGCTGTAATCGGACAGAACTTTGGATTCGCTGTCGGCGCGGCGTGAAGGAATAGAAGTAGATTTAGGCTGAACGACGGTTTCGGTTTTCGAAGCAGTCGGTGTGTTTTGGGTGGCGCACGCCGATAAAACAGCGGCGGTAATCAAGCTGAGGGAGAGAGGGAAAAGACGTTGAACGTTCATTGGATACCGTGTCGTTTTTAGAATCAAAATAGTTGCTTATTTTAAATGATTTATGCGGAATAACCGAATTACAAACCGATATTTACATTTTCAAAGCCTGGAAATGACTAAGGCCGTCTGAAATATGAAACACTTTTGAGGTATTCCTAATTCAGACGGCCTTTTATAAAGGAAGTCGTCAATCGGGTTTGTGTTCGATATAGTCTTGCGGTTTGTCGGCTTTGCTGGTGCGCGTAACCGTATATTCGCCTTCGATAATGTCTTCATCATCTTTGGCGGAGCTATAAGTCTGACGGCTTTGGAAAGACTGCGTAGAAGAAACGGCCGCGTTGCCTTTAAACGGAATCAGTAAGAGCAGGGCGACAGCGGTTGAAATAAAGCCTGGGCTGAGCAGGAAAACCGCGGCGGCGGTATAGCGAATCGGCCACAGCATCTGATAGAGGGAAATGTTTTGGCCGCTGCGGACGGCTGCGCCTGCGAGCAAAAGGCCGGAAATGCCGGTATGGCGCAGCATAAAGATACCGCTGATAAAGCTGAGAGCCATCACAAACAGCGTCCAGCCGCCACCTATCCAGTCGGCAACCCAGACGATGGACATAATTTCCAAAAAGATTAAAACCAAAAAACCGATTCCAAAATACTGCATAAGAGTTTGTTCCTTCATTCAACGGATAGTGTCGATTGTGTTCTATCTAGATAAAGATAAACCTTATTTTTTCAAGCAAATGCTGTGTGAAAAAGGGTAAACGGGTAATGAGACCGTCTGAACGGGGATAAAAAGAAGACAGATGTTTCAGACGGCCTTTAGATATTCTATCGCATCACATTGTTCCAATCGCTTTCAAAATAACTGACGAGAATTTGGTTGTTTAAATAATTTGCTTCAACCTTGCGCCTTGCCATATCAGGCGGAAAGCGAAACATTTCGGCAACGGTCTGGGCATTGAGATAGCGGGTGGGTACGTCGAATTTTTGCGGAATGGGGAAATTTTGGTCAAATCCTGCTAACACAAATCCCCATTCGCCAAAGGAAGGGACGTAAACATGATAGGGCGCGGTATTCAATTTGGTCGCCTCGAGGGTAGCAACGACCGACCAGTAGGCATTGGGTGCGAAATAAGGCGAAGTCGATTGCACAACAATCTTACCTTGCGGCTCAAGATGGCGGGCAACGAGGCGGTACATGGGGACGGAGTAAAGTTTACCAAGCGAGAAATTGGACGGGTCGGGTAGGTCGATGATGATAACGTCGAATTTTTCAGACGACCCTTCCAGCCATTTGGCGGCATCGTCGTTGACGACGTGCATTTTGTGATGGGACAGCGAGCCTTGGTTGAGGGCGCTTAAGGTGGCGGAGGTTCTAAAAGTAGCGGTCATATCGGGGTCGAGATCGACCAAAGTAACATTTTTGACTTGCGGATATTTCAAGACTTCGCGTGCCGCCAATCCGTCGCCGCCACCGAGAATCAGGACGCGTTCGGCGTTGGGAACCATCTGCATGGCAGGCAGGACGAGTGCTTCGTGGTAACGGGCTTCATCGCGTGAGGAGAATTGCAGGTTGCCGTTGATGTAGAGGCGGGTATCGTCTTTCCAACGGGTAACGACCAGCCGCTGGTAGGGAGAGTGGCTTTGATAAACGACGGGATCGCCGAAATAGCTTTGTTCGGCTTTGAAGGAAATGCGGTCGGCGTAGGCGAAGGTGATGGCGAGGATGGACAAGACAATCAGCGCACGCAGGCGGATGGCGCGGTAGCGTGGCAGTTCGGCTTTAAACACGCGTGCGGTCAGATAGGCGACGGCGGCATTGAGGATGCCGAACAATAAGGCGGAACGCGCCATACCGAGTTTTGGGGCGAGCAGGAGCGGAAATAATAAGGAGACGGCAAGTGCGCCCAAGTAGTCGAAGGTCAGGACTTTGGAAACGAGTTCTTTAAATTCCGCCCCTTTTTGGTTTAACACGCGCATGACCAACGGGATTTCCATGCCGACAACCATGCCGACAATCAGTACAAAAGCGTAGAGCAGGGTACGGAACGGGGCGGCGGATAAACCGAAGGCCACAAATAATGCCAGCGCGGAAATGCCGCCGATGATGCCGACCAGAAGTTCGATTTCGATAAATCGGTGCAACACGTCTTTATCTTTGATGTATTGGGTCAGGTGTGCACCTATGCCCATCGAGAAAAGATAAAGCCCGATGACGGAGGAAAACTGCAAAATACTGTCGCCCAAAAGATAGCTTGCGAGCGCGGCGATGATGAGCTCGTAGGCGAGGCCGCAGCTGGCGACGATGAAAACAGAGATAATGAGGGTGCGGTGGGCATTCATGATGACGTTTTTGTGGCTTGAGTGTGGGCAATGTAATGATTTTTAAGGTAGGCTGCAAGTTTATTTATAGGATGTAGAAAAGGCCGTCTGAACGAATTGTTTCAGACGGCCTTTAATCTGTCAGGCATTAATAGCGGTGTTTGAATACCATGCCCACTGCGTAAGAAGATTTTTTCGGCAAATCTTCGTCGTATTTCGGATTGACACTTTCTTTCAACCAGCCGGCGCCGAGTGTGGCGGTCGTCCGTTTGGAGAAGCTGTAATCAGTGCTGACGGCGACGTGTTTGTAGTTTTCGCCGATGGAGCTTTTACCGTAGGCAAAGCCGATTTGAGGTTTGAAATTGCCGATTTTATATGAACCCGACACCATAAATTCTTTGGTGTTGTTGATTTCTTTGTCTTCGTGTTTTATTTTTTTACCATTCTTCTCCTCCTCCCATGGCCCCCAGCAGCTGAAGCCGTCGCAAGTGTTTTTGGCGTATTGGAACGCGGCATCAACGGAGATTTTGTCTTTGCTGTATCCGGCCATGAAAGCGTGGGCTTGGAAGTCTTTGGTTTCGGATGGGGAGTCGTTGGGTGCGTATTCGGCAGCATAGTGCGCGTTAAAGCCGTTGTTGGGGTGGTAGTAGTCCACGCCCCAGCCGAAGACCCAGTCGCCGTCACGTTTTTTATCCGGCTTCCAGCCGTTGTTGTTACGCGGAGCATTGGAACCTGGGGAAACGTTGAATTTGAATTGGAAACCGTTTTTCCAAGGCGATTCATAAGCCATAGAAACACGGCGTTGGCCGAAACGGGAAATTTTACCGAATTCCAAAATCGGGCTGTTGGTGTCGAACGGATTCAGATAAATGCTGTTCATAGGGGTACTGATGTAACCCATTTTGACGGTGCCGAGGTTTTTGTAGCTGTTGAGCGCGACGTATGAGTCGGCGGTACCCCAGCCGCCCCAACTGTCGGAATCGAAGTAAATAAAGGAGCCAAGTTGCCATTTCAACCATAAGTCGTTGTTGAGCGGTACTTCATCGGAGAGATAAAGACTGGAACTTTTATCGGAAATGGTTGTAGAGGTTACACCGGTTTTATTGTTGTGTTCGACCTCGGTCATGATGTAGATGGTACCGCTCATTTTAGGTTCGGCGTGGGCGAAGCTTATGGAAGAACCGATGAGGGTAGTGGCAACAAAACAAGATAACTTGTTCATTTTGTTCTCCTTTTATGTCTTTTTCTTAATTGGGGACGGGAAATTCGGATAATCTTATTTGACAAATTATAAAAAATCAATACATTTGTAACTTATCGTAGGATAAATTGAAAAATAGTTTTCAGTTACGTATTTTTGTGTTAATTTGCCAACAATCTTAGGCGGTCGCTTTTATTTCGATGGTATAGGTAGTTTGAAACACTATTTTTATATCTAGAAATAGAGGATTTAACTGGGTTTAAAAACCTCAAATATTTGTAGTTAAGTGTAGTTTGAATAATCAGGTCGTCTGAAAAAGAAGAATACCCAAAAGAAGGAATGAAATATGGCCGGAAAAACCTATCCGCTGTTGGCTGCATCATTGGCCGCCGTATTTGCGTTGTCGGCGTGCAGCCGCGATGTCAAACCCGCCCCTGAGTTTAAGCGTACGGATTATGAGCGCGTGGTGGTCAGCAACGGCGTCGAGCCGGGCACGCTGGACCCGCAGATGAGCGGCGATATGGCGGCGGGTGCGATTATCCGCCAGCTGATGGATGGTTTGGTCGGTACGGATGCCGAAGGCAAAACCATTCCTGCTTTGGCGGAAAGATGGGAAAGCAAGGGCGAGCGTGTCTGGACTTTCCATCTGCGTGATGCCAAATGGAGCAATGGCGATCCGATTACCGCCGAGGATTTTGTGTACAGCTTCCGCCGTCTTGCCGATCCGGCCACGGGCGCACCTTTCGGCAGCTATTTGGTCGATGCCCAAGTGGAAAATGCGGAAGATATATTAAACGGCAAAGCCAAGCCTGAGACATTGGGCGTTAAGGCGTTGGACGCAAAAACCCTGCAATTTACGCTGATTGCGCCCGTACCTTATTTCCCCGATATGCTGATTCAGCAATTCACATTTCCGGTGCACCGCGCCACTGTCGAAAAATACGGCAACAAGTGGACGCAGCCCGGTCATTATGTTTCCAGTGGCGCTTATCTGTTAAAGGATTGGAAAGTCAACAGCCACATCAATATGGAACGCAACCCCAATTATTACGATAAAGACAAAGTGGCCATTCCGAAGGCGGTTTTCTTGTCAGGTAGCGGCGAGTACAACCGTTATCGCGCCAATGAAATTGATGTGACTTACGGTATTCCCAGCGATCAGGTCAAAGTGGCGGATATTGAGTTTCCGGGACAAGTGAAACGTACAACTTCTTTGTGCAGCTGGTATTTGGAGCCGAACCACGAAGCGGCGCCGTTTAACGATCCGCGCGTCCGCAAGGCACTCAATATGCTGACGCGCCGCGACATCGTCGTCAAAGTGGGTGGCCGTGGCGATACGCCTGCGTTCCAATTGACGCCGCCGCAAATGCAGGGCGTGATTCCTGTTTATCCGGAGTGGAAAGAGTGGACGCCTGAAAAACGCATCGAAACCGCACGCAAACTGTTGAACGAAGCAGGCTACAACGATGACCATCCGCTTGAGTTCGATATTTTGTACAGCACCAGCGAAGCATCCAAAAAACAAATTACTGCCGTGCAGTCGGTGTGGAAAGCTGCCATTCCGTTTATCCGTCCGACTTTGTCTAACGAGGAATGGAAAACTTATTTGGATACGCGCGCGCAAGGCAATTTCAAGGTTTCGTTCAGTGGTTGGTGTTCCGATTTTAACGATCCGGCGGGCATGCTCAATATTTTGAAATCCAACAACTCAAACAATGCATTCCGCTACAAAAGCGCGGCGTTTGACACATTTATGAACAATACGCTGAAAGATGGCGTCAGCAAGGAAGCGCGCAGCCAGCTCTATGCCGATGCGGAGAAGCAGCTTCAAGAAGACGCTACACTGATTCCGTTGTATCATCAGGTTGAAGTGCGTATGGTCAAACCCGATATTATCGGCTATTCCGACAAAGACCCTTTACGGAACTACACAGTCAAGAACTGGTCGTTCGCACCGAAAAAATAGATTGATTATAGACAGCACAAGTTTTCAGACGGCCTTGATGACAGAGGCTGTCTGAAACAACAGGAGACATAACACATGAAATCTGTACAACAACGTTTGTCCGCTTTACGCGAAGCCATGAAAAAACATGGCGTGGACGCGTTTGTCATTCCTTCCGCCGATCCACACCTTTCCGAATACCTGCCCGAGCATTGGCAGGCACGTCGTGATTTTTCCGGCTTTACCGGTTCGGCCGGCACTTTGGTGGTGACCGCCGATAAAGCAGGCGTGTGGACGGATAGCCGCTATTGGGAACAGGCAGGCCAACAGCTTGCGCCAAACGGCATCGAGCTGCAAAAAATGGGCGTTGATGCGCCTTATACCGAGTGGTTGGCACAAAATCTGCCCGAGGGCGCAGTGGTCGGCGCGCCTGCCGATATGTTCGCACTCAGCGGCGAGCGCGGTTTGAAACAGGCACTTGCCGCCAAAAACATCCGCCTCGAATATCCTGAAACCTTGTTGGACGAAGTGTGGGACGACCGTCCTGCATTGCCGACTCCGGAAATCTACGTTCACCATCCCGACTATGTTTCCGAAACTGCGGCCGAAAAACTGGCTCGTATCCGTGCGGCTATGAAGGAGCAGGGCGCAGATGCGCATTTGGTTTCTTCTTTGGACGACATCGCTTGGATTACCAATCTGCGCGGCGATGATGTGCCGTTCAACCCTGTGTTCTTGTCCCATCTGTTTATCAGTCAAGACAAAGCCGTATTGTTTACCGATGCAGGCCGTCTGAAAGCCGAATCTGCCGAAGCCTTGAAAGTGGCAGGTTTTGAAGTATTGCCTTATGCGCAAGCGGCGGATTACTTGGCAAGTGTTAAGGGCGCATTGCTGATTGATCCGAACAAAACCGCCGTCGGTACTTTGCGCCGCCTGCCTGAAGACGTCCGTTTGATTGAAGCCATCCACCCAAGCACATTCTTCAAATCGGTTAAATCCGATGCCGACATCGCCCATATCCGCAATACCATGGCGGAAGACGGCGCGGCATTGTGCGGCTTCTTTGCCGAGTTTGAACAAATCTTGGCAGACGGCGGCGAATTGAGCGAGCTGGACATCGACGGCATGCTCTACAAACACCGCAGCCAACGTCCCGGCTTTATTTCGCCAAGTTTCGACACCATCGCCGGCTACAATGCCAATGCCGCCTTGCCTCATTACAGCGCGACACCGGAAAACAACAGCAAAATCAAAGGCGACGGTATGCTGCTGATTGATTCCGGCGGCCAATACTGGGGCGGTACGACCGACATTACGCGCGTGGTGCCTGTTGGCAATCCGAGTGCGGCCATGAAGCGCGATTACACTTTGGTGTTGAAAGCGCATATTTCTCTGGCGGAAACCATTTTCCCTGAAAACATCAAAGGCCCGATGATTGATGCCATCTGCCGCAAATCGCTCTGGCAGGCACAATGCGATTACGGTCACGGTACAGGTCATGGCGTGGGCTATTTCCTCAATGTGCATGAAGGTCCGCAAAGCATTGCCGTTGCCGCCGTGCCGCAACCGCATCACGCGATGAAGTCAGGCATGCTGACTTCCAACGAGCCGGGTCTTTACCGTCCGGGCAAATGGGGTATCCGTATCGAAAGTTTGGTAATCAACCGTCCGGTTGAAAACCCAGAGGAAACCGAGTTCGGCAAATTCCTGTATTTTGAAACTGTTACCCTCTGCCCAATCGATACGCGCCTTATCGATACCAAACTGATGACCGGCAGCGAAATCGAATGGCTGAACCAATATCACGCTGAAGTGCGCCGCCGTCTCGAGCCTTTGACAGAAGGCGCGGCCAAAGCATGGCTGATTGAACGCACCGAACCTTTGGCGCGTTAACGTGAAAGGCCGTCTGAAACGGCGGATACAAAGTTTCAGACGGCCTTATAACAACAATTATCTAAAAACTAAAAAACCTTACCCGACTCCGAATAAAAACAATAACCCGGTCGGAATAGAGAGAGAAACCGGCGCGGCGACGTTACAGATGCCTGCTGCCATTCATCCGATTTCCGCTTCAGGTCAGCTTGTTTTCACGAGTCCGGTATGTTCAGACAGGACAGCCTGATTATGTTGAAATTCATCATCAAACGGATATGTGCTTCCATCCCGACCATGCTGGTGTTGATTACCGTATCTTTTTTCCTGATGCGGCTTGCACCGGGCAGCCCGTTCACAGGTGAACGCAATTTGCCGCCTGCGGTCATGGCCAACATCGAAGCCAAATACCACCTCAATGATCCGATGTACCTCCAATATTTCCACTACCTCAAGCAGTTGGCACAGGGAGATTTGGGGCCGTCGTTCAAATATAAAGATTTCAGCGTTAATGAGTTGCTTGCCCAATCCCTGCCGGTATCGGCAGAACTTGGCTTCTACGCCTTTTTGATTGCCGCCATCTTCGGTATGTTTATCGGCATCATCGCCGCCTTAAAACAAAACAGTTGGCTGGATTATTCGCTGATGAGCGGTGCGATGACTGGTATCGTCGTTCCCAGCTTTGTGATGGCGCCGGTATTGGTGTTGGTGTTTGCCGTCAGACTGCAATGGCTGCCTGCAGGCGGCTGGAACGATGGCGCACTGATGAACTTGATTTTGCCTGTCGTTACTTTGTCCATCGGTTATGTGTCCAGTATCGCGCGGATTACGCGCGGCGCGATGATCGAAGTATTGAACAGCCCCTTTATCCGCACGGCACGCGCCAAAGGCCTGCCCATGAGCCGCATCATCCTGCGCCATGCGCTGCGTCCCGCCATGCTGCCGATTGTTTCTTTCTTAGGTCCGGCATTCGTCGGCATCATTACCGGCTCCATTGTGATTGAAAACGTGTTCGGTATTCCCGGCGTCGGACAATTATTTGTCAACGGCGCGCTTAACCGTGACTACGGCATGATTTTGGGTTTGACGATTTTGGTCGGCATCATGACCATTTTGTTCAACGCCATCCTCGATATTCTGTATGCCATTATTGACCCGAAAATCCGTTATTAATCCCATTTGCGCAAAGGCCGTCTGAAATGTTCAGACGGCCTGAAGAAAGAATAAAAAGCGAGAGAGAACATTATGTTATTTAAAAAGAAGCAGACTCAGGCCCTCGCAGAGGCAGCAGAATACGCCCAAGTACACGGCAAAAGCCTGTGGAGTGACGCATGGCGGCGTTTTAAACAAAACAAAGCGGCGGTGTACAGCATTATCATCCTGTTGCTGATCAGCATTTTTGTGATTGTGGCGCCATGGATTGTCCGCTACACCTACGACTTTACCGACTGGGACAATATGCAGATTCCGCCGTCCTTTTCTACCCATCACTATCTGGGTACGGACTTGCTCGGCCGCGATTTGTTGTCGCGTGCGGCAACCGGCGGACGTATTTCCTTGCTGGTCGGTGTGGCCGGCGCATTGGTGGCTGTTGTCATCGGTACGCTTTATGGTGCGATTGCCGGCTTTATCGGCGGTAAGCTCGATTCGCTGATGATGCGCTTTTTGGAAATTTTGAACGCGTTTCCGTTTATGTTTTTCGTGATTCTGCTGACCACGTTCTTTGGCCGCAACTTGCTTTTGATTTTTGCCGCCGTGGGTTTGGTGTCTTGGTTGGACGTGGCGCGTATCGTGCGCGGTCAAACCTTGAGCTTGAAGCATAAAGAGTTTGTCGAAGCGGCGCGTGTGAGCGGCGTGGCAAAACGTAAAATCGTGACGCGCCACATTATTCCGAATGTTTTGGGCGTGGTGATGGTGTATGCCTCTTTGCTGGTGCCGGGCATGATTATGTTTGAATCTTTCTTGAGCTTCTTGGGCTTGGGCGTGCAAGAGCCGATGACCAGTTGGGGTTCGATGTTGCAAGAAGGCGCGATTTCTATGGAAGCTGCACCATGGCAGCTGCTCGTGCCGAGTTTCTTCTTGGTAACCACTTTGTTCTGTTTCAACTTTATCGGCGACGGCCTGCGCGATGCGCTCGACCCGAAAGACCGCTAAACCGCAACCAAAAGGATAATCAAAATGACAAAACAGTTACTGGTTGTAGAAAATCTGGACATCAATTTTGAATTGCATGAAAAAAACGTGCACGCCGTGCGTAATGTCAGCTTTAAAGTGGCAGAGGGCGAAACATTGGCTTTGGTCGGCGAATCCGGCTCGGGCAAGTCTGTAACATCTATGTCCGTTATGCGCCTGCTGCCTGAGAAATTTGCCCGATACAGCAAAGATTCGCGCATTACTTTTGACGGCATTTCCATTTTGGATGCCGATGAGAAAACCCTGCGTGATTTGCGCGGCAACCGCATCAGCGTGATTTTCCAAGAGCCGATGACCTCGCTCAATCCGTTTATGCGTATCGGTGCGCAACTGATTGAAGCGGCGCGTGTGCACAATAGAAAGCTCGGCAAAAAAGAAGCAGGACAAAAAGCATTGGCATTGCTGGAGCGTGTGGGCATCAAAGAAGCCGAGCGCCGCATGAAACAATATCCTCACGAGTTTTCCGGCGGTCAGCTGCAACGCATTATGATTGCCATGGCACTCATTAATGAACCTGACCTGTTGATTGCCGATGAGCCGACCACAGCTTTGGATGTGACCATTCAAGCCGAAATTCTCGATTTGCTCCACGATTTGCAACAGCAAATGGGCATGGCGATTATCTTCATTACCCACGATTTGGGTTTGGCGGAACACTATTCCAAAACCGTCTGCGTTATGCGTAACGGTGAAATTGTCGAGCGCGGCAAAATCAAAGAAGTATTTGCTCATCCGAAACACGAATATACCGCCGAACTCATCAATGCCATTCCAAAAGGCATGAAAGAGCCGGAAGAAAACAACGCCGGTGTGTTAATCGATGCCGATAATGTCAATGTTTCTTTCGTATTGAAGCAAAACTTTTTCGGAAAGCCGCTCAAAACTTTTGACGCCGTCAAAGGCATCAGCCTCAAAATTAAAGAAGGCGAAACATTGGGCGTCGTCGGCGAGTCCGGTTCCGGCAAATCTACGCTGGGCAAAGCCGTCATGCAGATGCTGCCTTATACCGGCCATATTTCCTTTGAAGGCAAAGACCTGAAAAACTATACCGCCGAAGAAGCACGCCGTCTGAAATCGCAACGGCAAATTGTGTTCCAAGATCCGTTCGGTTCGCTTTCCCCACGCCTGACCGTTGGTGAGATTATTGGCGAAGGTTTGACGGTTCATCATCCTGAAATGACCAAAAAAGAACGTATCCAACGCGTTTTGGAAGTCATGAAGGAAGTGTCCCTGCCGCTTGATGCGCTCAACCGCTATCCGCATGAATTCTCCGGTGGCCAGCGTCAGCGTATCGCTATTGCACGCGCCGTTATCCTGCGCCCGAAATTCATCCTTTTGGACGAGCCGACCTCTGCACTTGACCGCTCCGTACAATCCAAAGTGGTCGAACTTTTGCGCGACTTGCAGAAGAAATACGGCCTGACTTATATGTTCATCAGTCATGATTTGTCTGTCGTGCGCGCTGTCAGTGATAATGTGATTGTGATGAAGCAGGGCGAAATGGTTGAGTACGGCAGCGCGGATCAGATTTTCTACCATCCGCAAAACGATTACACCAAACGTTTGATTAACGCCGCATTTGATTTGTAGAAAAGGAAAAGGCCGTCTGAAAAGAAATTTTCAGACGGCCTTTTTAAGCGGAGGCTTTTTTCATCTAATTAGCGCTGCTATTGCCTATGCCTGTGCGGCATCCAATGCCTGCGCCAAGTCGGCAAGCAAATCATCGATATGCTCGATACCGACGCTCAGGCGTACCATGTCGGGGCTGACGCCTGCTGCGGCGAGTTCTGCATCGTCAAGCTGACGGTGGGTCGTTGTGGCAGGATGGGTAGCCAGCGATTTGGCATCGCCGATATTCACCAAACGCAGGAAGAGTTGCAGTGCGTCAATGAATTTCGCGCCGGCTTCACGGCCGCCTTTAATACCAAAACTCAGCAAACCTGAGGCTTTTCCGCCGTAGTCGCGGTCAATCAAAGCTTTATACGGACTGTCAGGCAGTGCAGGATAGTTCACCCATTCGACCCGCGGATGTTTCTTTAAGAATTCGGCTACTTTTAGGGCGTTTTCGCAATGACGTTCCATACGCAGGGCGAGGGTTTCCAAACCTTGAAGCAGTAAAAATGCGCTGTGCGGAGACAGGGCGGCACCGGTATTACGCAATGGGACGACGCGAGCGCGGGCAATGTAGGCGGCTGCACCAAAATGTTCGCAGTAGTTTATGCCGTGGTAAGACGGATCAGGCTGATTGAAAGTTTTTTCAAAGCGCGGATTGCCTGCCCATTGGAATTTGCCGCCGTCGATAATGGCACCGCCAATCGTTGTACCGTGACCGCCGATGTATTTGGTCAAGGATTGGATAACAATGTCGGCACCGTGCTCGATCGGGCGGAACAATGTGGGCGTAGCAACGGTGTTGTCCACCATCAGTGGCAGCCCTTGAGCGTGCGCGGCTTGTGCGAATGCTGGAATATCAACGACATTGATGGCGGGATTGCCGATAGATTCGCAATACACCAGTTTGGTGCGGCTGTCGGTATTGGCAGCAATTTCTTCGGGTTTGGCCGGATCGATAAAGCGTACTTCTATGCCTTGGCGCGGCAGGCTGTGGGCAAAGAAATTGTAAGTGCCGCCGTAGAGCGTTTTGGTTGCGATGATGTTGTCGCCTGCTTCAACCAAGGTTTGAACGGCATAGGTAATTGCCGCCATACCGCTGGCGACAGCCAATGCGGCGATACCGCCTTCCAAACGGGCAACGCGTTCTTCCAAAACGGCAGTGGTCGGATTCATCATACGGGTGTAGATATTGCCCGCTACATCAAGATTGAACAAGTCTGCGCCGTGTTGCGTGTTGTCGAAAGTGTAGGAAGTGGTTTGGTAAATGGGGACAGCAGCGGATTTGGTAGTTGGTTCGGATTGATAGCCTGCATGCAGGGCAATGGTTTCCCGTTTCATTTAAATATCCTTGTAGCGATTAAATAATGATAAATAGAGGCCAGTAGTAACGGATTTGAAGGGCAAACTTTCTATAATGGAAAAGTTTGGATGCAGCAATATACGGCCTTTCCTATAAGAAAGATTACCATGAGCGACACGCAACTGACCCAAGAAGAACGATACCACATTCAAGACCTGTCCTACCACCACACCATCATCGAATGACACCCCATCATAATGCCGTTTACCGCGACCTTCTCAAGATGAAAGCAACGGCAGTACTCTGTGGCAACATCTTGGAATATGCAGCAACCCTACTGCAAACGATACGGCGGCACATGGCTCTAAGGCAAAATGCACGATCGCGTCTGCATAGAAAACGCCCCTCCATGGTCGAGCAAAAATTCTGCATTGGTGATAGGTAGGCCGATACCCTTGACGGCAAAGATTAGAAAAGTAAATACCTTTGAAAATTCCCCCAAATTCTTAAATGTCTGGGTGGGGCTTTAGGGATTTGGGGGATTTCAAAGGTATTAGGCCGTCTGAAACTATGTTATAGAAAGTTTCAGACGGCCTTTACGGGATTCTTTGGATTTGAAAATAAAAAAGACTTGAATCATCAAGTCTCGCATTTCATTTTCACTAGATAAAAAAATATTAAGAATGGCGGAAGCGGTGAGATTCGAACTCACGGAGGGCTATCAACCCTCGACGGTTTTCAAGACCGTTGCATTAAACCGCTCTGCCACGCTTCCATTCTTGAAGCCGTAATATTAATGGAACTTACGGTCTTTATCAAGAGGTATTTTAGAAAAAATATCTAGGATTCTGTTTTTATTTGGATTGTTCTTCACGCATGAATATCCATTCGGCTTCGTTTGAAGCTGCTTCATTGAATGAATAGCCCTCGTAGTCGAAATTTTTGAGCATTTCAGGCTCGGTAATGCCGTGTTCTGCCGCGTAGCGCACCATCAAACCGCGCGCACGTTTGGCGTAGAAGCTGATGATTTTGTATTTGCCGTTTTTCTCGTCTTTGAAAATCGGTGTAATCAGGCGTGCGTTGAGTTTTTTGGTGTTGACAGATTTGAAATATTCTTGTGAGGCGAGGTTGATTAAAACGTCGCTATCGGCCTGCTTCAGCGTTTGGTTGAGTAGGTCGGTGATTTTATCGCCCCAAAATTCGTAGAGGTTTTTGCCGCGTGAGTTGGCAAAGGCTGTGCCCATTTCCAAGCGGTAGGGTTGCATCAAGTCGAGCGGGCGCAGTACGCCGTATAAGCCGGAGAGCAGGCGGACGTGTTGTTGCAGGTAGTCGATTTGTTCCGGTTTGAGCGTATTGGCGGCGATGCCTTCATAGACGTCGCCGTTGAACATAAATACGGCCTGTTTGGCGTTTTCAGGGGTAAACGGCGTGTGCCATACGGCATTGCGTTCGGCGTTGAGCAGGGCGATTTTGTCGGAAACATGCATCAGTTCGGCGATTTGTTGAGGGGCAAGCTGGCGCAACTCCTGCATCAGGATTTCTGCTTCGGGCAGAAGGTCGGGCAGGGTAAAGCTGCTGATGGGGGAGGGGTCTTTTTCGTTGAGGTTTTTGGCTGGGGATAAGACAAAAAACATAATAATTTCGGCTTTGAAATGAATAATGTGTGGGATTGTAGGTTTAAAATCGAGGAAGAACAAGACGGGAGAAACGCATTAATTGAATGCTTTTATTGAAACGTATTTCTGTTGAAAGTAAAATTCGAAGCTTCCCCCTGTTTCTGACATTTCTATTTGAGGAGAATATCATGTCTAAAACCATTATCCATACTGACAAAGCCCCTGCCGCGATTGGCGCATACAGCCAAGCAGTCCGCGCAGGCGATACGGTTTATATGAGCGGTCAGATTCCTTTGGATCCGGCTACGATGACTGTGGTCGGCAATGGCGACTTCCGCGCCGAAGCAGTGCAAGTATTTAAAAACCTGCAAGCCGTAGCCGAAGCGGCCGGCGGTTCTTTGAACGATATCGTCAAACTCAATGCTTATTTGACCGATTTGGCCAACTTTGCCGTGTTCAATGAAGTGATGGCTGAATTTATCGAACAACCTTTCCCTGCGCGCGCGGCGGTTGGCGTAGCCAGCCTGCCTAAAGGCGTTCAGGTTGAAGCGGAAGCAGTATTGGTTTTAAACGCATAATTGATGTTTCAGACGGCCTGGGCTGGGCTTGAGGCCGTCTGAAAAGAATAACAACGGAAAACAATAATAATGGCACATTACGCAATCGGAGATATTCAAGGCTGTTTTGACGAGCTGACTTTGTTGCTTGCCAAAATCGGCTTTAATCATGGTACGGACACCCTTTGGCTGGTCGGCGATATTGTCAATCGCGGCCCGAAGTCCTTGGAAACCCTGAAATTTGCCAAAGAGCATGACAGCAGTGTGCAAATGGTTTTGGGCAATCATGATTTACATCTTTTGGCAGTCGGTTGCGGTGAAGGAACGCTCAAGCGCAGTGATACGGTTGAGCCGATTTTGACCCATCCTGATAGTCATGCCATGCTTGACTGGCTGCGTCATCAACCGCTTTTGGTACGCGGCGACAGGCATGTAATGGTGCATGCCGGTATTTTGCCGCAATGGTCGGTTGATAAAGCCGAAAGCCTTGCCAGAGAAGCTGAGGCTGAATTGCAAGGTAAAAAATACAGGAAATTTTTTGGCAAAATGTACGGCAACAAGCCGACCGAGTGGACGGACGATTTGACAGGCTATGAGCGCCTACGCATGATTATCAACGTCTTTACCCGTATGCGTGCGCTGACGTACAAAGGCGAATTGGATTACGAATATAAATCCACTCTGAAAAAAATGCCGCTTTACCTGCGCCCTTGGTTTAAAGCGCCCGATAGGCAGAATTTGGATTATATTACCGTGTTCGGACATTGGTCGTCATTGGGCTACGTTAATACCGATCAGGTTATCGCTTTGGATACCGGCGCGTTGTGGGGCGGAGAGCTGACAGCGGTCAATTTGGATACCAATGAAGTGATACAGGTACCGTCCTTGGGCGGATTGGATTGGAAAACGGCATTGAAATAGTTTGGATAAGATAAAAGGCCGTCTGAAATGTTTCAGACGGCCTTTTCGTATTTTGTTAATCCAGAGAAGGCAGGAGTTTGTCCGGATTCATAATGCCATAAGGGTCGAGCTGATTTTTGATGGCATGCATCAGAACGAGTTCGGCTTGCGTACGCACACGGGGCAGCCAATGTTTCTTGATGATGCCTACGCCGTGTTCCGCGGCAATCGTACCGTGGCAGGCAAGGATGTTTTCATAAACGATGGTATTGACGGCGTCTTCGTATTGGTAGGCTTCGTTACTCAATACGTTGGGCAGGAATGTATTGTAATGCAGGCTGCCGTCGCCTAAATGTCCGAAGCAGACAATTTTTATGCCGGGAAAACGGGTTTCCAAGGCAGGGGCGCATTGGCGGACAAAGGCGGCCACTTGGGCGATAGGGACGGCGATGTCGTGTTTGATGCTGGTGCCGAGTTTGCGTTGGGAAGCGGAAATATTTTCACGCAAGGCCCATAAGTCGGAGCGCTCTTGCTCGGATTGCGCCAAAATGCTGTTTTCCCATCCGCTTTGATAGAGAAATTCGGCAAGCTTTTCATCCAGTCCCGCATCGGGAACAGAGTCTGCAAGTTCAATCAAAATATGCCATTCCGCATCGGCAGGCTTTTTGAGTTGGCTGAATTCCGAAGATAAATCGAGGGCAAAGCGGCTGATCAGCTCGAAGCTGGTCAAGCGCTCGGCAAAATGGCCTTGCACCGCAGTCAAAAGCGAGACTGCGGATTCAATATCGTCTAAACCTACCCATGCGGTCGCTTTGGTTTTGGGCTGGGCAAAGAGTTTGAGTGTGGCGGCGGTAATGATACCCAATGTTCCTTCGCTGCCGATAAAAAGATGGCGCAAGTCGTAGCCAGTCGTGTTTTTGTGCAGGGGCTGAAGGTGGGAAACCAGTTCGCCGTTTGGTAAAACGACTTCCAAACCCAATACCAAATCACGCATGCTGCCGTAACGCAAGACATTTAAACCGCCGGCATTACAGGCGATATTGCCGCCGATTTGGCAAGAGCCTTCGCTGGCAAGGCTGAGTGGAAACAGTCGTCCGGCTTCGGCTGCTGCCTTCTGAGCATTTTGCAAAATCACGCCTGCTTCAACCGTCATGCTGTTGTCCGCAAGGTTGATATCGCGGATGCGGTTGAGCTTGGAGAGGTTGAGCAGTACACCTTCGGTGGTTACCGTTGCGCCGCATAATCCGGTATTGCCGCCTTGCGGGGTTACGCGGATGCGGTTTTCAAAACAGAAACGCATGATTTTCTGCACGCTTTCGACAGAGTTCGGCTGTAAGACAATATCCGGCGAAGAAACAAAACGGCGACGTTGGTCGTTTAACAAGGCCGGAGTGGCTTCGATGATTTCAGAGGTGGAAAGAAACTCAGCAAAACGGTCGTGAAGGTGCATGGCAGTCAGGCGGAAAAGTCGGGAAAGGGAGTATGAAGAATGTAAAAAAGCAGGATACGCAATGGTATCCTGCTTTTCTTATATTCAAAAGAATATTATTTAGCAGCTTCAGAAGCAGCAGAAGCAGCGGCTTCAGTAGCAGAAGCAGCAGCTTCGGTAGCAGAAGCAGCGGCTTCAGTAGCAGAAGCAGCAGCTTCAGTAGCAGCAGCTTCGGTAGCAGAAGCAGCAGAAGCAGCAGCTTCAGTAGCAGATGCAGCGGCTTCAGAAGCAGCAGAAGCGGCAGAAGCAGCAGTTTCAGCAGCTTTATCAGCACCGCCACAAGCGGCCAAAGCTAAAGACAACAAAGCAGCAGCGAACAGAGATTTTTTCATTTTTAAGAACCTTTTTTAAATCGATTTAAACTAAAAATAGCCGTCAAACGGCCTGTACAGTAGAAATTCATTGCTGAATTTTTCGTTATTATGCCCCACGGGATTGGTCAATGCAACGTTGCTTAACCGTTTGCATACTAAAATCAATACAAAATTAGCGAAAATAATGTAAATCAGGGGAGTAGGTAAAAAATAATCTAAAAATATTCATAATTAATGAAAATTTTAAAAATCATTTGTATTCAATAGCTTGATTATTTTTAACTGTTGTTGGATTTAAGGGTTTGGAATGTTTTTGCGTTTGGGGATTTTTTTGTAATTTAGCAACTTTGTGTTGTGAAAAAGCAACTTTTATGGATTGGAATCATTCAATTTTGTTTTTTATATGGACTTTTTCGGTTTTGTTGTGTTCACCAAAAGTATTTGTTTAAGGTAAACCGATTGTTTAGTTACAGCTGTGATAGAATAGCCTGAACTTGACTTTTAAATATTGATTAAGGATGACATGATGTCTATTGTTAAAAATTCCGTAGTTTCCCTGCATTATGAAATGTACGATGCAAACAACCAGTTGTTGGACAAAACCGAAGAGCCGATTGCTTACCTGCATGGCGGTTATGACGGTATTTTCCCTTTAGTGGAAGAAGCGTTGCACGGCAAAAATGTAGGCGATACCGTTGAAGTGGCTTTGTCCCCTGAGGATGCTTTCGGCGAACAAGATCCTGAGCTGGTACGCATTGAAGATGTAAGTGTATTCCCTGTTGAAGTTGAAGTTGGCATGATGTTTGAAGCCGATGATCCGGAAACAGGCGATGTATTGATTTATCGTGTAACCGATGTTGCCGATGGTAAAGCCGTAGTAGACGGCAACCATCCTTTGGCCGGTATGAAAGTATTGTTCAAAGCGACCGTTGAAGGTGTGCGCGATGCGACTGAGGAAGAAATTGCCCACGGCCACGTACATGGCCCGCACGGTCATCACCACCACTAATCAGGCTTGAAACATGATAAAGGCCGTCTGAAAAGGAACGAAACCTTCCTTTTCAGACGGCCTTTAAGTTTTTACAAGACAGATAAATAGGAAATTTTGGCGCAGGTCAAATCAAACAGGGAAATATGGATTTTGTTAGAGACTACAATGAATTACATATAACGGTGCGACAAAATCTGTATTAAGATTCAGATATTGGTAAAACAGGCAGAATGCAATGAGTGAGACATTGGAGCAGCAGGCTCTAGAGGCCGGTATTGATTTAGGCTACCACGACATCAACGGTACATATCATGCGACCAAACCTGAAGTTTTGGAATCGATTGTCGCTGTTTTAGACAAAAGCAAACCGGATTTAGACGGCCTTTATCTGGATACGATGGTCGCGCATGAAAACGGCGAAGAATCTTTACAGATACCGTCTGAATTTCATGGTGCGGAAGCGGTCGTATTGATTGATGAGGCGGATGAGTACCAGACCTTGACTTTATATCCGGGCGACAACGATACGCTTTGGATTAAGCTGCCCCAACTGGCTTGCGGTTATTACATATTGTCGGCCGAGACCGGCGGTAAATGTTGTCTTGTACGCCTGATTGTTGCGCCTGAATCGGTTTACCAACCCAAACTGCTTGCCAATGGCGGTCGGATGAATGGTTTGACCATGCATTTGTACAGCCTGCGTTCCGAGCGCAACTGGGGCATAGGCGACTTTACCGATTTGCTGAACCTGATGAAATATGCGGCTGAGAAAAAGCTGGATTTCGTCGGTATCAACCCTTTGCACGCCTTGTTTACCAGCAAGCCTGCCTTTGCCAGCCCGTATAGCCCTTCTTCGCGCGAATGGCTCAATCCGATTTATTTGGATGTTGAGAAGGTCGGTGCGTTTACTTATAACGAACAACTGAAAAACTGGCTGGCACAACCGAAAATCCGTCAGCGCATCGCTGCTTTGCGTATCACGGAAACGGTGACTTATACGGCGGTTTGGGCATGCAAGCGTGATGCGCTGCACATGGCGTTTAACGCGTTTGAACAGGATACTTGCGAAGCTGCGGCAAATGAACGCGCTGCATTTGAAGCATTTGTTGCGGACAAAGGCGAGGCTTTGCAGGGCTTCGGTTTGTTTGAGGCTTTGGACCAGTATTACAGCCGTCCCGGACAAGTGGGTTGGCAGTCATGGCCGTCTGAATTTCATCAACCTGATGGCGAAGCCGTAGAAAAATTTGCGCGCAGTCATGAGCGGGAAATCCGTTTTTATATGTGGCTGCAATGGCTTTGCGCGGAGCAATTGCAAGAAGTCAACCAAGCCGCTGCCGAATACGGTGTCAAACTCGGCATTTACGGCGATTTAGCGGTCGGCGTGGCGCGAGGTAGCGCGGATACTTGGTTAAACCGTCAAGATTATTGTATGGACGTATCGGTCGGTGCGCCGCCCGATCCTTTAGGGCCGACAGGGCAGAATTGGAATTTGCCGCCGCTTAATCCGTCGATGTTGAAGCATACGGGCTATGAGAAGTTTGCCCATTTGTTGCGCGAAAACATGCGCCTGTATGGCGTGTTGCGGATTGACCATGTGATGGCATTGTGTCGTTTGTGGTGGGTTTTAAACGATAAAACAGCAGATTTCGGCGCATATGTGCATTACGATGCCGAAGTGATGTTTGCTATTTTGGCATTGGAAAGCCAGCGCAACCGTTGCGTCATCATCGGCGAGGATTTGGGTACGGTACCCGATCAAGCGCGTTATCTGCTCAACCGCTATCAGGTGTTCTCCTACAAAGTGATGTATTTCAGCAAGGGCTGGAACGGTTTTCAGTTACCTGAAGAATACCCCGAGCAGGCGATTACGGTCATCAGCACCCACGATGTCGCGCCGCTGGCAGGCTATTGGACAGGCAAAGATTTGGATACGATGTTCAAACTCGGTACTTTGCCTGATGCAGCCGCTTTTCAGACGGCCTTGGACGAGCGCGAACACGATAAAGCCGATTTGCTGGATAAATTGAAAGAAACCGGCTGTCTGGGTGCGGACGTACAAATGCCGGCAAAGGCCGATGAAACCTTGCTGGCGGCTTTGCATAAATACGGCGCATTGAGCCGCAGCAAGCTTTACGCCGTACAACTGGAAAACCTGCTGGGCGTCATTGACAATCTGAATGTCCCGGGTGTAACCGAAGGCTATCCGAACTGGGCACAAAAAATGCCGGTTTCTTTGGAAGATTTCCTACAACACCGCCTCATGGGCGGCCAACTTGCCATTATTGACGAGGTACGCATGAAAACAAACAGCCAAATCAAGGCTTATCATGAACTTGACCAAATCGAGCGCGATACGGTCGAAAGCCTGTTTCTTGCCACCCACAGCGATTTGTTCGCTTATTTGGGACGACACAGCCTTGCAGAGGGCGATGAAGTGGTGCGCGTTTTGATTCCCGGCGTAGTAAGCGTGGATATCGTGAACCGCCGCAGCGGCGAACTCATCGTGCCGTCTGAAAAAATTGATGAACGCGGTTTCTTTGTGGCCGTTTTGCCCGATGATGCGCCCGATTACGCTTTGCGTATCCGTTACACCGAAGACACCGAGCCAGTGATTGAAGAAGACCCTTATCATTTCGGCTCTGCGTTGCAAGATATGGATTCCTGGCTGTTGGCCGAAGGCAAGCACCTGCGTCCTTATGAGGCTTTAGGCGCGCATTTTGCCGAGTTGGACGGCGTGAAGGGCGTACGTTTTGCCGTATGGGCGCCAAATGCGCAACGCGTTTCCGTTATCGGCGAATTTAATAACTGGGATGGCCGCCGCCATGTGATGCGTTTCCACCGCGACAACGGCATTTGGGCCATCTTTATTCCTGCCGTCAAACTCAATGCCCTCTACAAATTTGAAATCCGCGATGCCAACGGCGATGTGCGCGAAAAAGCCGACCCGTATGCCTTCGGTGCGGAACTGCGCCCGACCACGGCATCTATCGTGCGCGGTTTGCCTGACGAAGTGGAAGAACCGGCTTTCCGCGCTCGCGCCAATGCCATTGATGCGCCCATCAGCATTTATGAAGTGCATTTGGGTTCGTGGAAACGCAATCCGGAAAACAATTTCTGGCTGACTTATGAAGAGCTGGCCAAAGAACTGGTGGCATACGTCAAAGACATGGGCTTTACCCATATCGAGTTTTTGCCTGTTTCCGAATATCCGTTTGACGGCTCATGGGGCTATCAGGCAACCGGTTTGTATGCGCCGACCAGCCGTTTCGGTTCGCCGGAAGAATTGCGCGCATTGATTAAAGCCGCACACGACGAGGGTATCAGCGTTATCCTCGACTGGGTAGTCGGCCATTTCCCAACCGACGACCACGGCCTGGCCAAGTTTGACGGCACTGCGCTGTACGAACACGCCGACCCGCGCGAAGGCTACCACCAAGACTGGAACACCCTAATTTACAACTTTGGCAGAAACGAAGTGAAAAACTTCCTGCAAGGCAACGCCCTGTATTGGATAGAACGTTTCGGCTTTGACGGTATCCGCGTTGACGCGGTTGCTTCCATGATTTACCGCAACTACTCGCGTAAAGACGGCGAGTGGATTCCGAACCAATACGGCGGCCATGAAAACCTCGAAGCCATCGCTTTCCTGCGTGATACCAACACCATGTTGAAAGAGGAAGTTCCGGCTGCGACTGAAATCGCCGAAGAATCTACTTCGTTCGCCAACGTCACCCGTCAAGAAGGTTTGAATTTCAGCTTCAAATGGAATATGGGCTGGATGAACGATACCTTGCGTTACATGATGGAAGACCCCATCAACCGCAAATATCACCACAACAAAATGACTTTCGGCATGATGTACCAGTACAGCGAGAACTTCGTCCTGCCGCTTTCTCATGACGAAGTCGTACATGGCAAACGCTCGCTACTCGGACGTATGCCCGGCGACTGCTGGCAACAATTTGCCAACCTGCGCGCCTACTACGGCTTTATGTACGGCTTCCCCGGCAAAAAACTCTTGTTTATGGGCAGCGAGTTTGCGCAAGGCCGCGAGTGGAACTACAACGAAGGACTGGATTGGTTCTTGCTGGAGCAAGAGGGCGGCTGGCACAAAGGCGTACAAGACTTCGTGCGCGAATTGAACCATGTCTATAAAGACAACGCGCCGCTTTACCAATTAGACCAATGGCCTGAAGGCTTTGAGTGGCTGGTTGCCGATGACGGCGACAATTCCGTATTCGTTTTCGAGCGCCGCGACCGTGAAGGCAACCGCGTTATCGTCATCAGCAACTTCACGCCTGTAGTGCGCGAAGGCTACCGTTTTGGTGTGAATTCTGCCGGCGAATACCGCGAAATCCTCAATTCAGACGACCTGCATTACAAAGGCAGCGGCGTTTCTGCCGGCGCAATGGTGGAGACAGAAGAAGTTTGGTCGCATGGCAAACCAAACTCCCTGTCTGTTACCGTACCGCCGTTGGCAACCGTGTACCTGTATCAGGCGGCAGTCAAAGACGAAGCGTAAATCAACTTTGAGGGTGGGCATCATGTCTGCCTAATCAGCTGAAAATTAAAAGATAGTGATATCAATATGATTCAAGGCCGTCTGAAAGATTTTCAGACGGCCTTATATTGGACACGAAACCAAATACATACCAAGGAATCATTCTATGACTGCCAAATCATGGCATATCGAGGAAGGCAAGCCTTATCCCATGGGCGCGACCCTGACGAGCAAGGGCGCGAATTTCACCTTGTTTTCCATCAATGCCGAAAAGGTCGAATTGTGTCTGTTTGATAAGGATAAAGAAACCCGTTTGGAGATGCCTTCGCGGCGCGGTTCGGTATTTTACGGATTTGTGCCAGACGTTAAGGCAGGGCAGCGATACGGTTTTCGCGTGTATGGACGTGAAAACGCAGAATACGGCTCATGTTTTAATCCCAACAAATTGCTGATTGACCCGTATTCCAAAAAAATTGACGGCAAACCAAGCTACCGTACCGCTGAAGAAATGGCATGGTTCAGGCCGGAAGATGAACGCGACAATGCCGCCGTTGCGCCGAAAAGCGTCGTGGTCGGACGCAGCCGATTTAATTGGGCCAAAGATTGCCGTCCGGAAATACCGTGGGGCAAAACCGTTATTTATGAAGCCCATGTCAAAGGGTTGACCAAGCAGTTCCCCGATTTGAAATATGCAGGCACTTATAAAGCCTTGAGTGATAAACGGGTTTTGGCCTATCTTCAAGAGTTGGGGGTAACGACGGTCGAGCTGCTGCCGATTCATTATCATCTGGACGAATACCATCTTCAGCAGATGGGCTTGAGCAATTATTGGGGCTACAACACTTATTCTCATTTTGCCGTCGAGCCGTCTTATGCCGACAATCCCGAGTGTGCGGCGGCGGAGTTTAAACAAGCGGTCAAAGCCTTGCATCAGGCTGGTTTGGAAGTGATTTTGGATGTCGTGTACAACCACACGGCAGAGCAGGATGATAAAGGCCCGATGCTGTGTCAGCGCGGTATCGACAACACCTTATGGTATTGGCACACCCCTTACGGCAATTATGAAAACTGGTCGGGTTGCGGCAATACGCTCAATATTGTCCGGCGCGACGTTACCCGTTGGGCGGCAGACAGCCTGCGCTATTGGGCGGAAGAGTTTCATATCGACGGCTTCCGTTTCGATTTGGGAACCGTATTGGGACGCGAGCCTGATTTCCAATCGTACGGCCGTTTTTTCCAAGTCCTGTATCAAGACCCGGTTTTGGCTGGTTTGAAGCTAATTGTCGAAGCATGGGACATCGGCGAGGGCGGCTATCACTTGGGCAATTTCCCACAACCTTTTGCCGAATGGAACGGCCGTTTCCGTGATGATATGCGCGCGTTTTGGTCATGGGAAAGCGGCAATTTGGGCGCATTTGCCGAACGCTTGGCCGGGTCGTCCGATATTTTCAACCACAGCGGCCGTCACCCGTCTGCCAGCATCAACTTCATCACTGCACACGACGGCTTCACTCTGCGCGATTTGGTCAGCTACAACGAAAAACACAACGAAGCCAACGGCGAAAACAACCGCGACGGGCATAATGAAAACATCAGCTTCAACCACGGCGTAGAAGGCGAAACCGATGATGAAGAGGTTTTGCTCAACCGCGAATACACTTCCAAAGCGCTGCTTGCCTCCTTGTTTTTATCCAACGGTACGCCCATGCTTTTAGCCGGCGATGAGTTCGGCAACAGTCAGCAAGGCAACAACAACAGCTACTGCCAAGATAATCCGATTACATGGTTGGATTGGCAAAATGAGCCTCATGAGTTGCAAAATTACACTCAAGAACTGATACGCGTCCGCAGCCAAATCAAGCTGCTGACAGATGATTGCTGGTGGGAAAAAGAGCGTGTGCAATGGCTTAATGCCGATAGCAGCCCGATGACCGAATATTGTTGGCAAAACAGGGGCAGCAAGGCGATTCAGATTGTTTTGGACGATGAATGGCTGCTGTTGGTCAATGCCAAACGTAGTCGTCAGTTATTTAACCTGCCTCAAGGCAATTGGAAAATTTCTTGCGTACCATCTGAGAAATTTAATTACGAAGAATCAGGAAAATGTGTTGTTGAGCATATGGGAATTTGGATTTTACATAAAACAAATTAAATGAGAATTAAACTATTGGTTGATTAACTCTTTGATATTTTGTCAGTATTTTCTGATTTGCAGCTTAGTAATATAAATTGAAAATGCCAATAAGATGATGAATGGTTTAACTGTTAATTGAATGTTTTATAAAGAAAAATATATCCTTTTTTTGAATCTTTCCGCTATAATCTCCTTAGTTTGTAACAAATCTACGCACCATTCCTTTCAGACGGCCTGTTGCCGTTGTCAGGCCGTCTGAAAACCGAGTTTCGTTGTTTTTAATAAAACCATCAGGCGCGTTGTCCAGTGCCTCACGCTAGAGAAAGGCTTCCATGGCTAAGAAAAAACTCCCCATCTCCGGTTACGATTATGTAATGCCTAAACCGGACGCCGAAACCATCCGTAAATCCATCGTTTACAAGCTGATTTTCATCTTGGGCGTAGATCCGAAGGAGGCAACTTCACACCAATGGCTCAACGCCGCCATGCTTGCCGCGCGTGACCTGATTGCAGAAGATTTCCTCAAAACACGCCGCGCCCACATCGACAACAGCAAACGCATGGTTTATTACCTGTCTATGGAATTCCTGCTCGGCCGTTCATTTGTCAACGCGCTGATTAACGAAGGCGTTTATGCCGAATTTGAAGAAGCCTTCAAGCAATTGGGCAAAGAATTTGCCGATGTTTGCGAACAAGAAGAAGATCCGGGTTTGGGTAATGGCGGTTTGGGCCGTCTGGCCGCCTGCTTCCTCGACTCTTTGGCAACCCTGCGCATTCCGGCCATGGGCTACGGCATCCGTTACCAATACGGTATGTTCAAACAAGAAATCGTGGATGGCCAACAAGTTGAAAAACCTGATTTGTGGCTCGACCAAGATTTGGCATGGCAGTTTGCCCGTCCGAACAAACAATATTCCGTCCGTTTCGGCGGTCAAGTGTTGAACTTGGGCAACAAAAAAGAATGGCAGCCGAGCGAAGAAATTTCTGCTTGGGCATACGATGAAATCATTCCGGGCTATGGCGGCGAATGTGCCAACCCATTGCGCTTGTGGACCGCACACGCAGGCAACCTGTTTGACCTTGCTGACTTCAACCGAGGCGACTATGCCTCTGCCGTTCGCGCACAAAACAGTGACGAAAACATCTCACGCGTTCTGTATCCGAACGACTCTACCGATTCCGGCCGCGAATTGCGCCTGAAGCAAGAATACTTCTTGGTTTCCGCTTCCGTTCAAGACATCGTCGCCCGCCACAAATGCCGTTTCCCAAGCATCCGCACTTTGGCGGACGAAGTCGCCATCCACTTGAACGACACCCATCCGGTGCTCGCTATTCCAGAATTGATGCGCATCCTGATTGACGAAGAGGGAATTGCATGGACTGAAGCATGGAATATGTGCTGTAAGATTTTCTCTTACACCAACCACACATTGATGAGCGAAGCCTTGGAAACTTGGCAGGTTGACCTGATGGGCCGTCTGCTGCCGCGTCACTTGGACATCATCTTTGAAATCAACGCCTACTTCCTCAATGCCTTACGCGCCATCGGTAACTTCGACGACGACTTTGTCCGCCGCGTATCCATCATTGATGAAACCCACGGTCGTCGCGTCCGCATGGCATGGCTGGCGGTCATCGGTTCGCACAAAGTCAACGGCGTGGCAAAAATCCACTCCGATTTGATGACCACATCCATCTTCGCCGACTTTGCCAAAGTGTTCCCGGAACGCTTTACCAACGTAACCAACGGCGTCACCCCGCGCCGCTGGATCAACATCGCCAACCCGGGCCTGACCAAATTCTTGGATAAACATCTGGGCGACGAAGACTGGCGTCTGCATTTGGATAACCTGACTAAGCTCAACGACAAAGTGGACGATGCCTCCGTACAGGCAGAATTCGGCGAAGTGAAAAAAGCCGCCAAAGAGCGTCTTGCCAAATACATCGAAACCGAGCTGGGCATCAAGGTTAATACCGATGCACTTTTCGACATCCAAATCAAACGTATCCACGAGTACAAACGTCAAGCATTGAACGTGATGCACATTGTCGACCGTTACAACAAAATCCTGGAAAACCCTGATTTCGATTGGCAGCCGCGTGTGTTCATCTTTGCCGGTAAAGCCGCTTCCGCCTATTACATGGCGAAGAAAATCATCCGATTGATTAACGACGTTGCCAAAGTCATCAACAACGACACCCGTATCCGCGACCTGATTAAAGTCGTTTACATCCCGAATTACAGCGTCAGCCTTGCCCAAATCATCATCCCAGCCGCCGATTTGCACGAACAAATTTCACTGGCAGGTACAGAAGCATCCGGTACCAGCAACATGAAATTCGCCCTTAATGGCGCGCTTTGCATGGGTACGCTGGACGGCGCGAACGTTGAGATTTTGGAAAAAGTCGGCGCGGACAACTGCTATATCTTCGGTAACACCGTAGAACAAGTCGAAGAACTCCGCCGCAATGGTTACGACCCATTGAGCTATATCGAGCGAGACAGCGACCTACGCCGCGTCGTCAACCAAATCAGCCAAGGCACTTTCTCTCCCGAAGAGCCAAACCGCTACAACGACGTGTTGCAACCATACGGCGACTTCTATCAACTGATGGCCGATTTCCGCAGCTACATCGACACGCAATACAAAGCGGACGAACACTACCGCAACGTATCCGCATGGCGCAAATCAGCCTTGATCAACATCGCCAACATGGGCTTCTTCTCATCCGACCGCTCCATCGCCGACTACTGCCGCGATATTTGGTACATCAAACCATTGAGCGAAAAAGAATTGCCCAGCAGAAATTAAGTGTTGAGCAGATAGCGAAAGCCGATACATCGGAAAGGTGTATCGGCTTTTTTCAGACGGCATGAAATAGAAAGGAGTAAAACAGTATGGTTATATTGTTGCTTGAGCGTATTTCTAAATGACTCAATTTAAAATCGATATTTAAAATTTAGTAGCCATTCATTCTGACGGTAGCGGTAATGTGCTGTATTGCTATGGGAGACTGAGCGTCTGAAACGAAATTCAGGGTACACACCTTTAAGGTTCCACTGCGGAAAGCCTATAGCGGCTATCATCATGTATTGATTGTCGCGCCGCCGTCTGTTATCACTGACAAAACTTGCAGCGTCATAAAGACTGCGGCGGTGAAGCAGGATGGTGTTGAGGTAAGTACCGCTTGAAAAAAAACTATATGCGCCCAGCCGTGTCGTATATTCCTTGCTGGAAGAAGATTTTTCGGGATAGGCTTTGCGTGTGGCATCGAAGTTGGCGAACAGTCCGCTTTTGGGTGTAAGAGAAAATTCTGCCCCTACGCCCAGTTCGTATTGCTTATAGTCGGCAAAATAATCTTTGTTTTGTCCGCTGTATCCGGTCTTTTTTGCTCCGGCATGTGAGTTAATGCGCCAGCGTGGGGAGAGTGTGTGCGACCAGTCAACATCCGCGCCCCATACGCGGTAGTGGGTGTGGCTGTTGCGGAAGTCGTATTCGAAATAGGGTAGCAGGGAAAAGGAGGAGCGTGTGTCGGCATAGGCGTATCCCGCGTACAGCGAACCGTTGTGATAGCTGTAATCCGGCATGGCCGCCGAATCTTTGTCTTTTTCCGTGTAGCGGTTGCCGTACAGGACACCGCGTACCTGTACACCATGATGCCCTTTGAGCGGAACGGTTTTTTCGGCGGTCGCGCTATAGGATAAGAAGGTCGAATCCGTTGGCGCAGGCAGGGTGCGCTCCATCAGGCACATGCCCGCGATTTCCCACACGCATTGGCTGATGCCGTTGCCTTGGTTTACATTGCTATTGTAGCCGTAGCCGAGGCTGATTTGGCCGTGCCAGCGGCGGCGTTTGCCCAGTTCGGATAGGTAGTTTTCCACGATGGGGCGGGTTTCAGCAGGAATATCTGTTTTCAGAACTTTCTCAAACGCGGCGGCGGACTCTTTGTTTTGGTTGTCTTCGGCATAAAACCGCCCCGCTTCGAGCAGCAGGCGGGGGTTGCCGGGTTCGGCTTCCAAGGCCGTCTGAAAACTGTTCCCCGCCGTGCGGAAATCCCCTTCGTCCCGTTTTTGCAGCGCATCGGCCAAATGAATCAGCGCGGGTTTGTGTTGCGGCAGTTTTGCGTAGCGGGCGGCGAACTGCCGCACTTTGTGCCACTGCCGCGCGTTGAGGGCGTGGTAAATCGCACTTTCCAGTTCTTCTGCCGTATCGCCGACTTGGTAGACTGTACCGTCTATCATGATGTAGCTGTCGTTTTCTCCCACTTCCCCGTGTGCCTGTTCCGTGTCCAGCCAGTCACTTTCTCGATATTGCTGCGTTTGGCGGCTGCTCTCATCCAGCAGGCGGCGGCGTTCATCTGCGGCATCGTTGGACGGAGCGGCAAGGCAGACCGTACAGAGCGGTAGAAAAAGCAGGCAGAAGTGGTGTTTCATGGGATGGGGTCCTTTGGGCGGAGAGGCTGTCTGAAAGAAGTAAAAACAGAAATTCCGCAAGGCAATGCAGGTTTGCACGGCACTTCGAAAACAGGTCAGCCGCAGTATATTTATGCCTACTGCGGCTGCGGTTAAAAAACGGCGGTTTTCCTGATTGCGGGAACGGACGGCCAAACGCCGAAAACACCGGCATTCCCTAATCGCATAAGCAGGCAAGGTTATTTTTTCGCGCCGCCGAAGGCTACGTCTTTATCTGCGCCTGCACGATCCACGATACCTGCCAAGGCTTCCGCTCCGCTACCATAGAAGCGTCCGGTAATATGCTCGGTATTTTTATGGTTATCAAATTTACCGCTGCTTTCGATTTTGGTATTGGCAAAATTGATGCTGTCTCCGGCGCGGGAAATAGTGCCGGCCAGTTCATTTTTACCTGTTCCATAGTTGGCGGTCAGTACGCCGGTATAGAAATCATTTTTCCCTGGAGTATGCTTGTTAATACCTAATACATTGTATTTCGCATTGACCAGTTTCGGCATATTAGCTGTCGGATTCTCACCCACGAACCAAACCGTGCGGTTGCCGTCGTTCATATTCAAATCCGTGCTGTTGGCAATCTGATTGCTGTTGCCTTTGCGCGGTGCCCATTCGCCGAAGAAGACGTTGGTTGCCGCAGTCGGCACTTTGGCAAAGGTCATGCCGCCGAATTTCGGTGCAATCGGCAACAGCGGGTCAGCCATTTGGCGTACGCTGAACACCTCGGTGTTGTTGGCGCGTTTTTCATACCAAACTTGTCCAAGTTTTTTCGAGCTGAACCAGCCCAATACGGGATTGACATCACCTGGGGTGAGGTATCTCGGATTGGCCGCACCGTTTACATTGGCGTTCTGATTGCCGCCGTTGATGGGTGCGTTGCCGTATTTGGTGCGGATGCGTTGCGCGGGGCCGGCTTGGAGGTTGATGGAGTTGGACAGGCCGTTGCCGGTGCTGACCTTAATGCCCGCCGCACCTGCACCGAAGGGCAGGGAATCGGATTCAGCAGCTTGAATTAATTGCCCTTTACTTGAATCACCACCTTTAACTTCTACTGAATAAGCAGAACTGAAGGCTGCAGTCAGAAGGACGGCGAGGGTTAATTGTGATGCTTTCATGATTTTTCCTTTTAAAGAAAAGATATGGTGGATACCGCTGTTTTGTCTCGAGCGGCAAGGTGTATCGGGTGTTACCGATAGGGCGCATATTAATATAAATAAAAATATAAATCTAATTAAAACTCATTATCAAATGTAAAGTGCGGATTGCATTTGTTAATATTTTATTTTTAATATCATTGCATTATCATCTAAGAAATACAAAAATTATAGTAACGGTAACAGGTTGTAGCCGACGGGCAGATTCCTGCCCGTCGGCTACATAGGATACAGTCAAGCCTTAAAACCTACCCTTGATGCCGAAGGTAACTGTCCTGCCCGGGCCGGGGACCGGGGTGCTGGACATCGGGTCTAGATAATAGCGGTTGGCAAGGTTGGTCACGCCGAAATTTAAGTCTATATGTTTCCCTATGCGGTAGCGGGCATAGGCATCAAGCAGGGTGGCGGCGTGCCAGCCGTAGGGTTTGCCGTTGCGCTCATACACCTGCCCTGCGCCGTCGGCAATCAGCTTGTCGTAGTTTTTCCGCTCCGCCTTGCTGTGATGGATGGCGCGCATGCCCAATTCCAGTTTTTCGTTGAAGAAGCGCGTGCCGACATCGAGGGTAAGCGAATATTTCGGCTGCAAGGACTGGAAGAAGCGGCTGAGGCCGAAGCCGCCTTCAAGGCATTCGGGTACGCGTTGCAGGTAATAGTCGAATTTGAAGGCGATGCCCTTGTCGCACACCATATGTTTCAAGCGGTAAGTGCCGCCGAAGGAGGCAAAGAAGCGGCCGCTGTCGAGGCGGCTTTGCAGTTCTAGCCCCTTGCTGATTGCCTTGTCGTATTGGATCATGCCGCCGTCCATATTCGAGGTGTCGATTTGGTTTTTGATTTTGTTGCTGTAGTAGGTGAGGCGGATATCGCCTTGGCGCAGCTTGGCGAAATGCGGGGCGAAATTGAAGTTGTAGCCGACTTCCCAGTTGGTGCTTTTTTCCGGCTTCAGGCTGTATTCGGCCACGGTCTCGCTGCCGTACAGACCGCCGCTGCCGGTGGCGGCGGTCAGTTCGTAAAGGCTGGGGAAGCGGCTCATGCGGGCATAGCGGGCGAAGAGGCGGTGGTTGTCGGCAAGATCGTAGCTGACCGACAGCATGGGCGACCAAGAATGCGCGCGCTGTTCCTGCGGCATGCGCCAGCGGTCGGCTTCGCCGAATTGATGCCGGATCCAAGCGGTACGATTGTAACGGTCACCATATTTCAGCACAGAGTCATTGTTGGTCGCTGACGGAATTTGGTTTTCATTGGCCATTCGGACTGCTGTTTCTTCTACTGAATTAAAACCAAATCCCATGTGGGAACCAGGATAATAACGGCGATAGCTGCCGCTTTTTCCCTGCGGATTGTTTACCCTTTCGCGGTACATTTCCGGCGTAATCTGCACTTTGCCGTGATCAAATTTGCCTGCAACCATTGGAATAATCTGCTTACGGCGCAGGACATAGAGTACATCGTTGTTTTTATCCGCTTGATGGCTTTCAATCAGGCTGCCGTCTACTTTTTGGTAGAAGCGTGTGTTATCGACGAATGTATCGCCCGGATGGTAGTCGTAGCCGTTTTTTTCCTTAAAGCGGCGGTTGAGCCTTTGATATTCTTCAACCTGCCCCCCGATTCTATCAGGGTCATAAAGCTGCTCCATCCGCCGCTGGTTGGCAATATCTTCTTCATCCGCCAATTCGTAATAAGGCATCATCAGGCCGGTAACATAACTGTCCGAACCCAGGCCGTACTGATACCAGGGGTTGCGCGCGGCACGCTGCCGCACCAGTTCGATATTGCGCCCTTTAAAGTTCTGATAGCGCACGCCTGCCTGTATGTTCAGGCGGGAAGTCGGTTTCCAGTCGAAGACCAGGTTCGCGCCCCATTCGCGCTTTTTCGCCGACTGCGGGCCGCCCAAGGCCGCCATGCGGGTCAGTACGCCGAACGTGTTCATCAGGTCGGCGCTGTTAGCGATGTCGGTGCGTTCTTCCAGCGTTTCGCGCTGGTAGTCGGCGGCAAGGGTGAGGCTGAGTTTGTCGGAAAGGCGGAAGCGGTTGCTGAGGTTGAAGCCGTTGCGGACGACGTCGGTACGCTGCCGTGCGCCGGGAATGATGATGCGGTCGGGATGTTCGATGTAGTAGCGTTCCTGATTCAGCTTTTGCTTCAGCTCCGCTAGATTCATCATCTTACCGATTTGGTTGGTTTGGTCGGTCATCACATTTTTATCGGCGGGCGTAATGGCGTAGTAGCCGCCCGTATGCCCCATCCAGCGGTCGGTAATCGCACGGTTGTTTTCATCGTACTGGGCCAGCCTGCGGGCGATTTTGTCGGGCGTGTCTTCTATCATGCGCAGCACTTCTTCATGGGTTCGTGCCGAACCGTAGGCGTTCCACGTCATCGCGTCTTCGCAGCTTTCCGTTCTAAGACCGGGAGACTGCCGTTTGCGTATGTTGCACCAGTACCAGATGTCGTAGTCCATGTCGGGCGTGGTTACGCCGACGACGGGGCCGCCGCTCTGATGGCGGTTGCTGTCGGTCTTCACCCGCCACATATCGGCCTGAAAATCTATCCACTTGTTGTCCTGCGGCTTCCATTCGTAGCCGATTTTGTAGGTTTTACTGTCGATTTTCGTCCCTATCCCTGGTGCCTGCTGCGCGGGGTCATTTAGGGATTGTTCGCTGAAACCGAGTATCCATGCCGTTATCAGGGGGTTGATTTCACCGAAGCCGATTTTGTTGTCCATATATTGCAGGCTGATTTTCTGATTGCCCGGCAGATACCAGTTGTTTTTCAGCAGCAGGGTTTTGGTGTCGGTGTGGCTGTTCATGATTTCTTCGCCCGGCCTGAACAGGACGGCCATATTCGGCACCAGGCTGGCGGAAGATTTGCAGAGTATGTCTTTTTCCCGTTGCGATTTGTCGGGATACTGGTCGTAACAGGCATCCGCACCGTAAATGGGGTTGTTGAGGTAGCTCTGATAACCGCGTTTGCCCGCGTAGTAGTTGCCCTTTTGACGGTGGCTGTATGCGGCAAGGCCGTCTGTAATGTCGGTTTTAAAGGCGGCGGACAGCATCAGCTGCCTGTCGTCTTTGAAGTTGGTGTGGCTTTTGCCGCCCGAGAATTTCGTGTCGGCTATGCCTTCGTCCAACAACAGGGCGGTGGGGGAGGGTTTGCCGGTATAGCCGGTCAGCACGTCCGCCATACCCGGTGTGCCGTCCGCCGTCGCGCCTATGGGAGAGAGGGTGCGGTAGTCGCGGCCTAAGAATGGGCGCAAGTCGTTTTTCTGCGCTACGGTGTTGCCGGAAAACTCGGTTTTGACTTCGATTCCCCAGTTTCTCCCTTCGGGGATGATGTCGGAAGGTTCGATGGTGCGGATAGACATCGCGCCGCCGACGCCCGATTTCACGCCGCGCGTGAGGGCCGGGCTTTTTTCCACCGCGATGCTGCGGAACAGGGCGGGGTCGAGGTAGTTGCGGTCGCCCACGCCGTAGTTGTTGAGCCAGACATCGACCGTCTGCTCCGTACCGTCCAGCGTTACGGGGATACGGCCTTTGCCGGTGATGCCGCGTATGTTGGGCGTAATCGCGCCGCCGGCGGTGCGGGTGTTCATGTTGTACACGCCGTTTAGGCCTTTGAGCACGTCGCCGGCGGATTGGACGCGGTAGCGTTCGAGGTATTCTTTGCCGACATAGGCGTTGGAGACGTTTTTGTAATACACGTCGTCCGCGCCTTTTTGGTCGTTGGTACGTTTGCCACTGACAACAACGGTATCCAATTCCTGGTATTGTTCTGGTCGAGCTGAGGTTTCGATGGTATTGGCAACGGTTAATGTACTGAACGCGCTGGCAAGGCTGAGAATGATTATTTTGGGTTTGGGAGTAAAAGCAGACATAGTTTCTCTTTGTTAAGAACTTAATATAATAGGTTAAAATACTCTTTTATATAAAAAATATAAAATTTTTAAATATTATTAATATTTATATCATAATTGATTATTCTTATCATTATTGAAATAATTTAATAAATAGTCGTTTTTATCATAATTTTATTTGGATAATATTCAGATAAATAGAGAGATGAAAAGGCCGTCTGAAAATTTTCAGACGGCCTTTTATTTCATTTGCTTTGAGAATCAATCAAGCAAGATTATTTCTCAGCTTCTTCAAAACCGACGACTTCGAGGCCGAAGCCGGTGAGGCCGGTGAAGGATGAAGGCTGGCCGAGGACGCGCAGTTTTTTGACGTTGAGGCCAGCGAGAATTTGTGCGCCTATGCCGTAGCTTTTGCTGTCCCATTTGTAGGCTTGGTTTGCGCCTTTGGGCAGGGTGCGGTCGAGCAGGGTGGCGCCGTCTTCGGTACGGTGCAGGAGGATGACTACGCCGCTTTCGGCTTGTTGGATGCGCTCAAGGGCTTTGGGCAATGACCAGGAATGGCGCGGGTTGGCTTGGATGAAGTCCATGACGCTGAAGGGTTCGTGGACGCGGACGAGGGTTTCTTCGTCGGCGGTTGGTGTACCTTTGACGAGGGCGAGGTGGGTTTCGCCTGAGAGTTTGTCGACGTAAACGTGTTGTTGGAACTCGCCCCACGGGGTTTGTACGGGTGCGTTGCCCATGTCTTCGAGCAGGCTTTCGGTGCGGCTGCGGTATTCGATGAGGTCGGTAATGGTGCCGATTTTGAGGTTGTGTTCTTCGGCGAATTTCATCAGTTCGGGCATGCGCGCCATGGTGCCGTCGTCGTTGATGATTTCGCAGATGACGGCGGCGGGAATCAGGCCGTTCATTTGTGCCAGATCAACGCCGGCTTCTGTGTGTCCTGCGCGGACGAGTACGCCGCCTTTTTGGGCACGCAATGGGAAGATGTGGCCGGGTTGGACGATGTCTTCTGGTTTGGCGGATGGGGAAACGGCGGTTTGAATGGTCAGGGCGCGATCGGCGGCGGAGATGCCGGTGGTAATGCCGTGGGCGGCTTCGATGGAGACGGTAAAGTTGGTACCGTATTGCGCGCCGTTTTTCTGGGTCATCATGGGCAGGCCGAGTTTTTCGACCATTTCGCCGTCCATCGGCAGGCAGACCAGGCCGCGTGCGTGTTTAATCATGAAGTTGATGGCTTCGGGGGTAACGAATTGGGCGGCCATCAGCAAGTCGCCTTCGTTTTCGCGGTCTTCGGCATCGGTGATGATGACCATTTTGCCGGCTTTGATGTCTGCTAGGATTTCTGGGATGGTGGAGATGTGGGACATGGTATTTCTTTCTTGGCTGATGGTGGGGGCGTGGCGGTCTTGGTGGTCTTGATCCAGCCACATGTCAGGCATATTGGCTGCCTGCTCGATTTTTCGGGCTTTTTTCTCGCCGAAAGATTTGTTTTTCAACAGGGCGGACAGCTCGCCTTGGTTGATGGCGATGGCTTGTGCAAACTTGGTCTGCTGGCCGTTGTGGTGTTGTGTTATCCATTGCCGCAGGTTGTGGCGGCGCAGGTCGGTGGTGTTCATGATGAGATGGAATTGAATTGTGTGTAATGGATTGTAGTCTTGTCTTTACCAAAAGGCAAACTTTGTTTATTGAGTTTTTTTATTACTTTTTAGTAATAAGTTTTAATATTTCAGACGGCCTGGGTATGGCTTGAAATTGACGGTTTTGGGAGAATATGGGGAATGTTTTGATGATTATTTTAACGGGGGATGTTTGAAATGAAAATGCTTGGGCGCGGATTGGTCGTGCTGGTGTTGTGTGCGCTGACGGCTGCAGGCGGCTGGTTTTATGCCCTGCATGGTCAGAACGAAGAACATCAGGTTTTGTCCCGTGAGGGGGTTTTGATGCAGATTAAGCAGATGAACCGCTTGGAAAGTACGGCATTTTATATCGATACGATTATCCGTACGGAGAAAAAAGGGGATTGGCGCAGGCTTTGGCAGGATTCTCAAAGCGGTATTTTTATTGTGCGCGGTAAGGTGTTGGCCGGTTTGGATTTGGACAAGTTAGGCGCGGACAATGTCAATATTGTGGACGACAAGGTCTTAATCAGCCTGCCGGCGGTGGAAATTTTGAGCGTGGATTTGGAAAATATCGAAGTGTACGATATTCAGACCGGCTCGTTTAATTTGCTGCCTATGGATAAGTCGGTATTTAAGACGGTGCAGGAAGAAGCGAAAAGGCAGGTATTGCAAAGCGCGTGTAAGGCTGAGATTTTGGAGCATGCCAACCGTCAGGCGCAAATCCAGTTGGAAAACTTATTTGCATTGACGCAGACGAAGGTGTCCGTCTATCCGGCTGCGGTAGGGAAGTGCGGTTAAATAGATTGCTTGAAAAGATAAGGCCGTCTGAAAAATTTTCAGACGGCCTTTGTTTCATCAAGCCATTATCCGCGTCGTAAAACGGCGGTATTGATGTATTTTTGAATACCGGTGGCAATGGCTTGGGCGCATTGTTGGCGGAAGGATTCGCTGCCGAGTAGCCGCTCTTCGGTAGGGTTGGAGAGGAAGGCGGTTTCCACCAAAATGGACGGAACATCCGGCGCGCGGAGGACAGCGAAGTTGGCTTCGTCAACGCGGCCTTTGTGTAATTGGTTGAGTTTGCCCAATTCGGTCAAGACGGAATGGCCGAGTTTGCGGCTGTCACGCAGGGTCGCGGTTTGGGTCATGTCCAAAATCGTGTTGTCGACATTGGGGTTGCCGCTGGTTTGTACGCCGCCGATGGCGTCGGCGTTGTTTTGGGTTTGGGCAAGGAATTTTGCCGCCGAGCTGGTCGCTCCTTTGGTATTGAGCATATATACGCCGGTACCGCGAGCGGACGGGCTGGTAAAGGCATCGGCGTGGATGGACACGAATACGTCGGCATTGCGTGCACGGCCTTTGGCAACGCGTACGCCCAATGGGATAAAGATGTCTTCGTTGCGCGTCATGAATACGTTGTAACCCAAGGCTTCGAGGCGTTTTTTGGTTTCGCGTGCAATGGAGAGTACAACGTTTTTTTCTTTGAGGCCGCTCGGGCCGATTGCGCCGGGGTCTTCGCCACCGTGACCGGGGTCAATCATAATCACGGGACGGCGGTTGCCGCCGCTGCCGCGATTGTTTTTAGGGGCAGGGGTGTCGTATGCGATATTGGTATTCGGACGTTGTTTGGGGACATTGCCGTTGAGCAAGGCCATCATCGGGTCGTTGGCATCTGCGCCGTGCGGATAGAGGTCGATAACCAAGCGGTTTCTGAAGTTGCCGACGGGGGCGAGCGCAAAGACTTGCGGATGGGAGCTTTGTTTGAGGTCGATGACGATACGCACGGTATTGGGCGTATTTTGACCAGCACGAATGCTGCGGATAAAAGGGTCGTTAGACAGCACTTTGCTGGAAATGCCTTGCAGGACGCTGTTGATTTCCGCTCCTTGAATATCTACAACCAACCGGCTGGGGTTGTCCAACATAAAATGTTGGTATTTCATCGAATGGTTGCTCTCAAGGGTAACGCGTGTGTAGGCGTTCGCCGGCCAAATGCGGACGGCAAGGAATTGCGCAGGAGAGGCCGGTTTGGCCAATGCGGCACCAACGGGCGTGAGGGTGAGAAATAGTCCTGTGCCTTGACGGAGAATGTGTCTTCTAGTTAATTTGACCATGATTCTAAACTTTTTCGGCCTTGGTTTGTGTGGGCGGAAAAGGTGCAGGTTCTGCCCTTATCGGTGTACGTCAATGTAATGGTAATGTCTGCCGGAGGCGTGAATTCCCCACCTTGCTGCGGCCATTCGATGAGGCAGATGCTGTCGGGCGCAAACAATTCGTCCAAACCGGCATCTTCCCATTCCTCGGGCATGGTAAAGCGGTAGAGGTCGAAATGGTGGAGGGTGAATGCATCCAGCGGATAAGATTCGACAATGGTGTAAGTCGGGCTTTTGACTGCGCCCGTATGTCCCAGTCCGCGCAAAATCCCGCGTGTCAGCGTGGTTTTGCCTGCACCCAGCCCGCCTTCAAGATAGATGGTCAGCGGAGCGGAAAGCTGCTTGCTCCATTCTTCACCCAGTTGCAGGGTTGCTTCTTCATCGGGCAGAAAACGGGTGTACAGTCCGTTTGAGTGCATGGAATAGGCCTTGTCGTTCAAAAGGCTTAATTATGATGGAATTGGCGGCGTTTGCAAACCTGATAGACGATAAAGTTAGATAAAGATAGTGTTGAGGCCGTCTGAAAACGGAATTCAGACGGCCTTTAATGTTAAAATGAAAATATCCCTCACAAAATTGCGAGACAGCTTATGCCTTTATCCATAGACGAACAATTATTGCCGCACCGCAATGCCATCGACAGCATTGATGCGGAAATCCTCCGTTTGCTCAACGAGCGCGCCGGTCATGCGCATGCTATCGGCGAATTGAAAGGGACAGGCGCGGTGTACCGTCCTGAACGGGAAGTGGCCGTTTTACGCCGGATTCAGGATTTGAACCGCGGCCCCTTGCCGGATGAATCGGTTACCCGGCTGTTTCGCGAGATTATGAGCGAATGTTTGGCGGTAGAGCGTCCGCTGACGATTGCCTATTTGGGCCCGAAGGGGACATTTACCCAGCAAGCCGCCATCAAACATTTCGGCCACGCCGCACACACCATGGCGTGTACCACCATCGACAACTGCTTCAAACAAGTCGAAACGCGCCAAGCCGATTATTTGGTGGCGCCGGTGGAAAACTCGACCGAAGGCTCGGTGGGCCGTACTTTGGACTTGCTGGCTGTAACCGCGTTGAAAGCCTGCGGCGAAGTGGTTGTCCGCATTCATCACAACCTGCTGCGTAAAGACAACCACGAAATCGGCGGCATTACCAAAGTTTTTGCCCATGCCCAAGCCTTGGCGCAATGCAACGACTGGCTCGGCCGCAACCTGCCCAATGCCGAGCGTATCGCCGTAGCCAGCAATGCCGAAGCGGCGCGTTTGGTTACCGAATCTGACAGCCCGAATGTGGCCGCCATTGCCGGACGTATCGCGGCGGAAATTTATCAGTTGAGCTTTGCCGCTGAGTGTATCGAAGACGAGCCGAACAACACCACGCGCTTCTTGGTGATGGGCCATCAAGACACAGGCCGCAGCGGCAACGACAAAACTTCTTTGGTCGTCTCCGCGCCCAACCGTGCCGGTGCCGTTACTGCTTTGCTGCAACCTTTCACCGAGTTAGGCATTTCCATGACCAAATTTGAAAGCCGCCCAAGCAAATCGGTTTTGTGGGAATACCTGTTCTTCATCGACATCGAAGGCCATCAAAGCGATGAAAATGTCCAAAAAGCCTTGCAGCTTTTGGGCGAACGCGCTTCCTTCGTGAAAGTTGTCGGCTCTTATCCGACCGTTGTTTTGTAAGGATTATTGGGTATCAAAGGCCGTCTGAAAAGTTTTCAGACGGCCTAAATTATGTTCTCAATATTTGCTATTTATGCAACATTATTGGCAGATTGATGTCAGTAAGTTTGCATAATTGGAAATAAACCCTCTATAATCCGAACGTTTTTAATATTTTCATGCAAAGAAAGGAGCAAGCCATGACACGCAATATTTCAATCCGCTCAATCACATTCTTTGCAGCTCAAGCGTCGGTCTGACTTTCGGATAACGCTTTTCGCATTCCATGTCGCCCGTTTCGGGCTGCTTTCCTTACGATTATCGGCTAGAAACCAGGCCGTCTGAACATTTCTCAGACGGTGGCTATTTATTGTCATCTGCTGACGATTTCTATCCGTTTTAAAGAAAGCATAAACACATGGGCAATTATCCCCATCATATTCAAATTATTGCCGATTCAAATACATGGATTGAAGGCAACGCTGTCGCACAGCTCGAAACCACCGCCCGATTACCGCATATGTTGCGCGTTGCCGGAATGCCGGATTTACACGCTGGGCGCGGTTATCCGGTTGACGCGGCATTTTTCAGCGACCGTCATTTTTATCCTGCCCTGATTGGAAACGACATCGGTTGCGGCATGGCGTTTTGGCAGACCGATTTACGCGCGGCCAAACTCAAACCTGCCAAACTCGCCAAACAGCTTGGCAATATCGATACGCCGCTAGATAAAGACGAACAGGTCGATTTATTAGGTGACGCTGTCGATATGCACCAATTTTCAGACGGCCTTGCTGTAGGTACGATTGGCGGCGGCAACCATTTTGCCGAGTTGCAAACCGTTGACACCGTTTATCGCACCGATTTGCTTCCGCCCGATTTTGATGAAAACCATCTGCAACTGTTGGTGCATAGCGGTTCGCGCGGATTGGGCCAGCAGATTTTGCAATACCATATTGCCGCCTTCGGGCATCAAGGTTTGGCGGAAGAGGGCGAAGCGGCGGCGGCCTATCTTGCCGAACACCAAACAGCCCTTGAATTTGCCAGCCTTAACCGCCGTTTGATTGTGGCCAGAATGCTTGACCGTTGGCGCGCAGAAGGAACATGCCTGCTCGATGTCCACCATAATTTTTTGGAACAAACCGAGATTGACGGCACAATCGGTTGGCTGCACCGAAAAGGCGCAACGCCCACCGATAAAGGCTTGGTCATGATACCCGGCTCGCGCGGCGATTACAGCTATCTGGTCCAACCTGCCGAAGATTGTCAAATTTCGTTGAATACCTTGGCTCACGGCGCAGGTCGGAAATGGCAGCGCGGCGAATGCAAAGGCAGGTTGTCGCACAAATACACTGCCGACAGCCTGCGCCAGACCGAATTCGGCAGCGTAGTCGTTTGTCAGGATAAGGCCTTGATTTTTGAAGAAGCGCCGCAGGCTTATAAAAGCATCGACAGCGTTATTGCCGCCATGAAAAACGCAGGTTTGATTGAATTGGTCGCGCGGTTTAAACCTGTTTTGACTTATAAAACCGGCGGCGAGTGTGGAGCGTAAAGATGAAACAGAATACACCAGCGGTTCATCTGCAAATTTCCACCGCGCAAGGGCCGGCAGAGTGCCGAATATTTGCCCGTTTCGTCTTGGGCAAGCTGCTTGCCGAAGCCCAATCAAAAGGCATTGATGCCGAACTCGTTAACGAAACCGCCGATAAGTACGGCATTTTGTCGGCGACGCTCAAATTGGCAGGGCAAAAAGCCGAAAGTTTGGCGCAAACTTGGCAGGGGACGCTCCAATGGATATGCCCCAGCCCCGTCCGCCCGAAACATCCGCGCAAAAATTGGTATATAGGCGTTTTTCGTTTGCCCGATATGCCGCAGACGTATGAAATGCCGTCTGAAAACGGAATCGAGTTTCAAACCTGCCGTTCGGGCGGTAAAGGCGGGCAACACGTCAATAAAATCGAAAGCGCCGTCCGCGCTACCCATAAAGAAAGCGGCATTTCCGTGTGGGTCGAGAGCGAACGCAGCCAGCATGCCAATAAAAAATTGGCGGTAATGTTATTGGCGCAAAAGCTGGCAGAGCATCATGCCGGACAGGCAGGAAATTTTGCGCAGGAGCAGCACACGCAACTCTATCAAGTTGAGCGCGGCAATCCGAAAAGGACGTTTGTCGGAGCGACGTTTAAGGAGAAGTAATTTGCCTGTCGGATAAACAGGCATAGTGAAAACATAAACCAAAGGCCGTCTGAAAACTTTCAGACGGCCTTTTATCAGTTTATCGATTAGCGTTCGCTCAACGCTTGTTTCATACGCGTAATCGGTTTGATCAGGTATTGGAAGATGGTTTTTTCACCGGTTTTGATGTCTACCGTTGCAACCATACCCGGAATAATCGGCATCGGTTTGCCGTTTTTGTCTTTCAGGGAGTTGTTTTCGGTTTGGACGAGAACGCGGTAATAAACTTGGTTCGGGTCAAGTTTTAAGTCGTTGGCACGGTTTTGCATAGAGTTGCTGACGGTATCGGCGCCGACGAGGGTAACTTTGCCTTCTAAACCGCCGTAGATGGAGTAGTCGTATGCGCTGACTTTAACCAATGCAGGTTGGCCTGCGCGGATAAAGGCGATGTCTTGCGGACGGATATAGGCTTCGACCAGCAGTTTGTCATCAACCGGGACGATTTGCATGATGTCTTCGCCTGCGTTCACAACGCCGCCGATGGTGGTGACTTTTATGCCTTTGACGATGCCGCGCATAGGGGCGCGGATTTGCGAGCGTTCAACCGGGTCGGCACGCATGGCAACGTTTTCTTTGGATTGCGCCAGTTCGGATTCGGCTTGCAAGAGTTCGTTGTTGGCATCGGCTTTGTAGCGGTTGCGGCGTTCAGAGATTTGGGTGGCCAAGTCTGCGGAATCGCGGCGCATTCTTAAAAGTTCGACTTCGGAAACATAACCTTCGGAAACAAGAGGAGCAGTAATGGCAATCTCTCGATCAAGTGCGGCCTTGCTTTGGGATAGGCCGTTGATGGCATCCACCATGACTTGGCGGCGTGCTTTGTAGGCGGCGATTTCGCGACGGCGAAGCTCGGGACCCACGCTGTCAGGGAAGGAGAGCTTGGTTCCGTAGGCTTCAGCTTTAAGGCGGGCAATAGTGGCTTCGAGGTTTGCGACTTTGGCTTCGCTTTCGCGCAAAACGGCGGAGCTGCGTGTGTCGTCGAGTTTCATCAGAATCTGATCTTTCTCGACCATATCTCCTTCTTTAACCATGATTTCGGTTACGATGCCGGGATCCAGGCTTTGGATTACTTGCTCACGGCTGCTGGGAATGATATTGCCGTTGCCACGGGTAACTTCTTCGACAGGGCTGTTGTAAGCCCAAATAACGAAGACAATCATCAGAATAAAAAACAGGATGATGACAATAAACTGGCCACTGTGTTTTTCTTTTTGCAGGGCGGCGTTGAGGTCGTTGATAAGGTCGAGATCTTTGGATTTGACGTTGTTTTCGCGGCTCATAATCGTGTGTCTTTATTGTGTTTGGTGGATTTTAACCATTAGGGCAGGCTGTTTGAAAGGGCAAGTAGGTTTCAGACGGCCTTTTGCTTTATCGTGCTGCTGATTGAGAGGCAGCAGCAGCTTGTTGCTGTTGTTTGGCGTTGGCTGCTTTGGCCTGTTCGTTTTGCATGAGTTTTTGCAATACGAGGTCACGCGGGCCGTCCATCACGACTTTACCATTATCCATCACAATGATGCGGTTGACGATTTGCAGCACTTGCGGACGGTGGGTCACCAAAAGCATGGTGCGGTTGCGACCCCATTGGGCAATAGCATTGAGCGCCATGCGTTCGGTAGCCTGGTCCAGGCTGGTGGTCGGCTCGTCCAGCAAGACGACTTTCGGGTTGCGCAAGGTCATGCGTGCCAGGGCGATGATTTGTTTTTGACCGCCGGACAAGCCTAAGCCGTCTTCACCCAGAGGCATATCCAAACCACGTGGATGGTTGCGGATGATTTTGTCGAGGCCGAAGCGGTTGAGCGCAGTCAGTAAGTCTTGGTCGGTAGAGTAGCTGCCGGTACGCGCCAAGTCCATATTTTCACGCAATGTGCCGAGGAACAGGCGTGGCGATTGGCTCAACAGCAGGACTTGATCGCGCAGGAAGTTGGGGTCAAGCTGGCGCATATCGACGCCGTCAAGGGTAACGTTGCCTTTTTCAGTGTCGTACAGACCGCTGGCCAGTTTGAGCATGGTGCTTTTACCGCTGCCGATACGGCCCAAAATACCGACTTTTTCACCCGGTTTGATGGTCAGGCGCAAATCTTCGACGGCGCTGTTGTTGTCGGCTTGATATTTGAACGATACATTTTCAAAGGTAATGTTGCCTTGTACGTTGTCCAAAGTAATGTATTTGCGTTCCGGATTGCGCTCGATAGGGCGGGTAACGATGTCGTTTACACCTTTGAGGGCAAGTTTGGCCTGTTGGAAGCGGGTGGCCAAACCAGCGATTTGTGCCAACGGCGCCAAGGCGCGGCCGGACAGAATCACAGAGGCAATCAATGCACCCATGGTGATACGTTCCGCATGGTTGTCGGCATGAATCAAATAGGTACCGACGACGACCAAGAAGACGGTATTGAGCTGCTGCATGGCAACGGCGAAGTTGACCATGAAGTTGCTGGTGTCTTTGACTTTGATGGAAGAAGCGGAAGTTTTGGCGGTGTATTCGTCCCAACGTTGTTGCGCCCAAGATGTGGCGTTGTTGGTTTTCAGGGTTTCGATGCCTTCGATGGCTTCAACGGCAAGGCCGGAGCGTTGCGAACCTTCTTTCATCGATTCGTTGATGTGGCGAGAGAGCGGGCGTTGTACGACAAAACCGACAATCACGACAATCGGAATGATGGTTAGGGGAACGAGTGCCAGTTTGCCGCCGACCATGGAAATTACGAAGATAAACAGCAACAGGAAAGGCAAGTCGACAATAGTCAACAAGCTGGCACTGGTCATGAACTCTCGCACGGCTTCAAATTCGCGCAGGTTGCTGGCGTATGAACCGGAAGAAGCTGGACGGTCTGCCAGACGTAATGCCATCACGCGGCGGAACAGGGCGGAGCTGATGATCAAGTCGGCTTTTTTGCCGGCAATATCGGTCAAATGACCACGAATCATCTTGGCGGCAAATTCAAACAAAATCGCCAAGACCACGCCGATGCTCAATACCCACAAGGTTTCATAGGCCTGATTGGGAATCACGCGGTCGTACACGTTCATCACATACAGGGAGCTGACGAGCGCAAGGAAGTTGATAATGATGGTGGCCAAAATGACTTGGTAGTAGTAGCTGCGGAAACGCCAAATGACTTTCCAAAACCATGCTTTGGGCAGATGGTATTCAGGCAGCTCCGAGCGCATATCGGTCGCCATTTTGGGTTTGATAAACCAGCAGTAGCCCAAATACAGGCCGGAAAGCTGCTCGTGGCTGAGTTCCTGTTCCAAACCGTCTACTTGGCGGATATGGTATTTGCGCTCTTGGCCGGAGCCTTCGATTTGGGTGATGACCGCTGCCTCTTCGTTGTGCAGGATAATCATGACCGGCACGGCGAGCGAGGGGATGTCTTCCAGATTGCGCTTGGATAAGGTGTTTTCAAAGCCGTGGCTGCGCAGGACTTCGACCAGTGAGTGATAGTTGACCTTGAGCTTTTTGTCGCGCACGACTTCGGCGGACAAAGCGGCTTCGGATACGGGCGCACCCAAAAGGCGGGTCACTAAAACGATGTGTTCAATGATGGCTTTCATATTTTTTCGCGTAATGTTTTTGGTTTAACCGGCGGATATGGCTTTATTTTTGTGCCAAACCGACCCAAGCGGAGATCTTGGCCTGGGTATTTAAATAGTCGAGCGCTGCATCGCGGAAATCGTTGCGGGCGGCAACGTAATCCTGTTCGATGGAGGATAACTCGCTGTATGCGCTCAAAACGTCGGTCAGCGTACGTCTTGCAACTCTAAATTGCATTTCATAGGCTTTGATAACATCTTTTTGAGCAAGAATATGTTGAGCTGTTAATGCGGTGCGCTGTTCACTTTCCTGCATATCGATGGCCGACGTTTGAACGCGTTCGTTCATGTCGCGCAGGATTTGTTCGGACTTGGCCTCTGCGGCAATCAATGATTTGGCATTGCGCTCTACATTGTGTCGTGCGGCAATATCCAGCACATTCCATGCAACGTTTAAATAAAGCTGTCTGGTGTTGCGCGTTGCACTGCCTTCCAAATTGAGGGCAGGCAGGCGTTCGGCTTTGGACGCATCCAAATCTGCACGGACGCTGTCGCGTTCGGCTAATTGTGCCTGATAGGACGGATTATTGTTGCGGTTGGGGTTGTTGTAGCGTTCGCTGATGGATTTTGCCGTGTCGTTTTTAAACGGATCTTCCAAATCGTTGGCAGTCAGCTGGCGTGAGGTATAGCGGGACAGGCGGCTCAGCGCCAAATCCATGGTGCGGCGTTGTTGGGCAATGATGTTTGCCACTTGTAGTTGGCGTGCGCGCGCTTCAATCAGTTCAAAGTTGCGACCGGCATCCTGTTTGACGATTGTGGTCAGGGTTTTTATGAGGGCGTTATGGCGCGCCAAAGTCTGTTCGTTGAGGATCAGGGTTTCTTTTGCACGCAATGCGCTCAGGTAGAGGCGGCCGATATCGCTGCCCAGCTGCTCTTGGCTTTCGGTGTATTTGTGTTGATAGTATTCTTCGCGGCTGCGGTCGCGGCGGACGGCGGCTTCAATTGCACCCCATGAGTAGATGTTTACGCTGCCGCGCACGCCGATACCGTCATCCATGTTGTTGCTGTTGTATTTATTGTGTTGCGCCAGCACTTTCGTGCCGGTCAGGGTAACGACAGGATAATGGCGTGCACGCGTGGCTTTGGTCGTGCTTTGCGCTGCTTCTTGAGTGGCTTTGGCTTCACGCACAATCGGGTCGCTGATTAAAGCGTCCCTTAGGATGTCTTGCAGGCTGTATGCAGAGGCCGTCTGAAACGGCAGCAGACAGCAGGCGACGGCAACGGCCGATGACAATAAACGGGGCTTTGTGGGTGAAGAATAAATATGCGACATGATTTTTAACCAAATGATTTATATATTATCGTTGTCTGTATCGGGTATCGCCTGAGGCATGACCGGGCGAATTTTGAACGAGAACACATACATTTACAAAGCATAAAGCATTTTTTCCAGCTTTTCACAATATTCTGATGAAAGGTCGAGATACAGGCCTCAAAGTATATTATTGCAAAGCGCGACTATCGTATCTAATAATTTTAATGTAAAAAATCTATCAAAAAGGCCATCTGAAAGGATTTCAGACGGCCTTTTTTCAACCTTAATCCTTACGTTGCAATACAGCGGAAAAGAAGCCGTCGGTTTGGTGTTCTCCGGAGTTGAGGCGCAGGTATTTTCCGGTATCCAAATCGACCTTTAGGCTTTGCAGAAGTTCGGCGCAGTTGACGAGTTCAAATTCGGGATGTTCGGACAGGAAACGTTCGACTTGCAGCTCGTTTTCTTCCGGCAACACGCTGCAGGTGGCGTACACCAAGCGGCCTTGCGGTTTGACCAATTTGGAGGCGGCATCGAGGATGCTGTGTTGCTGTTCCAAAAGGTTGGCCACGGTCTCGGCGGATTGGCGGTATTTGAGGTCGGGATTACGACGCAGCGTGCCTAAGCCGGAGCAAGGGGCATCGACCAACACACGGTCGGCTTTGCCTGTCAGTCGGGCGATGCGGGTATCGTGTTCGCTGCTGATGCGTTCGGGGTGGATGTTGGTCAGTCCGGCGCGGGTCATGCGCGGTTTGAGGTTGGCAAGGCGTTTTTCGGCGATGTCGAAGGCGTAGATTCTGCCTTTGTTGGCCATTTGCGCACCGACAGCCAAGGTTTTACCGCCGGCACCGGCACAGAAATCGACAATGATTTCGCCGCGTTTTGCGCCCACCAATAAGGCAAGCAGCTGGCTGCCTTCGTCTTGGACTTCCAACGTGCCGTCTAAAAACAGTTCGTGTTTGTTAAGCGCGATTTTGTTTTTCAGGCGGATGCCCCAGGGCGAATAAGGCGTGGCCTCTGCATCGGCACTTTCGGCTTGCAACAATGGCAGCACTTTATCGCGTTTGCCTTTCAAGGTATTGACGCGGATGTCGAGCGGGGCAGGTTGGTTGATGCTGCGGCCGAAAGCGAGGATTTCTTCTTCGCTCCAATGCTGTTGAAGCTGTTCCACCAGCCATTGCGGCAATTCTGCGGCGGTATTCAGGCCGTCTGAAAACTCGGTTTTACGAGCTTTCAAATTGCCGAGAAACTCTGTTTCTTCTTCTTCATCAAGCAGGTCTTTGATTTGGCTGATGTTGGTACTTCTGCCAAGAACCAGCGCGGCGAGAGCGGCTTTGCGCGGCTGCGCGTGCGGACGGCGCAGGGCGGTACTGATTTTTTGATAGTGGCGCAGCGCGGCAAAGGCAGTTTCGGCGATTTCGTGGCGGTCTTGGCGGCCGAGTTTTTTGTGTTCGCGGAAATAGGCAGAGAGGACGGCATCGGAAGGCTGTTTGAAAGTCAGCATTTCAGCCAAAACTTTGGTGGTATGGTCGAGTTGTGCGGCGTTCATAATGTAATGGGTTCTCTTAAAGTTAGTAAATGGTTTCAGACGGCCTTCATGATGCGTTCGATTTCGTGCCAAAAGCCGTCCGGCCGTAATTCCAAAACGGCAATCAAGCCTTGGTCGATACGGCGGATTTCGGTTTCGTTTAATGTTTCGGTTTCGGCGACACGCGCAGGTGCAAGATAGGCCATGCGGTCGAGCAAGTGATAACGCGCTTCTTGGCGTTCAAACCCGTATTCCGCCCAATCTTGAATATAGATGCCGCGCCAGCCGTATGGATTAAGCGGCGGCTCAAAAGCATGGAAACCTTGTGGAAAAAATCCAATGCCGCGCACGATGGAAGCAGGGAGCGGATTTTCCGGCAGGCCTTGTGCGGTTAAGGCTGCTTTGCCTTGCAGTGTATGTAGCAGCTGGGATTGCTGCACCAATTTGGCGGCCTTGTCCGTCAGCGTGTCTTTAGGGTTGAGACCGCGCAGGTTTTGCACTTGGTCTCCGCCGTAGTATTTACACGCCAGCTCGATATGGTAGGGCTGTTGGTTGAGGGAAACGACAAAATCCGCGGCGCCTAAAGTTTGGCCGTCTGAAAAAACGGGCAGATTGTATGCGTGCAGTTTGGCGTGCAGCGCGTTGGCAAACCAAAATGCCAGCAACTCTTCGGCATAAATGCCGAGACGGTGGCCGAACGGGGCGCGTTGGTCAAGATAATCCGTCAACGGCGCGGGATCGGCGTCCAATGCTAAAAGGTAACGGAAACCGTGTTCCCCCAATAGTTCGCGCACGCTCAATTCGCAACCGCTTTGCCACAAAGGCGGCGCAGTCAGCAGCGAGGCTAGGTCGCGGACGGGTTGGCTGGTGAGTTTCCACCATAATGCGTCTAGGGCGTAATTCATGCTTATCCGAATATCAGTCATGCCGTCTGAAAAGCTGTAAATGTTTTCAGACGGCCTTAATCAGTCTTTTTTATGGATACGGTGGCTGACGGTATTGAAAAAACCGCGCAGGATGTCGATGTCTTCGGTTTGTGTATTGGCGCGGCCGAACAGGCTCTGCATACGGCGCATCAGGCGTTCGCCGTTGCGGCGGTTGAAAAAGCCGATGTCGTTCATCACGCTTTCCATGTGGGCGACCATGCCTTTGATTTGCTCATGGGTCGCGGCGTGGTCTTCCTGTTGAAGATGGGTCATGGGCGAATCGGTTTGGCTGAAGATTTCGTAGCACACGACCTGCACGGCTTGGGCGAGGTTGAGCGAGAAATAGTCGGGGTTGCCGTTGATGGTCATCAGTCGGTTGCAGGCTTGGACTTCTTCGATGCTCAAACCGAACGTTTCGTTGCCGAAGACCAGCGCCACTTTCTCGCCGCGGTTGGCGGCCTGCAGTAATTCGGGTACTAACTCGCGCGGGGTTTGCAGCGGCGCAGTAATTTCGCGGCGGCGGCTGGTCAGGGCGCAGGCGATGGTGGTGTCGGCAAGGGCTTCGTCCAAAGAAGCGGCAATGGTGGCATTTTCCAAAACGTCTGCCGCGCCGGAAGCGAGGATGAAACTTTCCTCCGGTAATTTAAACGATTGCGGATGATCCGGGTCGAACACGGGCGGATTTTCCGTCATCGGCGTTGCCATCAGATTAGGGGCGACGATGGTCAGTTTGTGCAGGCCCATTGTTTTCATGGCGCGCGCGGCGGAGCCGATATTGGAAGGATGGCTGGTGCGCGTGAGGATGATGCGGATGTTGTCCAGATAAGCGGGCAGGGCGGGTTTTTCGGAAGTCATGTTTTGTTTTCTGTTTGTACGGGAATCAGGTATAATGCGCCATCTTTTTGTTTTCAGACGGCCTTTTTCCATGCCGTCTGAAATGTTCTTTAACAGCATCGGAAACGATTAACAGCCTCTTGTGTGCCTTGTTCGGCGCATTAGGGCGTATTTTACCTGAATTAGGAAGAAAACCATGAATCCGTTTTTAAATACCGCTTTCAAAGCCGCCCGTAAAGCAGGGCAAATGATGATTCGCGCCGCCGGCAATCTGGATGCCGTCAAAGTAGACAGTAAAGCATTCAACGACTTCGTTTCCGATGTTGACCGCAGCTCTGAAATGATTTTGGTAGAAGCGCTCAAAGAAGCCTATCCGCATCACAAAATCACTTGCGAAGAAGGCAGCTCCCACGGTAAAGCCACCGCCGAGTACGAATGGATTATCGATCCGCTCGACGGCACAACCAACTTCCTCCACGGCCATCCTCAATACGCTATCTCTATGGCACTCCTGCACAAAGGCGTGTTGCAAGAAGCTTTGGTGTACGCACCTGAGCGCAACGACGTATATATGGCTTCCCGTGGCAAAGGCGCGTTGCTCAACGACCGCCGCATCCGCGTTTCCAACCGCATCGAATTGAACCGCTGCCTGATCGGCACCGGCTTCCCTGTTGTCGATCAAAGCATGATGGACAAGTATCTGGCGATTTTGAAAGACTTCTTGGCAAAAACCGCCGGCGGCCGTCGTGAAGGCGCGGCTTCTTTGGATTTGTGTGCCGTTGCGGCCGGCCGTTTGGACGGTTTCTTTGAGTTTAATCTCAAACCTTGGGATATTGCCGCCGGTGCATTGATTGTCCAAGAAGCAGGCGGTATCGTTACCGATATGTCCGGCGATGAAGGCTGGTTGGAAAGCGGCGACATCGTTGCGGCCAATCCTAAAGTATTGGCGCAAATGCTGAAAATTATTTCCGACCATCAATAAGCGATTGTAGGGAACGGTCTGTATTTATCTTTGCAGACTAGAGTTTCAATAATCGGTAAAAGGCCGTCTGAAACCTGAAATAGGGTTTCAGACGGCCTTTTGTTTTGTTGTTAACGGATTCGTGTAAAAGCTGAAAATATGGCTTTTGAAGGGGGCACTTTTTAATTTTGTCTGTATTTTCTATTGCTTCGCAGTTATGATGTGGATTGGCTTGGCTGAAATAATGCCGCGTGCAATCATAAAAATAGAAAGCAGAGGAGAATAATGAAACGAGATTTTGAAGCAGTAAAACGCATTGTCATTAAGATTGGAACCAGCTCTTTGGTGTTGCCAAACGGTAAAATCAATTTGGCAAAAATCGACCAACTGGCCTTTGTCATTTCCAGCTTGGTTGGAAAGGGCAAAGAAATTGTGCTGGTGTCTTCCGGCGCGATGGGCTTTGGGCTGAATGTCCTTAACATGGAAAAACGTCCGGCGGAAATGGCGCAGCAGCAGGCTGTTTCCAGCGTCGGCCAAGTGGCCATGATGAGCCTTTACTCGCAGATTTTTTCCCATTATCGGATGACGGTATCGCAAATCCTGCTGACGCGCGATGTGGTCGAATATCCGGAAAGTTTGGCAAACGTTACCAATGCTTTTGAATCCCTGCTTTCCATCGGTGTCATCCCTATTGTCAATGAGAATGACGCGGTCAGCGTGGACGAGATGGATCATGCGACCAAATTTGGCGATAACGACCGTTTGTCGGCAGTCGTGGCGAAAATCGTTAAAGCCGATTTGCTGATTATGTTGTCCGATATCGACGGTTTGTTTGATAAAAATCCGGCCGTTCACGCCGATGCCAAGCTGCTCAGCCATGTGGCCGATATTACCGAAGAAATTATTGCTTCTGCCGGCGGCTCGGGCAGTAAGTTTGGTACGGGCGGCATGCTCAGTAAGATTAAGAGCGCGCAGATGATGTTTGAACATCACGGCCAGATGGTGTTGATGAACAGCGCCAATCCGCGCGATATTCTTCAGGTTTTAGATGGCGCGCCTATCGGAACGTGGTTTGCACAAGAGAAATAGGGAGGTTTGATGAGCTATATCGAACAGTTGGGCAAGAATGCCCAAAAAGCCAGCAAAACGTTAATCAGCTTGGGAAGCGTAGAAAAAAACAATCTGCTGCGTCAGGTCGCAACGGCGTTGGTTGAACAGGCTGAGGTGATTTTGGCAGAAAATGCCCGCGATTTGGCCGCTGCAAAAGAAAACGGCATTTCGGACATTATGCTTGACAGGCTGCGTTTGAATCACGAACGCATCAAAGGCATTGCGGAAGGCGTTGGGCAGGTTGCCGATTTGCAGGACCCGATTGGGCAGGTTGTCCGCGGCTATACCAATTTGGACGGTTTGAAGATAGTTCAAAAACGCGTGCCTTTGGGTGTGGTCGCCATGATTTTTGAAAGCCGCCCGAATGTTTCGGTCGATGCGTTTTCTTTGGCCTTTAAAACCGGCAATGCCATTATTTTGCGCGGCGGCCGCGATGCCATTTATTCCAATACCGCATTGATTGCCGTCATCAGGCAGACTTTGGTACAAGCGGGAATGGATGCCGATGTGGTGCAGCTGGTTGAAGATACCAGTCATGCCGCTGCCGAGGAATTGATGCAGGCGGTTGATTATATTGATGTACTGATTCCGCGCGGCGGCGCGCGCTTGATTCAGACGGTGAAAGAGAAATCGAAAGTTCCCGTCATTGAAACTGGAGTCGGCAATTGCCATATTTATGTCGATGACAGCGCCGATTTGGAGATGGCGGTCGATATTGTCGTGAACGCCAAAACGCAGCGTCCGAGCGTGTGTAATGCCGCGGAGTCTTTGGTTGTTCATGAAAAGATAGCGGAAGCGTTTTTGCCCAAATTGGAAGAAGCCGTTTCCAAAGTGCATCCGGTCGAATTTAGAGCCGATCAGGAGGCATTGCGTATGTTTCAAAATGCTGTTTTGGCAACCGAGGAAGATTACAGTACCGAGTTTCTTGACTATATTATGTCGGTCAAAACAGTGAAATCAGTGGAAGAAGCCGTCGATTGGATTAACGACCATACGACGCATCACTCGGAAGCGATTGTGACCCAAAGCATTGCCCATGCCGAGTTTTTCCAAGAAAGCATTGATGCGGCGGCGGTTTATGTCAATGCGTCCACTCGGTTTACCGACGGCTTTGTGTTCGGATTGGGTGCGGAAATCGGGATTTCCACCCAAAAGATGCACGCCCGCGGCCCGATGGGTTTGGAAGCGCTGACTTCGACCAAGTTCTACATTAACGGCAACGGTCAGATCCGACGTTGATAAACGCCCCTCAACTTCATCAATTTGCGTATAATGGCGGGAAATTTGATTTTCCCCGAACAACCGATTTAGTAAAAAGGAACACACCATGTCCTCTATCCACGATCAAATCAAAGAAGTCGTTACCACACACCGCGTCGTATTGTTCATGAAAGGCACGAAGCAATTCCCGCAATGCGGCTTCTCTTCCCGTGCCGTACAAATCCTGAATGCGGCAGGTTGTACCGACTATGTAACCGTCAACGTATTGGAAAACGATGCCGTACGCCAAGGCATTAAAGAATACAGCGACTGGCCGACCATTCCTCAACTGTACGTTAACGGCGAATTTGTCGGCGGCTCTGACATTTTGATGGAAATGTACGAAGCCGGCGAACTGCAAGAATTGTTGAAAGCTTAAGCATTTTAAATATTCCCGCAATGTAAAATTGTTGACAAAGGCCGTCTGAAACCCTGATTCAGACGGCCTTTCGCATGAATACGCACTTTGCGCGCCATGCGAAAAAAAGTATAATCCCCCTCCATCAACGCAATTCGGAAAATCAACATGAACGTTACCGTTATCAACCACCCTTTAGTCCGCCACAAACTCACGCTGATGCGTGAAGCGGATTGCAGCACTTACAAATTCCGCACGCTTACCACCGAGTTGGCACGTCTGATGGCATATGAAGCCAGCCGTGACTTTGAAATTGAAAAATACATTATTGACGGCTGGTGCGGCTCCATCGAAGGCGACCGCATCAAAGGCAAAACGCTGACCGTCGTCCCGATTTTGCGTGCCGGTTTGGGTATGCTCGACGGCGTACTCGACCTGATTCCGACTGCCAAAATCAGCGTTGTCGGCTTGCAGCGCGATGAAGAAACTTTGAAACCGGTTTCTTATTTTGAAAAATTTGTCGACAGCATGGACGAACGTCCCGCGCTGATTATCGATCCAATGTTGGCGACCGGCGGCTCTATGGTTGCCACTATCGACCTTTTGAAAGCCAAAGGTTGCCGCAACATCAAAGCATTGGTATTGGTTGCCGCACCGGAAGGCGTGAAAGCCGTCAACGAGGCGCATCCTGATGTAACCATCTACACTGCCGCGCTCGACAGTCACTTGAACGAACACGGCTACATCATCCCCGGTTTGGGCGATGCCGGCGATAAGATTTTCGGTACACGTTAATTGAAATGTTTAAGGCCGTCTGAAAAGTGTCAAACCTAAACTTTCAGACGGCCTTGTTATATGGTTTGCTTTAAAACCCACATCAGAAAGGACAATCATGAGCTTCCAAGATAATCTTGCCGCCATGCCTGCCATCGATCATTTGAGCGGCTTGGATATTCTCGACAAAGAGGGTAATGTGGTTCATCACATTCCCAATGCACCCGGCAAACAAGGCTCGCTCAAGCTTTACCATGCTTTGGCGCAAGAGTTTGGCGGTAAACTTGACGCAGCGGCGGCAGAACGTGGCCTGGCATGGTTCGCCGAACATGTTGCCGATGCCGAAGCCAATCCGGGCAAACATCCGAATATTGATTTGCTGTTTAAAGTGAAAGCTGAAAATGCCAGCCTGACTTTGAAACCATTGGCTGCTTAATGAATACAAAAAAGGCCGTCTGAAAACAATATTCAGACGGCCTTTTTATATGCTTAAAGCCTTAAGCGATAGAGGCTTCAACGAATGCAGTCAGTTGGCCTTTAGCCAATGCGCCGACTTTAGTGGCAACGTTTTCGCCGTTCTTGAACACCATCAGGGTAGGGATGCCGCGAACGCCGAATTTGGCAGGAGTGGCTTCATTGTCGTCGATGTTGATTTTAACGACTTTCAGACGACCTTGGAACTCGGAGGCGATGTCGTCCAAGATTGGGGCAATCATTTTGCAAGGGCCGCACCATGGTGCCCAAAAGTCCAGCAATACAGGTACATCGGATTTCAAAACGTCTTGTTCGAAGCTGGCATCGCTAGCGTGGATAATCAATTCGCTGCTCATGTTTGTTTCCTTTTGAATCGGGATTAATAAATATGTTGTTCAGGATAGTGGCAGACAGGGAAAATTTCAAGTGCCGCCACTCGGTAATAGTTTTTTTGAAATGCGCCTATCGTAATCCTTAAAGATTCAGACGGCCTCTTGGACCATGTGGCCGGAGTGGGCAATCAAATGGCGCGTGTAGTCGCTGCTTGGATTGGCAAATACGCTTTCGCATTCGCCCTCTTCAACGACTTGACCGTCTTTCAATACCATTACGCGGTGGGAAATGGCGCGGATGACGGCGAGGTCGTGGCTGATGATGATGAAGGCGAGGCCGTATTCTTTTTGCAGGCCGCTGAGCAATTCAAGGATTTGTTGTTGCCATTGGACATCGAGCGCGCTGGTTGGTTCGTCCAATACGAGGATTTTCGGGCGGACAATGATGGCGCGGGCGATGGCGAGGCGTTGGCGTTGGCCGCCGGAGAATGCGTGCGGATAGCGTTCGAGTGCGTCTTCGGGCAGGCCGACTTGTTTGAGGACTTCTTCGACGCGGCGGCGCATTTCTTCGCGCGGCATTTCAGGTTCGTGCACGCGTAAGGCTTCGGAAACGGTATCAAAGACATTCATGCGCGGATTGAATGCGCCGAACGGGTCTTGGAACACCATTTGGATTTCGCGTCTCAATTCGCGTTTCCATGGCTCGCCGTTGACAATCAGGCTGCCTTCGGAATCGATAAGGTGCATAACGGCTTTGGCCAGTGTGGTTTTGCCGCTGCCGCTTTCGCCGATGATGCCTAAGGTTTCGCCGGATTTGAGGTCGAAAGAAATGGGGTTGAGGATGGTTTTGTCGCGTTTTTTAAACCAGCCGTCCGATTCTTTAACGGAAAAGGCGACGTGTTCGGCCTTGAGTACGGTGGCCGGGTTTTCAGGCAAGGGGGCGACGCGGCGCGTTGTGCCGGCGTTGAGCAGCATTTTGGTGTATTCGTGTTGCGGATTGGCGAAGACTTCGGCTGCTTTGCCGGTTTCAAGGATGCGGCCGTTACGCATAACGGCGACATCGTCGGCAAAACGGCGCACGAGGTTTAAGTCGTGCGTAATGTAGAGCATGGTCATGCCGTGGTCTTCCTGCAGGCGCGAGAGCAGGTCGAGAATTTGGGCTTGGACGGCAACGTCTAATGCGGTGGTCGGTTCGTCGGCAATCAGGAGCTTGGGCTGGGCGGATACGGCCATGGCAATCATGGCGCGCTGGCGTTGGCCGCCGGAAAGTTGGAACGGATAAGCCTGGGCTTTTTGCTCGGGCTGGTGGATGCCGGTTTCGTCTAGGAGTTCGATGGCGCGCGCCCATGCCTGTTTTTTATCCAAACCCAAATGCAGGGTCAGGACTTCGGCGATTTGTTCGCCGACGCGCATAACGGGGTTGAGGGCGGTCATGGGTTCTTGAAACACCATGCCGATTTCGCAGCCGCGCAGCTTTTGCAGGGCGCGTTCGGACTGGGTCAGCAGATCGGTTCCGCAATATTTCAGACGGCCTTCAAAGGTAACCATCGGGTTGAGGCGCATAATGCCTTGCGACAATACGGTTTTGCCGCTGCCGCTCTCGCCGACCAATGCCAGCTTGCGGCCGGGTTGCAAGGTCAGGTTGATATTGTGCAGGACTTGCTTGCTCGGAAAGGAGCCGTTTAGGTTTTCGATTTCGAGTATAGGTGTCGTCATGGTCGTGGCCGTCTGAAAAGGTTTGTGGAATACAGGTTGTTTTCAGACGGCCTGCATGAATCAAGAGGCCGTCTGAAACAGCGGTTTAGTCTTGAAACTGTTCTTTGAGTTTGCGTTTTAACACTTTGCCGGTGGCATTGCGCGGCAGCTCGTCTTGGAAGATGATTTGTTTGGGGATTTTAAAGTTTGCCAACAGGCCGCGCAGGTGGCTGCGGACTTCGGCTTCTTCCAGCTTCATGCCTTCTTTGAGTTGGATAAAGGCAATGATTTCTTCATCGGCGTATTGGTCTTTCACACCGATGACAGCGGCGGCTTCCACGGCATCGAGTTTGTAAATGGCTTCTTCGATTTCGCGCGGATAGACGTTTTGGCCTTTGGAAATAATCAGGTCTTTTTTGCGGTCGACGATGAAGATGAAGCCGTCTTCGTCTATGGTGACGAAGTCGCCGGTTTTCAGCCAACCGTTGACGATGGTTTCATCAGTGGCGTCAGGCATATTGAGGTAGCCTTGCATGACCGAGCCGCCTTTGATGATGAGTTCGCCCACTTCGCCGCGCGGCACTTCGACCAATTCGTCATCGACGGCTTTCACGGTCAGGCCGGGCAGGGCGACGCCGACGCTGGCGGTTTTTTGGCGTTCGGGCGTATTGACGGCCACGACGGGCGAGCATTCGCTCAAGCCGTAGCCTTCCAGCAATTTGGCGCGTGGGAATTTGGCTTTGAAGTCGTCAATGGTTTGTCCGGCCAAAGGCGCCCCGCCGCTGATAAACAGACGGACGCGGTTGAACCATCTGAAATACCAAGGAATTTTGGCTTTGCTCATGGCAGTGTAAATAGCCGGTACGCCGAGGAAAATGGTAGCGCGTTTGAGCAAAACCTGTTTCAACACGTTGGAGAACGGGAAGACAGATTTAACCAAAATAATCGAGCAGGCTTGATATATCGGCAGCAAAACCATGGCGGTCAGCGTAAAGCTGTGGAACATGGGCAAGAAGACGACAAAGCGGTCTTTGCTTGAAATTTGGAAAATTTGTTCGATGCCCGAAAGGTTGGAAAACAGGTTGCTGTAACTGATTAATGCGCCTTTGGGGTGGCCGGTTGTACCGGAGGTGTAGATAATGTGTGCCAAATCGTTGACGGACGGCTGACGGCTTAGATTCGGCTTGCCGGGGAATGTACGCGCGGCATCGAAATAGCTGTCTTCGCCACTGGCGGCTTTGGTTTCGCCAATCCAGATGATTTTACGGACTTTGGTTTTGGCTTTGATGTTTTTGAGTTCTTTAGCCAACGGCGCGGAGGCGAACATAAAGCGTGCGTCGCAGTCATTGAGGATGTAAGAGAACTCTTCGCTTTTCAAAAAGACGTTGAGTGGGACGGCTACTGCGCCGATGGAAGTAATGGCGAAATAGGCGGCAATAAATTCGGGAGAGTTGGAAACGACAAGGGCGACCTTGTCGCCATATTGTACACCTTCGTGTTGCAGATAGGCGGCGACGGTTTCTACTTCGTTTTTGAGGGAGGAATAGCTGATTTTTTCTTTGTCGCTGAAAATGACCGTGCCTTTACCGTTTTTTTGGCAGGCGGCTGTCAGCATGGCGTAAAAATTAGAGTGGGTGTGCATTTCGGAGTTTGTGTCCATATTGTGTCGATTGATGTACGGTTTCGATGAGCCGTTTATTTCGAAGGATAGGTTTTACATCCTATCGGTAAAATAAGCAAGAGGCCGTCTGAAAATACTTTCAGACGGCCTTGAGCTTTGCTGGGCTTAGGAAAGCAATATTTTGAATTTAAACTTATTTATTGTGTTGATGGGAATATTCCCATTCTTCAAAAGTTTGCCGTTCTGAAGATAGCGCAAGCCGATTGCGTTTCTGTCTCAAGCCATTTCGAGTTTACCGTTGAGTTTGAGGCAGAATCCTGATGACGGGTTGGCAGAGCCAATGTTTAGAGATTTTGAGACCTAGCCATTGTTCAGACGGCCATCGGGTACTTTCTTAAACAGGCGATAGAAATTGTCGCTGGTGTTTTGTGCCAATGTTTCCAAGCTCTCGCCGCGCAGATTGGCTAAGAACTCGGCCGTATAGCGAACGTAGGAAGGCTCGTTTTGTTTGCCGCGTTTGGGAACTGGTGCGAGGAAGGGCGCATCGGTTTCTACCAAGATTCTATCGGCAGGGACGTATTTGGCGGCTTCCTGTATCAGCGGTGCGTTTTTAAACGTCACAATGCCGGAGAAGGAAATGTATAACCCCAAATCCAAAGCGGCTTTGGCAAAGGCGACGTCTTCAGAGAAGCAGTGAATCACGCCGGAGTTGGTATGGCATTCTTTCAAGATCCGCAATGTGTCTTCGGCCGCATCGCGCGTGTGGACGATAACGGGCAGGCCGCTTTCGTTGGCGGCTTGGATATGGTCGGTAAAGCGTTGATGTTGCCATGACAAATCGCCTTTGCACCAGTAATAGTCCAAACCGGTTTCGCCGATACCGACGATTTTGGGATGTTTGGCCGCTTCTACCATTTCGGCAATGGTAAATTCTTCTGCTTCTTGGCTGTCGGGATGTATGCCGATGGTGCAGTAGATGTGGTCGTTTGCCTGAGCAATGTCGAAGACTTCGGCAAAACTTTGTTTGCTGACGCTGATGGCAAGCGCCTGTTTGACGCTTTGCGCTTCCATGTTGGCAAAGACTTCGGGCAGGCGGTCTTTTAAGCCGTCAAAGTTGAGATGGCAATGTGAATCGATTAAATACATGGTATTTATTACAGGGTAAAAGTAGTGCGGTCGCTGCGCAGACGCGGGCCAAGCTCGGCTTCGATCAGGTTTTTTGCCTGCAGGCAGCTTTCGTGTTCGGAGAATGCAAGTCCTACGCCTTTGGGACGGTGGGCTGAAGTGCGCGCCGGATTGATCCAAACGACTTTGGTGGGCAGGAAGCGTTTGGGATAGTCGGCGATTTCGACGGCCAAGAGGATGTCTTCGCCTAGTGAGAATACGTCATCGGTCGGTACGAACAGGCCGCCGTGTTCTAAAAACGGCATATAGCAGTTGTACAACAAATTGGGGTCTTTGAGTTGCAAAGCCAACATCTTCGCCGGAATGTCTTTTTTATTCATCATTGATTACCTGTTAGGGTTTGTTTTGCCAAAAATCCAAATATTCGATAAGCAGATACTCAAGCTGCATTTTAACACTCAAGGTATGATATCCGTAAGGGTTGAGCGCGTTCAGACGGCCCAATAGGGCAAACAGCTTGCGTGAATCGGTTTTAGAGGCTGTCTGAAGCAGGGCTTGGGCATGGTGCGGATAATAAAGCGGCGCCATGTTTTGTTGTGCCAAGCCGACATCCATCAGCCACTTTTGCAGCCAGTCGATGAAAACGGCCAGCGGTTGTTTTTGTTTGTCGAACGCGGCGGCGTAGTCGAGTATGGCCAACAGGCGCGGGGCAGCCAGCAGCGTCAGCAACTCTTCGCGTAATGCGTCCAATTCTGGAGTCGGCGTGAATAAAGGTGCGCCGCTGTGGAATGCCAACATGGCTTCGGCATTTTCCACGCCCTGTTGGCGCAGGTATGCCGCAGCCTGCTCATGGGTAGGCGAGGGCAGCACCATCTGGCGGCAACGGCTTTTGATGGTGGGCAGGAGTTTGTCGCGTGCATGGGTAACGAGCAGGAAAACGACGTGTTGCGGCGGCTCTTCCAGAGCTTTCAACAAACCGTTTGCCGCCTGTGTGTTCATGCTTTCTGCCGGATGCACCAATACCACGCGCAGGCCGCCACGGACAGCAGTCAGGTAAATGTTTTCCACAATATCGCGCACGGCATCGATTTTGATTTGCAGGAGTTTGCGTCCTGTTGCCTCGTCTTCGGGAATTTCCGGCGTGAGTTCATAAAAGTCGGGATGGGTATTTTGGCTGAATAAATGACACGAAGCACACTCGCCGCAGGGTTCATGACCGGACTTGGGCGATTCGCACAGCAATGCCTGCGCGACAAAGCGGGCAAACTCGGTTTTGCCGGTATTTTCTTTGCCGGTAAACAGCCAGGCGTTGGGACGGTTTTGCCAATGGGCGGCGAGCTGTTGCCATTGGGTTTCATGCCATGGATAAATCATATCGTTTGGGAACTATAAGGTAGGTGGTTATTATACTCTCAGGCCGTCTGAAAAAGGTTTCAGACGGCCTTTAATAAACTGCCTAAAAATTAATCAAGTATCGTCTTTCTTTGAAATATCAATTATTAAGCTTACTTATTCACAGCCTTTGCACACGCTTGTTTGGGGAAAATGTGCATTTTGTTTGGGAGTAAAGTTGTGCTTAAAATTTAGGCAGATGTGTTTTTTAATTTTAAATCAGACAGTAATCTGATTTATGCACAAGCTGTCCACGAGATTGAATAGTGAAAATGTGCATGGTGGGGATACATTTCAGACGGCCTTATTTGCTGATTTTCAATAAAGCAGTCAAATCCCCGATAAATTTCGATTCCCGTTTGATGAGGTAAACAATCAACGGAAGATTACCCACGGCAACAATCAAATACAGCAGCGTGATGCTGTCAAACAACATCAGCAAAACTGCGCTCAAAATGGCGGCTGACACCATAAATACGCCGTTGATGATGTTGTTGGCGGCGACGGCGTGGGCGCGGAAGGTTTCGCTGCTGGCGGTTTGCAACCAAGTGTAGAGCGGTACGGAGAAAAAGCCTCCGAAAAAGCCGATGGCCGACATCACGAGCATAATCGGATACGCTTTAGCTTGCGATAAAAACCAAATAATGCCGTTTAATTCGGTAAAGCGTTGGCCTTGGGTCAGCCACACCAGCAATAATCCACAGACCGTTAGCCCCAGAGTGCCGATGGTAACCAAGCCCAAAATCAGGCGCTCGTGGCTGAGTTTGGCGCATAATACCGAGCCGATGGCGATACCGATGGAGAACAGCGCCAACATCAGGTTGAACACATTATCGTTGCCGCCCAAATGGATTTGCGTGAACGTCGGCAGTTGGGTGGTATAAACCGAGCCGACAAACCAAAACCATGAAATACCGATGATGGAAGTGAATACGGGTCGGTCGGCCGCCGCTTCACGAATCAGTGAATTCGTGCCTTTGATGATGTTCCATTCGATTTTTGTGTCCGGCATTTTAGCGGGTACAGACGGCATAAACAGGCTGGTCATCGTGCCGCCGATAGCGACCAATAACACCAAACCGCCAACAATATACGGCGGAACGCCTGCGACTGCGGTGCCCAAAATCTGGCCGAGCAAAATGGCGATAAACGTACCTGATTCAATCAGACTGTTGCCCATAATCAGCTCTTTGTCGTTGAGGTAATCGGGCAAAATGGCGTATTTCAGCGGGCCGAACAAAGTCGATTGCGTACCCATGCAAAACAGGCAGATTAAAAGCAAAGGCGCGGATTGAATATAGAAGCCATATGCCGCTACTGCCATGATGATGATTTCCAACAGCTTGATCCAACGCGCCAAAACGGCTTTGTCGAATTTGTTGCTCAGCTGCCCTGACAGCGCGGAAAACAGGAAATAGGGCAGGATAAACAGCATCGCGCCCAAGTTCAGCATTTGGCTGGACGGCAGAAAGTCGTTTTTGCCCAAACCGTAAAAACTGATCATCACGAATAATGCGGTTTTAAACACATTATCGTTAAACGCGCCTAAAAACTGCGTCCCAAAGAGCGGCGCAAAACGGCGGGTCGTGTGGAAATTCAGATTGTCTTTTTTAAGGCTCATTATTTGGATTCTTTGTCTTCGTCTTTTTCGATCAGTTTTTCAGTGGAGTCGTCGTCCATCAAAATGCGGTGCGCAGGTCCTTCAAGGTCGTCAAACTGTCCGTTTTTACCCGACCACCAGAAAAACCAACCGATGATAAAGGCCAAAATAATGCTGATGGGGACAAGGATAAACATACTTTCCATTACATCGCTCCGGTCAAATCGCTCAGGATAAAGGTTTTGCCGCTGACTGTCAGGTATTCGTTGCGCAACGCACCGATATTTTTATCGTCAAAAAACAATTCGATACGGTCTTTAACCACGCGCCAGTATTGAGGGATATCGGTTTGCTCGAAAGGCGACAATACCGCTGCTTCGGTTGCATCTTCGCTTTGCAGTTTGACTACAAAGCGTCCGCTTTGCGGCGGATTTTGCGATTCATCGTCTGCTAACATAATAAAAAATCCGGCATGTTCGCCGTCTTGAGTGTGGATACTGAAATAATGCATATCGGGAAATCTTCAAAACCGCCGTCATTTTTTCAGACGGCCTAAAATAAAATTCCGTCCATTTTACATCAAATATTAAGTCAAGCAGCCGATTACATTTTTTGTTAGAATACGGCGTTTACTTTGTTAATCTGTTCAGACCGCTACCCACTACGTCCCACAAGGGGTGCAACATAGCCGGAGCAGCAGTAAGGTCCCGACAAAAATGCCGTCTGAAACCTCAAGGAGCATAAAATGACACAAAAATTAATCTTGGTTTTGAACTGCGGCAGCTCTTCCCTCAAAGGTGCCGTATTGGATAACGACAGCGGCGAAGTATTACTGAGCTGCCTGGCAGAAAAACTCAATCTGCCTGATGCCTACATCACCTTCAAATTCAACGGCGAAAAACATAAAGTTGAATTGGCCGCCAAGCCAGACCATACCGGCGCGGTAGAAGCACTGATGGACGAGCTCAAAGCCCACGGCCTCGACACCCGTATCGGTGCGATCGGCCACCGCGTGGTAAGCGGCGGCGAATTGTACAGCGAATCCATTTTGGTTACCGACGAAGTTATCGACGGTATCGAAAAATGTATTCCACTTGCTCCTCTGCACAACCCGGCACACCTTTTGGGCCTGCGCGCTGCACAAACCATTTTCAAAGGCCTGCCGAACGTTGTCGTATTCGACACTGCATTCCATCAAACCATGCCTGAACATGCTTACAAATACGCTGTTCCACATGAATTGTACGAAAAATACGGCTTGCGCCGTTACGGTGCACACGGTACCAGTTACCGCTTCGTTTCTGACGAAACTGCACGCTTCCTCGGCAAAGACAAAAAAGATTTGCGCATGGTTATTGCCCACTTGGGTAACGGCGCATCTATTGCGGCAGTTGCCAACGGCGAATGTAAAGATACCAGCATGGGCCTGACTCCGCTGGAAGGTTTGGTAATGGGTACACGCAGCGGCGATATCGACCCTTCAGTTTTCAGTTTCTTGGCTGAAAACGCCAACATGACCATTTCCCAAATTACCGAAATGCTGAACAAAAAATCCGGCCTGCTCGGTATCTCCGGTTTGTCCAACGACTGCCGTACCATTGAAGAAGAAGCTGCCAAAGGTCATCCGGGCGCCAAACTGGCTCTGGAAATGTTCATCTACCGCTTGGCTAAATACATCGGCAGCATGACAGTAGCGGCAGGCGGTTTGGACGCATTGGTCTTCACCGGCGGTATCGGTGAAAACTCCGACATCATCCGCGAACGCGTATTGGGCTACTTGGGCTTCCTCGGTCTGTACATCGACCAAGAAGCTAACCTGAAAGCCCGCTTCGGTAATGCTGGTGTGATTACCACTGCCGACAGCAAAGCTGTTGCCGTTGTGATTCCTACTAACGAAGAATTGATGATTGCACACGATACAGCCCGTCTGAGCGGCCTGTAATCTCCGTCATTATTGAAAACCTGCCCGCAAGGGTAGGTTTTTTGTTGTGTATAGATGAAAAAAATTTTGAGAATATATTGAAAAAAGCCGGCAAACATTGCGTTTACCGGCTTTTTAATCAGTGTAATATTAAGAACGCTGATAGATAGGTTTAGAACTTATAACTGATGGTAAACAGCAAAGTCCTGCCTCGTGCGTAGTTGTTTAAGACGGAGCGTGTCGTACCGCCATATTTGCCATTGCATAAACCGTTGGCATCGCATTCGACCTCTTCATCATCCCAACCGCCTTTTCTTTCAAATACGCTGAAATAGCGCTGGGTTGCGGCATCGTTTGCGGCATCCAAAGGATCGACATAGCGTTTATTGAACGCATTTTGAATGTCGAAACGAAGGATAAGGTTTTTCTTCGGTTCATAATTGGCATAGAAATCAAAAATCATCGGCTGTCTGTTGATGCTTTCTGTTTTTTTGATCACCCTTCTGCCCATTTGATGTGAAGAGTAGGTATTAGCACCGGTTGTACCGTCAACAAATTCCTCCTCAGTCGTTGCCCGTGTACTTTTGCCGTAATAGCGCATAATGCCGCCGATGGTCAATTTGTTGCCCAACCATCGGGACCCTAATTCAAACCGACCGTAATCTCGGGGCAAGCGGGAAATTTTGCTTAAGCCGTAGCCTTGTTTGATTTGGTCTTCTTTAGAAGAGTTGCGGGGCGATTCGCTGGCATCGCTATAATTGGTCGGCTGGTTGGTTTTTTGATAGGCGTAAGACAGGGTGGTAAAAAAGCGGCCGAAATCATAGTTCATTTCCACTTCCAAACCGTTTTTATGGACAGGTTTGGCATAGTTTCGATGCTGGATGGAGTATTGCAGGCCGGTACTGGTTACCCAGCTGGGTGCTTTATCCAAATCCCACCATTTGCCATAAACATTGTGGATATAGTTGTTTATTCTGCTGCGGTAGGCGACCAGTTTGAAACCCAATACATCGTCCGGCTTGAAAATCCCTTTTTTGAAGGTATTGAAGCCTATTTGGTAAGTATTGGCCTGTTCCGGCTTAAGGGCTGTATTAACGCCCGAGTCGCCGATTTGTGAAAAATACATTTCTTGAATATTCGGCATTCTATGCGTACGCGAATAGCTGATAAACGGCATAAAGTAGTCGTTGACATTGATGTTTAATGCCACCGAATGGTTTACCGCATGCTTTTTACCGGATTTGGTATAAACTGGTTCGTAAAGGTCGCAGCTTGGCGTGCAATGCTGTTTATAAATTTCAGAATCTTCTCCAAATGCTTTTTTAAAGTCTTCTTGGGTATTGAAGTAGTCGGTATATTCGCCCTTGTAGCGGTAGTTGACCATATTGGCGCTGTAATTCAATTGATAAATGCCTTTTTTCAAGGAAGTATCAAAATAGAACGTATTGAATTTTTGCTGGCCTGAAGGTTGCAATATGGTTGATTTTTGAGGAAATATTCCTTTGTCTCCTTTGAAGCGGCCTAAAAAGCTGTACAGGCCGGCATCTTGATCCGGGCCGTCGTAAAACAGGCTCAGCTCTTCCGGAAAGCGGTTTTTACTGTATTGGTTTTTAAAGAAATTGAAACCGACAGTAGTTTTTAAATCTGTTTTTTGGGGAAGTTTGAAAGAAAAGCTGTTGTTGATATCCAAAAGATTGGCCGTATTTTTGGTTTCCAAATAATCAAGCAGTCCCCATCCTGAAAAACGTGAGTTTTTCGGATATTTTTGTTTTCCCAAATTATGGGCGGCCAACACGTTTAAATCGACATAATCGCCAATGTTTAAGTTGTAATTGGCTTGGTAGTTGCGGTTTTCTACTTTGCGGCTGCCGATACGGTTGTTCATGGTACGAAGCTGAAGGTCGAGCTTGTTGTTGTCGTTTTCGTATTCCACTTTGACCAAATGGCTGTTTGAGCGTTGTTGCAGGCTGGTCGGGTCGATTGGAGTCAGATCCCATTGCGGTGCCAAATTCTCTTTCCAGCCTCTTTCCAAGTCATCGACATAATCTCTTTGTAAAACTTCAGGATCGTTATATTTTTTGGAGAAAGGGTAGTCCCAATAGCTTTTACCGACCGCATTGCGCTTGGAAAAGTCGCGAACCCAACGATTTTGCCCTTGGTCGAATTTTAATAAGTTGCGTTCAAAATATTCTTGTTTTTTACGGTCCAAATATTCTTCGCCAAAATTGCCGATACGCTGACCGCCGCCGCCTACTTTATAGTTTTGCTCGACATTACGGTGGCTGTAGCCATATAAAGCGCCAAGGCGCGCACCGCTGTCAAACCATTTTTGTACTGCTCCGGTTGCCATAAAGTTGCTTTTGGTGCTGTTTGTGCCGGTCAATCCTTTGGTTAAGAGGCCGAAGGTATTGTTTCCGTGTACCACATCGTCTACTCGTAAAGTACGGAAATTGGCTGTACCGGATAAGGTATTGATGCCGTTGGCACCCGAGAAACTGCCTTTGGTTACATCCACGCCGGCAATAAAATTGGGATCCAGTGCCGTACCGAATTGGGAGGAGCTGCCACTGCGTCCGGCATCGGCAGAAGTGGAATAGAAGGTTTGGGTGACGCCGTCAACCATCGTATTGACACGTCCCAAACCGCTATCGCCACGGATATTGACCGCCAATACCCCCGATCCCTTGTCTTGTTGGGTGAAAACGCCGGGCATGCTCCGCACGATGGTATCGATGTTTTCGCTGGATTGATAAACGCGTTCACGCGAACTTTTGGCTTGGCCTTCGGTAAAAACTTTTTTCTCTTTGGCAATGTGTTTGCTTTTGACTTGAATTTCATCAAGCTCTTGAGTTGAAACCTCTTCTTCTGCGTGTGCGATATTTGTTATAGCCAGTAAAGATAATGTTAGTAGATTTAATTTGAAATTCGGATTCATGATAGTTACCTCAGAAACGAAGCCGCTACTTTATAACATATTATTAAACTTTACAAATATTTTAATAATGGTTTTTATTTATTAAAAAATAAAGTAAAATTTTGTTTTAGAAGATAATCCACCCGCATATGATTAATCTGGCTGAAAAGATAAAGCAGGTCTGAATTTGAATTTGGGTGGTTGAGAAGAAGGGAGATTTAATTGAATTTAAACAGCTGGAAGAAGAAAATTTGATTGCGCTATGTGAATTGAGCCGTCGGTTTCAAATGAAACCGGTAAAAAACATGAAATGCAAAATATAAAGTCGATATAGAAAGGTTTGAAGGTAGTTGAAGAAAAGGCCGTCTGAAAATGATATTTCAGACGGCCTTTATTGTTTTAAGCCTTATTCCGGACCGCGGAATGTGTCGTGGCAGGATTTACAGGTTGCACCGGTTTCGCCGTAAGCGGCTTTGATTTCTTCCAATTTGCCGGTTTGGGCGGCGGCGTTGAGTTTTTCAACCGCAGCAACGAATTTTTCTTCTTCGGCTTTGAAGGTTGCCGTGTCTGTCCAGATGGCAGGCAGGGCGCGGCCGTTGCCTTGAGGGTCGGATTCAAACAGGGTAAACGGTTTTTTGCTGTTTTCGGCGAAGGTTACGGCGGCTTGTTTGAATTTTTCTACGTCGTAAGGCTCTTCGTCTTTGACCATTTTGCCCATGCGGGTAAACTCGGGCATCATGGATTTGAACGCGGCCGTACGGTCTTCGGAAATCGGGCCTTTAGGCTGGGAAGGCGCGCCGCTGCCGCCGCAGGCGGAAAGTGTAAGCACCACTGTTGCCAAAGCAACAGGGAGAAAACGGGTTTTCATATGGAGTGTGTCCTATTGTAATGATATGATTATCGTTAAATTTAAAATCAGCCAGCCAAACGCTTAGGCCGTCTGATAAGGCGTTATCATACCTTAAACCCAAGTCTGAAACGAGTACAGAAAGGAAACGATATGGCAATTTTGATTACCGGGGCATCGGCAGGATTCGGCGCGGCAATGTGCCGCACTTTTGTTGCGGCAGGCTATCATGTCATTGGCGCGGCAAGGCGCGAAGACAAATTGCAGCAGTTGGCAGAGGAATTGGGCGAGCAGTTTTACCCTTTGGAAATGGATGTTTCTCGTACGGAGTCGATTCAAAACGCTTTGAACAGTCTGCCCGAGTATTTAGCTGAAATTGATTGCCTGATCAACAATGCCGGTTTGGCTTTAGGTCTGGATTCAGCTGATAAAGCCGATTTTGGCGATTGGGAAACCATGATTCAAACCAATATCATCGGCCTGACTTTTCTGACCCGCCAGATTTTGCCGCAAATGGTAGCGCGCAAACAGGGCTACATCATCAATTTGGGTTCGATTGCCGGCAGTTATGCTTATTCAGGCAGTAATGTCTATGGCGCGACCAAGGCTTTTGTGCGCCAATTCAGTATGAACCTGCGCGCCGAATTGGCAGACAAAAACATCCGCATTACCAATATCGAACCGGGCTTGTGCGGGGATACCGAGTTTTCCAACGTCCGTTTCAAAGGTGACGATCAGCGTGCGGCCGAGGTTTATGAGAATGTCGAGTTTATCCAGCCGCAAGATATTGCCGATACCGCTTTATGGCTCTATCAACGTCCTGCGCGGATGAACGTCAATTCCATCGAAATCATGCCGGTTGCCCAGACCTTTGCAGGCATGAAAGTTTACCGTGACGCGCCTGCTCCAGTGAAGGCAGAAACGTTTGAAAAACAAAGTATGTCTTTGTTTGGAAAAATTAAATCTTGGTTTAAGTAATCGGCATCAGGCCGTCTGAACATTTCAGACGGCCTCTTTGTTATCTGAAATTGAACAAACACGTTATAATGTAATTTTTTATTAACAAGGCCGTCTGAAAGGCTGTTTCAGTTATGAACGCAATCAAACAAAAAATCTTAGAACAAGCGCAGCGCGATGGTGTGCAGGTAACCGCTTTGCGCGAGCAAGTGCTTGATATTGTTTTGAAACAAAGCGGCGTGATTAAAGCCTACAACGTTCTGTCGCAGATGCAGCAGCAAAGCGAGGGCGTGGTTGCGCCGCCGACGGCCTACCGCGCCCTTGATTTTTGGGCGGAGCAGGGCGTTTTGCACAAAGTGGCGGCGGTCAACGGCTATATTCTGTGTAGCCACGCGCAGCACGAATGCGACGACCATTGCCATGACCACGAAGAAGCCGAAGCGCACCACAGCGCGTTTATTTTGGTTTGTACCGAATGCGGTACGGCAGATGAGCAGACCTTGAGCCAAGAATGGGCGGCATTGCGTGCAGGCGTGGCCGAAACCGGTTTCTCATTAAAAGAAGAACATGTTGTTTTAACAGGAATTTGTAAAAAATGTCAGAAGTAAAAAAGACTAAAGTCCACCTGATTTCAGGCTTCCTCGGAACAGGCAAAACCACCGCACTCAAAAGTCTGATGGCGCAAAAAGATCCGAATGAAAAATGGGTCATCATCGTCAACGAATTTGGCGAAATCGGCATTGACGGCGCTGTCTTGAGCGACAACGGCATTCCCGTCGCAGAAATCGCCGGCGGCTGTTTGTGCTGTACTGCCGGCGCACAAATGGGTACGACCGTACAAAAAATGCTGCGCGATGCCCAACCCGACCGCTTGATGATTGAAGCCAGCGGCCTGGCGCACGCCGCCAGTGTTATCGACGAATTGAAAGCCAAGCCGCTCGACAGCATGTTGGAAATCGGCGCTGTTTTTACCGTTGTCGATCCACGCCAATTCATTAATCCCGATTACGCTCAACAAGCCTTGTATAAAGACCAAATTGGCATTTGCGACGTATTGGTCGCCAGCAAAACAGACTTGTGCACGCCCGAGCAGCTGGCCGAGTTTCACGATAAAGCGGCCAAGCTGTTCCCGCCTAAAGCCAAAGTGGTTGAAGTTCAAAATGCGCAACTCGACATCCAATGGCTTGATATTCCCGTGGTCGAAAAATCGCGCTACCGTCTCAAAGCCCTGCCGGACAACACCATGGGCTTCCAGTCCCAAGGTTTCACTTTCCCTTCCGGGCGTGATTTCGACGGCGAAAAGCTGACCGATTTCTTCAACGACCTGCCTAAATTTACAGACGGCCTCGTGCGCGCCAAAGGCGTGTTCCAAGTGCTCGGTACATGGGTATGGCTCAACTGGGTGGACGGTCAATGGGGCGCAAACCAAGTTTCGTGGCGCCGTGACTCGCGCTTTGAGCTGATTGCCAAATCGTTTGACGCGGATTTAATTGAGAAGAAATTGCAGGAGGCCTTAGAGAAGTAAATAATCGGCCAAACGCTTATTAATCCGTTACTATATGCTGTCTGAGGTCAGTGGTTTCAGACGGCCTTCAAATCAAAAAATAGAGGAACACTTTATCATGTGGCGTTATATCTTTCATCGTTTGCTCCTTTTGATTCCCACGTTGTTGGGGATTTTGGCGATTACCTTCGCCGTCATTCAGTTTGTTCCCGGCGGTCCGGTGGAACAGATGGTTCAGCAGCTGACGCAGGGCGCAGTTGGCGGCGAAACAGCAGGACGCAGTATGCCTGGAACTTTGGCTAAAAACGGCAACCGCATCAGTGCGGAAGATTTGGCTGCTCTGAATGCTTTATACGGTTTCGACAAGCCGCCTGTGACGCGTTTTGTCGATATGGTATGGAAATTCGCCCGTTTTGATTTGGGCGAGAGCTTTTTCCACCACCAAACCGTATTTGAGTTGGTAAAAGAGAAAATGCCGGTATCGATGAGTTTGGGTTTGTGGACATTCTTCCTAACTTATTTGATATGTATTCCGTTGGGTATTGCCAAGGCGGTCAGGGATGGCAGCCGGTTTGATACGGTTACGGGTATGATCATTTTGGTCGGCTATACCGTACCGCCGTTTGTCTTGGGCTTGGTGTTGCTGGTGTTGTTTGGCGGTGGCAGCTTTTTTGCCTGGTTCCCACAGGGCGGCTTGGTCGGCGATGATTTCGATACACTCTCTTGGGCAGGTAAAGTCAAAGATTATTTGTGGCATATGGCCTTGCCGATTACCGCTTCGGTAGCAGGCAACTTGGCGGTAATGACCGTATTGACGAAAAACGTATTCCTTGAAGAAATTCGCCGTCAATATGTTTATACCGCGCGAGCCAAGGGCTTGCCTGAGAAACAGATTCTGTGGAAACATATTTTCCGAAATGCCATGATTCCTCTGATTACCGGTTTCCCAGCCGCATTTATCGGCGCATTCTTTACCGGAAGCCTGTTGATTGAAACGTTGTTCTCGCTGGACGGGTTGGGTTTGCTGTCTTACGAGGCAGTGATGAAACGTGATTATCCTGTCGTAATGGGTACGCTGTATGTGTTCACACTGATGGGGTTGTTGGCTAAATTGGTGTCAGATATTTCGTATTCGTGGGTCGATCCGCGCATTCACTTTGGCGGACAGAAATAAGGCCGTCTGAAAATGTCTTCAATCCATTATTAAAGAATGTTTCAAACCATGAAAAAGAAAAAATCTACTTCAAACCCTACTTGGCAAGCCTTTAAACAGCATAAGCGCGGTTGGTTGGCTTTGCGGATTTTGGCCGTTTTGTTTGTCGTCACTTTGCTTGCACCTTTGTGGAGCAACGACAAACCTTTGTGGATACGTTATCAGGGCGAGTATTTCTTCCCCTTGGTAAACGAATACAACGAAGCCACATTTGGCGGCGATTTCGATACGCCGGCGGATTATCTGGATCCGCTTATCCGCCACAACATTACTTCAGACGGCAATTTTGCCTTTTACCTGCCCAATCCTTACGATGCCGATACCTTGAACGATTTTGATACGGTACCCGATCCGGCCAAACCATCCGAACGGCATATCTTGGGAACGGACGACCGCGGCCGCGACCTGTTGGCGCGCTTGGTTTACGGTTTCCGTGATTCGCTGTTGTTTGCCTTGGTGTTGACCGTGGTGACTACCGTGATTGGCGTGATTGCAGGCGCGGTGCAGGGTTATTTCGGCGGTAAAACCGACCTTCTGATGCAGCGTTTTATCGAGGTTTGGGGCGGTATGCCGGAGCTGTACCTCTTGATTATCCTGTCTTCGTTCTTTAATCCGGGACTGTTGATTTTGCTGGTGTTGCTGTCGCTTTTCGGCTGGATGGGCTTGTCCGACTATGTCCGCGCCGAGTTTTTGAAAAACCGTCAGGCCGATTATGTTTTGGCGGCGCGCGCGATGGGTGTGGGCAACCGTGAAATCATGTGGCGCCATATCCTGCCCAACAGCTTGACGCCGGTATTGGCCTTCCTGCCTTTCCGTATTTCTGGCGCCGTACTTGCCCTGACCAGTTTGGACTTCTTGGGCTTGGGCGTACCTGCCTCACAGGCAAGTTTGGGTGAGTTGCTGGCGCAAGGCAAAGACAACTTGGACGCGTGGTGGATCGGCCTGTCTGCCGTTGCCACGTTGACGGTAATGCTGCTTTTGTTGGTCATGATCGGCGAAGGTTTGCGTCAGGCATTTGACGTACGCGCACGCAGTTAATTGCTTTTCTAAAGCGTGAAGAGGGTGGGCGGAAAGGCTTATCCTGCATTCTCAAGGCCGTCTGAAAAGTTTCAGACGGCCTCATCCATTCGTTTGAATCATTAAAAACCATGAATCAAGAAATCACATTTCTTACTCTTTTTCTACTCGGCTTTTTTGGCGGAACGCATTGCGTCGGCATGTGCGGCGGATTAAGCAGCGCATTCGCTTTGCAACTGCCGCCACATTTAAACCGAATCGGGCTGATTGTATTGTTGAACTTGGGGCGCATCAGCAGCTATGTCGTCATTGGCCTATTGGTCGGTTTGGTCGGGCAGGTCGGCATTTCCTTGGACGATACGCGCGCGGTTCAAAACGGTTTGTATATTGCCGCCAATGTTTTGCTGCTTTTACTTGGGCTGTATCTTGCCGGTATTTCGACTGCCGCGACCAAAATCGAAGGCATCGGTAAACCGATATGGAAGCGCCTGAATCCTTTGCTGAACAAATTGCTGCCGATTAAATCGGTGCCTGCCTGTTTCGGCGTGGGCGTGCTTTGGGGCTGGCTGCCTTGCGGTTTGGTGTACAGCGCGTCTTTGTATGCCTTGGGCAGCGGCAATGCTTTGCATGGCGGGCTGTATATGCTGGCGTTTGCATTGGGGACCTTGCCGAACCTGCTTGCGATGGGCATATTTGCAGCGCAGTTGAAAACCTTTCTGCAAAAACGCATGGTTCGTTTGTGCGCTGGATTATTGGTGGCAGGATGGGCGATATGGCGCTTGGCCGTATTTGCAATGGGGCAAATAGGGTAAGGTAAAAAGGTTTTATTTAATTTGTTGCTTTGCAATCAAAAAGGCCGTCTGAAAGATTTTCAGACGGCCTTTTTCACAAGAAAGATTAATGTATTAAATTCCAAGCCATCTTGGCGGCAATCAGCAACAGCATAATGCCGAAGGCGATTTTGAGTTTTCGGGCGGGCAGCTTGTGCGCCGTTTTTACGCCGAGCGGAGCAAAGAGGATGGTGGCAACGCTCAATATGGCCACGGCCGGAAGATAGATAAAGCCTGCCGCGCCTTTAGGCAGGTTGGCAATATGCAAACCGTTGGCAAAATAGCCGATAGTGCCGGCAATTGCAATCGGCCATGCCAGACCTGAAGATGTGCCGATGGCGCGATGCGCCGGAAAGTTGCAATACAGCAGAAATGGAACGGATAGCGAACCGCCGCCGATACCGACCCAGCTCGAAGCCGCCCCAAAAAGCGTGCCGACAGCTGTCAGGCCGGGGAGGGCGGGCAGGGTGCGTGAAGGTGTGGGTTTGGAATCGCGTAGGGTTTTGAGTGCGATAAAGGCAAGAAATGCAATAAAGAAAACCTGCAAAGCCAGCGTCGGCACATATTTTGCCGATACCGCGCCGAGGAGTACGCCAAGTATCATGCCCGGCGTCATTCGGCGGACGGTCGCCCAATCGATGGCGTGTTTTTTATGCTGGGCATACATGCTGGAGAAGGTGGTAAACACCATGACGGCAAAGGAAGTGCCGATGGCAAGATGCTGGGCATAGGGGTGGCCGCCTATGCCTTGCAGTTGCAACGCCCATAAGACAACGGGGACAATCAGCGTGCCACCGCCTACGCCGAATAGTCCGGCAATAAAGCCCGCTGCACTACCGACGGCGAGCAGGGAAAGGATGATGTCCCAAGACCACATTTCAGACGGCCTTGTCGTGTTTGTGTGTTTTATGGCGTTTTTTAAACCAACGGATGACTGCCATCACATAACCGGACAGGCTGTAACCGAGGAAAAACAGGAAGAGGACGAGTGAAGGCTTCCAGTTGATGAGCAGCAATACCAACACGGCCAACACCATGCCCATAAACGGTACTTGGCGGCGGATGTTGATTTCTTTGAAGCTCCAAAACGGAATCTGCACAATCATGGAAATACCGGCAAACAGGGTGATACCCAATGCCCACCAATGCACGTTGGGGAAGCGTTCGACGCTGTGGTTGACCCAAATCAGGCCGACAATCAACGCAGCGGCGGTCGGGCTTGGAACGCCGATAAACCAGCGTTTGTCGACTTTGCCGATAAGCGTATTGAACAGCGCCAAACGCAGGGCGGCGCAGGCGCAGTAGATAAAGGCGACGGAATAGCCGATTTTGCCAAACTGCCAAAGTTGCCATTTGTAGGCAATCAGGGCAGGCGCCACGCCGAAACTGACCATATCGGCAAGGCTGTCGAGCTGTTCGCCGAACGCGCTTTGGCTGTTGGTCAGCCGCGCAACGCGTCCGTCCATGCCGTCGAGCAGCATGGAAAGGAAAACTGCAATCGCCGCCGTTTCATAACGTCCGTGCATGGACTGGGTAATGGCGAAGAAGGCGCAAAACAGTGCGGCGATGGTAAAGGAATTGGGCAGCAGGTAAATGCTGTTTTTGCGGATGGAGTTGCGTGGAGGAATCGGATTTTCTGTATTTTGTGAGTTGTCCATAATGTTTCCGTATATGCTGCGGGTGCAGATAAGGCATTATACCGCATTGGCAGGTTAAGGATTTTTAACAGGCAGACATAGTTTCACTTCAATCGCATAAAGTTTCAGACGGCCTTTATTTTGTCAGTCAAACAACTCGCCCTGCGCCTGCTCTTTGGTCACGCGTACGTCGGTTTCGCCGTCGGCAAAAGTGATGTGCAGTTTCTGTCCTTGTTTCAATATATCGGCATTGCGGATGACTTGTCCGCGTGTGTTTTTGACGACCGAAAAGCCGCGCTCCAGAATATGCTGCGGCGATATGGCTTCGAGCAATGCGGCTTGGGCGGTCAGGCTTTGACGGCGGTGGGCAAGCCGCTGGTGGAAGGAATGCGACAAGGTCGTCTGAAAGCGGTCGATATTGTTTTTGTAAACGGAAACATCAGGACGGCAATGTTTTAGGGTTTGGGTTTGGCGTTCAAAACGGGCGGTATGGGCGCGGAGGTTTTGCGTCATCGAATAAGACAGCGTTTGCGCCAGTTTGTTGATTGAAGCGCGTTGCTCGTCAAGTTTTTGGCGCGGATGACGGATTTGCCGTGCGAGCCAGTCAAGTTTTTGGCTGGCATCGAAATAGCGTTGTTCCAAAACGGTTTTCAGACGGCCTTGCGCTTGGGCTAGACGATGTAGCGATTCTTGGCGGTTGGGGCTGACCAATTCCGCCGCACCGGTCGGTGTCGGTGCGCGTACGTCGGCAACGAAATCGGCGAGTGTGAAATCGGTTTCGTGGCCTACGCCGCTGACGACGGGAATCGCGCAGGTTTCGATGGCGCGCACAACCGGCTCTTCATTAAACGCCCACAAGTCTTCAATGCTGCCGCCGCCACGGCAGACAATCAGCACGTCACATTCGGCGCGTTGCGAAGCGGTTTTAATCGCTTGGGCAATTTGCAACTCGCTGCCTGTGCCTTGTACGGGCGTCGGATAAACGATAACAGGGATTTCGGGCGCGCGGCGGTTTAAGGTGGTCACAACATCGCGCAAAGCCGCCGCCGCCAGACTGGTGACGATGCCGATACATTGCGGACGGGCAGGTAAAGGTTTCTTGCGTTCCGCCGCAAACGCGCCTTCCGCCTGTAACTGCGCCTTCAATCGCTCATAGGCTTCGTAAAGCTGCCCCAAGCCTTTGAGCCGTACTTCGTTTACGGTAATCTGAAATTCGCCCCGCGCTTCGTAAATACTGATTTTCCCTGATACTTCGATATGGTCGCCTTCTTTCAAAGGCTTCGCCAAGCGCATGGCCGCACCCTTAAACATGGCGCAACGCACCTGCGCGCGGCTGTCTTTGAGCGAGAAATAATAATGTCCGCTGGCGGCACGGATCAGGTTGGACACTTCGCCCGCAATCCACAAACCGGCAAGATGGTCTTCCAGCAAGGCTTTGGCGAGGGCGTTAAGTTCGGATACGGAAATGGAGGAGGGCGCGAAGAGTTCGGACATTGCGAAACGGGAAAAATTTGGGAAAGTTGAATTATAAGGGTTTTAGAGCGATTCGTTGTATTCGTTTTTATGAAACTTTCGCCCTTTGTTTTAATATTATCAAAGCCGCATGTTCAGGCAGCCTTGTCTGGGCGGGCTTGTGTTATATTATCGTTTGATTTTCGCTTCAAAAGCCGTGCGTATGCCCAAACTCCACCAAATTATCGAACGCCATTGGCAATCCCCCAATCCGTTTTTGTCTTTTCTGTTAAAACCATTGTCCAAGCTGTTTGCCAAAATTGCTGCGAAACGGCGCGATGATTTTGTTTCAGGCCGTCTGAAAAGCGAAAAATTGCCAGTGCCTGTGGTGATGGTCGGCAATATCCATGCAGGTGGGACAGGGAAAACGCCGATAGTCGCCGCGCTGGTGTCGGGTTTGCAGGAAAAGGGCGTTAAGGTCGGCATCATCAGCCGAGGTTACGGGCGCAAGAGCAAGGCGGTTCATGTATTGAATACAGCCAGCAGTGCGGCAGATGCAGGCGACGAGCCTTTATTGCTGTTTCGCCAAACCAGTGCGCCGACGGCGGTAGGCAGCAGCCGTGCAGAAGCAGGCAGGGCATTGCTTGCGGCGTATCCGGAGCTTGAATTGATTGTGGCCGACGACGGCTTGCAACATTATGCCTTGCAACGCGATATGGAAATTGCCGTCTTCCCGGCGGCAGATACAGGACGCACCAATTTGGATTTACTGCCCAACGGCAGCTTGCGCGAACCTTTGTCTCGATTGGCTTCCGTTGATGCGGTTGTCGTCAGCGGGGGGCAAGCAGATACGGCATTTAGGCCGTCTGAAAATATGTTTGCCAGCCATATTGAAACAGGGCAGATTTACCGTTTGAACAGGCCGTCTGAAAAATTGGATTTGGCGGGTTTGGGAAATCAAACCGTCGCCGCCGTTGCCGGTATTGCCAAGCCGGAGCGTTTTTTCAATACGTTGCAAAGCATGAATATTGCTTTAAAACAAACCGTTGCCTTGCCTGATCATGCAGATATTACGGCGGCGGATTTGCCGGACGCAGATGTGGTGATTATCACGGAAAAGGATGCGGTCAAATTTTCAGACGATCAGGGCCTGAATCATGTGTGGGTCTTGCCTGTTTATGCGATAATTGAGCCGGACTTGGCGGCGTTCGTATCCGCGAATGTTTCAATCTAAATGCTTATAGATGTTTCACAGATGTTTTAAAGATGATCTTCAAACTACGCGATAGGAGTAAATCATGAAGTTAAAATATTTGTTGGTTGCTTGCGCAGCTTTATTTGCATCCACTCAAAGCTTAGCTGCTAAACCAAGTGATGAATCTGCAATAAAATGGTTGGAGATTCAAGGGATAAGCAGTAATTATAGCGAGAAAGTACAACGTTCTTTGGAGATGGTAAATAAAGAGGACAATGAGCGCTTGTTAACGATGACGCCCAAAGCTCAAAAAGCGCAGATGAAGGCGGTCATCAGCCGTTATATGAAAAACATGCAAGACGATTTGAGCCGCCCTGAGTTGAAAAAACAATGGTTGGATGAAGAAAAGCGTGCCGTACAGAAAGTATTTACACAAGAAGAAGTCGATGTACTCAACAGCTTCTTCTCTTCCCCTCGGGGCAAGGGTATTTTGAAAAAAATCAATCATCTCAGACAGCATGGCGGAGATATTGACAATGTGCTGAGCCAAGCAGACGTGGATAGCATAGTAAAAGTATTTGAGCATGGGGCCGGTAAGTCTGCATTTGAAAAGATAGAACGTTTCGACAAATTGAATGATGAGATTGTTGAAAAGACAATGAGCAACAACTATATCAACGCAAGCAGGAAATATACACCTGCTTTTGAGGAGCAAACACATGGTATTTTATGCAAAGGCAACAAACATTTGCCGAATTGTGCCAAATAATTTTCCGACTATCTGAAAATATTTTTTTATTGAAAAGGAGAAAAAAATGAAACTGAAAACCTTATTATTGCCCTTCGCCACGCTGGCCTTGTGTGCCAATGCGTTTGCCGCGCCGCCCAGTGATGCGTCGCTGGAGCGTTGGTTGGATACACAGAATTTTGACCGGGAATTAGAAAAAAATATGATTGACGGTTTCAATGTTGGATTTAAACCGTATGCAGATAAAGCCCTTGCCAAAGTACCGGAAGCGAAAAAAGAGCAAATAGCAAAAGCTATTGATCGTTATCGCGAAAATGTTTTGAGAGATTTAATGACGCCCGAAGTGAAACAGACTATCCGCAATAATTTATTAAAGAATGCCAAATTAACATACACTCAAGAAGAAGTTGACGGCATGATTGCCTTTAATAGTTCACCTGTCGGGCAGGCTGTTGTTGTTAAGACTCCTCTTATGCGCAATCAAGCTATGAACGAACTAATGACTTTTGGATTGGCATTAACAGAGAAAGCTGCACAGCGTCATATGCCTGAATTTGCGAAAGAGGTGCAAGGTATCATGTGCGGCGGCAAAAAACCTGATGCAAGCTGTAATTAAGCCAAATAGGTTGGGAAAAGCATAAGAAATAAATTATAGTCGTCTGAAAAATATTTCAGACGACCTCCAATTTATCAAACCCGAAAGTACCCCATGGAAAAAAAATTCTTAGACATCCTTGTTTGTCCTGTGACCAAAGGCAAACTCGAATACCATCAAGACAAACAGGAATTGTGGAGCCGTCAGGCGAAGTTGGCTTATCCGATTCGTGACGGCATCCCTTATATGTTGGAAAACGAAGCACGAGCGTTGAGCGAAGAGGAACTGAAAGCATGACCGAATTTGTCGTATTGATTCCGGCGCGGTTGGATTCTTCACGTCTGCCGGGTAAGGCTTTGGCCGATATTCACGGTAAACCGATGGTTGTACGCGTCGCCGAACAGGCGGCAAAAAGCGAGGCTGCGCGTGTTGTCGTTGCCACCGACCATCCCGATATTCAGACGGCCTGTCAGGCGCATGGCATCGAAGTGGTCATGACTTCCAATCAACACGAAAGCGGTACAACGCGCCTTGCCGAAGCGGCCAATACGCTGAAACTGCCGCAACATCTGATTGTCGTGAACGTACAAGGCGATGAGCCTTTAATCGACCCAGAGCTCATCAACCGTACGGCTGAAGTTTTGGTTGAAAATAATGTGCAAATGGCAACCGCCGCTCATGAATTGCACGATTTTGACGAGTTTATGAATCCCAATGTCGTCAAAGTCATCCTTGATAAAAACCGCAACGCCATCTATTTCAGCCGCGCCCCGATTCCTTATCCGCGCGACGCCATGCGCGCCGAAAAACGCGAATTACCTTCTGAAACAGCCGTTTTGCGCCATATCGGCATTTATGCCTATCGTGCAGGCTTCCTGCAACGCTATTCGGAAATGGATGTTTCTCCTTTGGAAACCATCGAATCGCTGGAACAGTTGCGCGTCCTGTGGCACGGTTATCCGATTGCTGTTGAAATCACCCAAGAAGCGCCTGCTGCCGGTGTGGATACGCAGGAAGATTTGGACAGAGTGCGTGTTGCGTTTAAATCTTAAGGCCGTCTGAAAGGAAAAGACATGAATGATTTCCGCCATTTGAGCCGTGAAGAACAAAAATTGCTTGCCGACGTGGCGAAGCTGGTAAGAGAAGATGAGCAAGAATTCAACTATGATATGCTGAAAATAGAAGCGCCGGAGCAGGCCAGCGGCGAGTTCTGGTTCCGCATGGCAGAAATGCTCAGCACTTTGCCGCCCAACCAGTCATTGGACTTGCGTATGAACGGCGGGCGCTTGACTGTTGCCGTATCGATTTTGTCGGTATTGCTGCAAGACAATCCCGATATTCCTCAGCTTTGGGCACAAAAAATCATTGCGCTCAACTATTTGGCTCATGGCCATCAAACCCGTGCAATCGGTTTGGCGCAGCAGCCTGACAAAGCGGCCGAAGCCAATGAGGAAGAATATTTGGCGAAAGCCTTATCGCAAAACTTGCTTTCCACTTTGAAAGACGCGATAGAGCGATTCCCTGAAGACGCATGGTTTATCGGAATGCGCGACGATGCATGGAAGCATTTCGGCCCGAAAGAGGCCGTCTGAAGTTTTGAACGATAAACACAAGCCGTGTAAAATTATCTGAACATTAAATCCGTCAACCAAAAGGACTCATCATGAAAGTATTATTGTTGGGCGCACCAGGCGCCGGCAAAGGCACACAGGCTCAATTCATCACTGCTGCATTCGGCATTCCTCAAATCTCTACCGGCGACATGCTCCGCGCAGCCATCAAAGCAGGCACTCCGTTGGGTTTGGAAGCAAAAAAAATCATTGATGAAGGCGGTTTGGTGCGCGACGACATCATTATCGGCATGGTTAAAGAGCGTATTGCCCAAGACGACTGCAAAAACGGTTTCCTGTTTGACGGTTTCCCACGTACATTGGCACAAGCCGAAGCCATGGTTGAAGCTGGTGTGGATTTGGATGCCGTGGTTGAAATCGATGTACCTGACAGCGTGATTGTCGACCGCATGAGCGGCCGCCGCGTGCATTTGGCCTCCGGCCGTACTTACCACGTTACCTACAATCCGCCTAAAGTCGAAGGCAAAGACGACGTAACCGGCGAAGATTTGATTCAACGCGACGACGACAAAGAAGAAACCGTGAAAAAACGCCTTGCCGTTTACCACGAGCAAACCGAAGTTTTGGTTGATTTTTACAGCAAACTGGAAGGCGAACACGCGCCGAAATACATCAAAGTTGACGGCACCCAAGCAGTAGAAGCCGTGAAAGCCGAAGTATTGAAAGGTTTGGGCAAATAAGTTTTGCCAAAGTAAAATCATGAGGCCGTCTGAAAAAATATTTTCAGACGGCCTTTTGTGTACAAAAGCTGTTAAAATCGAAGCTATAACCGTTTATCCGCAGGTATCTTATGAATCCCTTGATCTCCGACTTCCAAACTCAGCAACAACGTACTCCCGTCATCGTCGCCCTCGATTTTGCCAACGAAAAAGATACGCTCGGATTTGTCCGCAATCTTGACCCGACACTGTGTCAAATCAAAATCGGTAAAGAGCTGTTCACCGCAACCGGCCGCAATTTGGCAGAAAGCTTAATCAATCAAGGTTTCAAACTTTTCCTCGATTTGAAATACCACGATATTCCCCACACAGTTGCTCAGGCCTGTAAAGTTGCCGCCGATATGGGCGTGTGGATGGTCGATATGCACGCATCGGGCGGTCGCCGCATGATGGAAGCAGCAGCAGAAGCCGTTGCCGGATATCAAACCAAGCCGCTTTTGATCGGCGTAACCGTGTTGACCAGCATGGAACAAAGCGACTTGGCAGAAATCGGTTTGAACATCGCCCCTGAAGAACAAGTCATCCGCTTGGCGAAACTGGCGCAAAGTTCGGGCTTGGACGGCGTAGTATGTTCCGCTCAAGAAGCCGTACCATTGCGCCGCGAATTGGGACAGGATTTTGTCTTGGTCACACCGGGCATCCGCTTAGATGTTGCAGGCAATAATGATGACCAGCGCCGTATTATGACGCCGGCCGAAGCCTTGGCTGCCGGTTCAACCTATTTGGTAATGGGCCGTCCGGTAACTAAAGCTGCCGATCCGGTAGCTGTATTGCGCGAAGTGAACCGCGTGGCAAACGCTTAAGGCCGTCTGAAGTATGAAGGCGATTGTGATTGGCGCGACAGGCGCAACAGGAAAATCCTTGTTGCCTTTACTTGCAACCAGTTCAGAGGTTGAGTCCATCGACTGTTTTGGTCGCAGACATCCTGATTTTACTCACCAAAAGCTAAATAGCCATCAGATTGATTTTTCTAAGCCTGATGATTGGCGTGAAAAAGTGCAGGGCGATGTATTGTTTGCCTGCTTGGGAACTACCTTGAAAGCGGCTGGCAGTAAAGAAGCGCAATGGGCAATTGATTATGAGGCAAATCTTGAATTTGCCAAAGCCGCACGAGAAAACGGCGTCAATACTTTGGTTTTGATTTCCGCTTCCGGTGCAAATTCTGCTTCGAGCCTGTTTTATCAACGGATGAAGGGCGAATTGGAGCAAGCAATTATCGCTTTGAATTTTCCGCACCTTATTATTTTCCGCCCGCCATTGCTGATTCGTCCGAACAGCGACCGCTTGGGCGAAAAAATAGCAGAACGGATTTCTCGCGTACTCAACCGCATCGGCATGCTGAAAAACCAACGTCCGCTTGCTGTCGAAAAATTGGCGCAAGCCATGCTGAAAGCAGCGTTGTTGTCATCTCATGAACAGGCGTCGTACTCGAAAAACCATATGCAGGTATATGAGCCTCAAGATATTTTTAGGCTGTTAGATCAATAAACTGATAACAAGCCTTACACAGAGATTTTAATGGAGCCAGTATGGTAACCAAGTTCCAACAAGAAACCCTAAAATCACGTTTTGCACAAGCCAAAGTCCTTGTCGTCGGCGATGTGATGCTCGACCGCTATTGGTTTGGCGATGTGTCCCGTATTTCTCCTGAAGCCCCAGTGCCGGTGGCGAAAATCGCCCGTATCGACCAACGAGCGGGTGGGGCGGCGAACGTTGCGCGCAATATCGCCTCATTGGGCGGTAAAGTAGGGCTGTTGTCCGTGACCGGCGATGATGAAGCTGCAGATGCGTTGGACGCATTGATGATGCAAGACGGCGTTTCTTCCTATCTGATGCGCGATAAGCAAATTGCGACTACTGTCAAATTGCGTGTCGTTGCCCGCAACCAGCAGCTTATCCGACTTGACTTTGAAGAATTGCCTCATCGTGAGGTGTTGGAACAAATCAAACATCAATATCGAGAAGTGTTGCCTGAATACGATGCCATTATTTTTTCAGACTACGGCAAGGGCGGTTTGTCGCATATTTCCGATATGATCGATTGGGCGAAGCAGGCCGGTAAACCCGTTTTAATCGACCCGAAAGGCGATGATTACGAGAAATATGCCGGCGCTACGCTGATTACGCCGAATCGTGCAGAATTGAAAGAAGTGGTGGGCAGCTGGAAAAACGAAAATGATTTGACTGAAAAAGCCCAAAACCTGCGCCGTCATCTTGATTTGACCGCGATTTTGCTGACCCGAAGTGAAGAGGGTATGACCCTGTTCAATGAGGGTGAGCCGATTTATCAGCCTACACGGGCCCAAGAAGTCTATGATGTATCGGGTGCAGGCGATACTGTTATTGCCGGAGTGGGTTTGGGTTTGGCCGCTGGTTATACCATGCCTGAAGCGATGCACCTTGCTAATACGGCAGCGGGCGTTGTCGTGGCAAAACTTGGTACGGCGGTTTGCTCGTTTGCCGAATTGACCAAGGCATTGGAAGAGCAATAATTGCTGTTTCAGACGGCCTTAAAATCTAAAGGCCGTCTGAAAATAGAGTTGGAAAATAATCCAGACAGACAAGTTTTTATTTTCAGACGGCATGATTACTTCAAGGCCGTCTGAAAAATCAAAATAAAGGAAACTCATTATGACCATTATCGTAACAGGCGCGGCCGGCTTTATCGGCAGCAACATCGTTAAAGCACTTAACCAGCGCGGTATTACCGACATTGTTGCCGTCGATAATTTGAGCAAAGGCGAAAAATTTAAAAACCTTGCCGAGTGTGAAATTGCCCATTATCTCGATAAACACGAATTTATCCGCCAAGTGCGCGGCCATCTTCTGCCTTACGACGATATCGAAGCCGTTTTTCATCAAGGCGCATGTTCCGATACCATGAATCATGATGGTCTTTACATGATGGACAACAACTACCAGTACACGCTCGATCTCTTGGACTGGTGTCAGGATGAACGCATTCCGTTCCTTTATGCCTCCAGCGCTGCTGTATATGGTAAGGGCGAAATCTTCCGCGAAGAGCGCGAACTGGAAAAACCGCTCAATGTGTATGGCTACTCTAAATTCTTGTTTGACCAAGTATTGCGCCGCCGAATGGAAGAAGGTTTGACCGCCCGAGTCGTCGGCTTCCGCTACTTCAATGTTTACGGACAACAGGAACAACACAAAGGCCGTATGGCATCGGTTGCCTTCCATCATTTCCACCAATACCGCGAGCATGGTTATGTTAATCTGTTTGGCGCTAATGACGGCTACGGTAATGGCGAGCAAACACGCGATTTTGTCAGCGTAGAAGACGTTGCCAAAGTTAACCTTTACTTCTTCGATCATCCCGAGCTTTCAGGCATCTTCAATCTCGGTACAGGTCGTAGCCAACAGTTTAACGATCTTGCCGCTGCCACCGTCAACGCCTGCCGTGCAGCCGAAGGCAAGCCTGAAATGAGTTTGAAAGAGTTGGTTGAAGAAGAACTTATTCGTTATATCCCATTCCCAGATGCGCTTAAAGGCAAATATCAGAGCTTTACTCAAGCGGATATCACCAAGCTGCGCGAAGCCGGGTATAAAGAAGAATTCTTGGATGTAAAACAAGGCGTCAGCCGTTACGTTAAATGGATGCTGGAAAACTTGGTTTAATCCTTCTTGGCTTAAATGAAGAAAGGCCGTCTGAAAAAGGATTTTCAGACGGCCTCATCATTTTGGGAGGCTTTAAAATTATAAATTTGCCTTTATTCGATAAGAATGGAAATAGCGTTTTTTACAACAAAGGTTTCAAAAAGGCTTAGTAGGGTAGCAGTGGATCTGCTGGAGTATTTGTAAAAGCTGTTGAGATATTATAGGTGTGAATAGATGAAATGAGACGATGCTATAACCAGTAAAATAAAAATGACTGGAAGTTTTTTAGTCTATTTATATTTAGGGACTGTACTAGATTATCCATCTGTACTTTTTCTTTAATTTTCAGTGTATTATAATCATATTTCAAGGGTAGCATATCTGCTAATCTAGTAAAGCCCCTAAAATTAATACGAATGGTAAGCAGCAGGGACGCACTCAAGCTGAATATAATGAAATAACACATTTTAAGATAAGGAGTCATTGATATGAAACAGATAGTTGTCCCTTTAAGTGTTGAAGCCATGAAAAAATTAGATTACGATCAAGCTGATGATAATGAACTATATGTATTTAAACTTTCAGAACAAGAGGTTAATTTGTTATTTGAGAAAAATTTCTTCGATAAAATAAATGAGATAATAGATACATATATAGATGATTATGAGGATGAAAAAATAATTGATTTAAGAAAATTAATTATTCTAAAAAATTTTTTACAAGATAATTCCCATCAGGCATTGACAGATATCCCTCTTAGAATATATCAAAATATTTTATTTTTAACTCAGCTGGCTATTTCCAAACAGACAGGTTTATTTTTCTTTTTTTAAATAACAAGCGCATTTGGAAATGCAAACCATAGCCCATATAAAACTTAAACTCAACAAGTAGCATGTGTGCAGAACGCACGCATGCGGTTCTCAAGGTTTGAGCCAAAAGGTCGTCTGAAACAACAAATACCTTTCTTTTAATAAGTTGCCACAGCAATCAGACAAAAGCAGCCTATCTCCACATCCATATAGGCAACATAGGGGAGATATTTTGTAAATTCTACAAATATTTTACCTGCTAAACAGGGTAGGATATGGTATGAAGCGAACATTAGCTTAATAAACACTATGTCAAGATCGAATCAGGCTGGTACTAGATTGTTGTATTCCAATGATGGATTGCTATATAACAACTGATCGTTATATCTCTGCAACACAAATTGGAACTTGTAAATAGGAGTATAACTTATGCAATTAGAGATTATCGGCAGTAAAATTTATACTGAACAAGATTTTCATAATCAAATTTCAAAAATATTTTCTATACATGATTATTATGGGAACAATCTTGATGCTCTGTGGGATTTATTAAGCACAAATTTAGAACGACCGATTACTTTGGTATGGAAAGATGCTATGTTCTCAAAAAATCAATTAGAAAATATATTTATTGAAATAGTAAAGGTTCTAGAAAGAGTTAAGAAACAAGATGAGGATTATGGATTCGAAGAAAAATTTAATTATATTTTAGAGTAAGTAAACCCTAATTACATTACGTACACAGGCTTAAAACTCCCCAAAGCCAATTAAGCAAGCCGTAACCCATATAAAACTTAAACTCAACAAGTAGCATGTGTACGGAACGTACGCATGCAGTTCTCAGGGTTTAAGCCAAGAGGGTCGTCTGAAACAACAAATACAGTTTCAGACGACCTTTCTTTCAACAAGCCACCACAGCAATCAGACAAAAGCAACCCACCGCCACACCCATATCGGTAGCACGGCCGGCAAAACGATTATCCGAAACGGCGGGGATACCACCCTCAAAGGTGCGCAGCTTATCGGCAAAGGCGTACAGGCAGATACGCGCAACCTGCATATAGAAAGTGTTCAAGATACTGAAACCTATCAAAGCAAACAACAAAACGCCAGTGCACAAGTTACCGTAGGTTATGGCTTCAGTGCCAGTGGCGATTACAGCCAAAGCAAAATCCGAGCCGACCATGCTTCGGTAACCGAGCAAAGCGGTATTTATGCCGGAGAAGACGGCTATCAAATCAAGGTCGGAAACCATACAGACCTCAAAGGCGGCATCATCACCAGCAGCCAAAGCGCAGAAGACGAAGGCAAAAACCGCTTTCAGACGGCCACCCTCACCCATAGCGACATTCAAAACCACAGCCGCTACAAAGGCGAAAGTTTTGGATTGGGTGCCAGCGTTGCCGTAAGCGGCAAAACACTGGGACAGGGAGCACAAAATAAGCCTCAAAACAAACACCTGACAAGCGTAGCGGATAAAAACGGCGCAAGTTCATCAGTAGGTTACGGCAGCGACAGCGACAGTCAAAGCAGCATCACAAAAAGCGGCATCAACACCCGAAACATACACATCACCGACGAAGCCACACAAATCAGACTGACAGGCAAAACAGCGGCACAAACCAAAGCCGATATTGATACAAACGTAACCACAGACACCGCCGAACGACATTCGGGCAGCCTGAAAAACGTATTTGACAAAGATAGAGTGCAAAGTGAACTGGATTTACAAAGAACCGTCAGCCAAGATTTTAGTAAAAATGTCCAACAAGCCAATACCGAGATTAACCAACATTTAGACAAACTCAAAGCAGACAAAGAAGCAGCCGAAACAGCAGCAGCCGAGGCATTAGCCAATGGCGATATGGAAACTGCCAAACGCAAAGCTCATGAAGCTCAAGATGCGGCAGCAAAAGCAGATAATTGGCAACAAGGCAAAGTCATTCTCAACATGTTAGCCTCAGGCTTAGCTGCGCCGACCCAAAGCGGAGCAGGCATCGCTGCGGCTACCGCATCGCCGGCCGTATCGTATGCGATTGGACAGCACTTTAAAGATTTAGCCGGTCAAAACGCGAATGGCAAACTAACCGCCAGTCAAGAAACCGCTCACGTTCTTGCTCACGCGGTATTAGGAGCAGCGGTTGCAGCAGCAGGGGACAATAACGCCCTAGCAGGAGCATTGAGTGCAGGTGGAGCGGAAGCAGCTGCGCCTTACATCAGCAAATGGTTATACGGCAAAGAAAAAGGAAGCGACTTAACGGTGGAAGAGAAAGAAACTGTAACAGCGATTACAAACTTATTGAGTACGGCAACGGGTGCGGCAGTGGGCAACAGTGCAACAGATGGAGTGCAAGGCAGCCTGAATGCGAATAGTGCGGTGGAGAATAATTATATTTCTTTCCCAAACAAAAATGACGCAATGCAATTTATTAATATCATCGCACCCTCTACTCCAAATTTAAAATTGAAAGTTGATGGAAACAATAGATTAGTCATTGATGGTTATCATTATGAAAATTTAGATGGTGTATTAACTTTGGTATCTGATAAAACAGGAGCACCAATTGTTTTACAAGGAAAAACTGTATTTGAAAATCTTTTAATTAGTAGCATGAAAAACCCTGATGAAAATAAATTTCCTATTACAGATAATTCGACACTATATGTTGATTCATATGCCAAAATGATTTGGGATCCAAGTGATTTTAATACACCAAACATGAATGATAATGCTCAAACAAATAAAGAATATCAGCATTTAGCAAATCGTTTACTTATTACACAACCTATAGTTGAACGTTTAATTTCTCAAAATTATACCCAAAATAGTGAAGAATTTGATAAGGCGGAAACAGAACTAAATTCAATCTTACATAAATATCGATATAATCGTTTAAAAGCTTTTTTAACATATGCAACACCTATAAAGTTGAAACAACAACAAGGTCGAAATTTGACATCTGAAGAGCATAATTTGCTGCAAGATGCAAATTTAGCAGCCCAATATCATGCTAGACTAAAGATGTTCTCAGATAATATTTATAAAAAAGGGATGAATGTACAGAGTGATATTCTAAAAGAAAAATTCCCACATCTAAAAGATAAAATTATTAGTGCAAATAAACCTGACAATTATACGGAAAATGGAAAAGTTGTAGGTTTAATATCAGATTTTGGAGCAGTAAAATTTATTATGTATACCAACCCAGAACAAAATCAAATATTGAAAACTAGATTTATTATCGAATAAATAGAAAGCCGTCTTATGTATAGTAATAAATTAATAACCCTGTTTTTTCTATTGCCTTTATTGTGCCATGCAGTTGAGTTTGATGAAACTCAATATAACGACTGTAAAGATAGAGCTATGTTATGTGTTGCTAGAATTTATTCTCCCAAAGGCAATAACTATAAATCTATGTGGTATGACGACAATGGCAAGTTAGCATTTATATCCTTTACTAATCAACAAATGGAAAATCAAGGTCACCCATCTCTAGCGATGTTTATTAGTGATGACAAAATATCTGATACCAATATTGATGAATTTTTAGCATCTTTCGATCCTGATAAATATCGAATATCTCATGATCCAAGATATAAATTTTTACCATTAGTATGTCAAACTCATTGTGATCCTTATTCTCTTTTTAATATTGATAACAAATTTAAACCTGATGAGAAAGATAAAATCTTTTTTTCAATCCCGACAGATAACACAGATTTTTATAAGAGTTTTTATTTAAATAAGGATTATATAAAAGGTATATATCCTAAGGCTGTGTTTTAATATAGTGTTGATAGGCGTACTTGGCTTCAATGTATTCAACAGGATAGGTTTATTCCTAACCGCCCAAAGCAGCACCTTTGAAGGCAAGCAAGTTGTATTGCAGGCAAGAAACGATGCCAACATTCTTGGCAGCAATGTTATTTCCGATAATGGCACCCGGATTCAAGCAGGCAATCATGTTCGCATTGGTACAACCCAAACTCAAAGTCAGAGCGAAGGCTATCATCAAACCCAAAAATCAGGCTTGATGAGCGCAGGGATTGGCTTCACGATTGGCAGCAAGACAAACACACAAGAAAACCAATCCCAAAGCAACGAACATACAGGCAGTACCGTAGGCAGCTTGAAAGGCGATACCACCATTGTTGCAGGCAAACACTACGAACAAATCGGCAGTACCGTTTCCAGCCCAGAAGGCAACAATATCATCCATGCCCAAAGCATAGACATTCAAGCGGCACACAACAAATTAAACAGTAATACCACCCAAATCTATGAACAAAAAGGCTTAACGGTGGCATTCAGTTCGCCCGTTACCGATTTGGCACAACAAGCGATTGCCGTCGCACAAAGCAGCAAACAAGTCGGACAAAGCAAAAATGGTCGTGTCAATGCCATGGCAGCTGCCAATGCAGGCTGGTAAGCCTATCAAACAGGTAAGAGTGCACAAAACTTAGCCAATGGTACAACCAATGCCAAACAAGTCAGCATCTCTATAACCTACGGCGAACAGCAAAACTGACAAACCACCCGAGTTCAAGCAAGCCAAGCCCAAGCGAGTCAAATTCAAGCAGGCGGTAAAACCACATTAATCGCCACAGGCGCAGCAGAACAATCCAATATCCACATTACCGGCTCAGATGTTGCCGGCAAAGCAGGAACCGGCCTGATTGCCGATAACGACATCACACTCCAATCCGCCGAACAAAGCAGCAGCGAACGCAGCAACAACAAAAGCAGCGGCTGGAACGCAGGTGCTGCCGTATCATTCGGACAAGGAGGCTGGTCTAGGCTTTACCGCAGGCGGCAATGTCGGCAAAGGCTACGGCAATGGCGATAGCGTAACCCACCGCCATAGCCACATAGGAGAAAAAGGCAGCCAAACCCTTATCCAAAGTGGTGGCGATACCATCATCAAAGGCGCACAAGTATGCGGCACAGGCGTACAAGTTAATGCCAAAAACCTAAGTATTCAAAGCGTACAAGATAGCGAAACCTATCAGAGCAAACAGCAAAACGGCAATGTCCAAGTTACCGTCGGTTACGGATTCAGTGCAAGCGGCAGTTACAGCCAAAGCAAAGTCAAAGCAGACCATGCCTCGGTAACCGAGCAAAGCGGTATTTATGCCGGAGAAGACGGCTATCAAATCAAAGTCAGAGACAACACAGACCTCAAGGGCGGCATCATCACCTCCGGCAAGAGTGCCGAAGACAAAGGAAAAACCCTTTTTCAGACGGCCACCCTTGCTGCCGGCGACATTCAAAACCACAGCCGCTACGAAGGCAAAAGCTTCGGCATCGGCGGCCGTTTGGATCTGAACGGCGGCTGGGACGGCACGGTTACCGACAAACAAGGCAGGCCTGCCGACAGGATCAGCTCGGCAGCCGGCTACGGCAGCGACGGAGACAGCAAAAACAGCACCACCCGCAGCGGCATCAACACCCGCAACATACACATCACCGACGAAGCGGGACAACTTGCCCGAACAGGCAGGACTGCGAAAGAAACCGAAGCGCGTATCCACACCGGCATCGACACCGAAACTGCAGATCAACACTCGGGCCGTCTGAAAAACAGCTTCGACAAAGACGCGGTGGCCAAAAAAATCAACCTGCAAAGGGAAGTAACGCAGGAGTTCGGCGGGACACTGCAAGGCCTCAATACCGAAATCGAACGCAGCCTGGACGGGCTGAAGGAAAAATGGGAAAAAGGCGAAATCAGCCGGAATGAATACGAAGACGGCCTCAAAGTAAGGCAGCGGGGCAAAGTCCTGCTCAACATGATAGGCGCGGGCTTGTCCGCCCCGACCGATAGCGTGGTGGGCATAACGGCCGCCACCGCGAGTCCCGCCCTGTCCTACCAAATCGGACAATACTTCAAAGGGCTGGCGCAGGAAAATCCGGACGGCAGGCTGACGGCGGGTCAGGAAACTGCCCACATCCTCGCCCACGGCGTACTCGGGGCGGCGGTATCCGCAGCGGGCGGCAGCGACGCTTTAACCGGCGCGCTGGCATCGGGAGGCGCGGAAGCGGCCGCATCCGTCATCGGCAGATGGCTGTACGGAAAAGGCGACGGCGGCAGCCTGAGCGCGGAGGAAAAAGAGACCATTTCGGCCATCACGAGGATACTGGGTACGGCCGCCGGGGCGGCTGCGGGAAATTCGTCTGCGGATACCGTGCAGGGCGGGATGGCGGCCGATGGGGCGGTAACAAATAATTTTGTTCACAGATTGCGGACGTTAGCAGCGCGGGCATCAATGTTATATTTGATACAGATCTCCCTGTTTCCAGAAGCATTATGGGACAAAAAGCCAAGCATGGTGCAGGTTCGGGTGAGTTGATCATTGATGCGGGAATCAATGCAGTCAGTGTATATCCGCCGGTTGCAGTAGGACTTGCCTCATGGGGAGTGGGCGACAGCATCGCGAATAACAATCCTGAACAGCTAGGGTCGAGCTTGGCTGGATTGGGCAGTTCATTTGTTCTTGCTAAGACGGTGGGAAACACAGCATATCGGATTGATTGGGGCGGACTGCCGACAACATCTTCCTTGAAGCTGCAGCAAATGGGGAGTATCAACCCTCCTCGGCTAACCAAAATTCGTGCAAACGAATTGGATGTCAAGAGTTATGGCGAAGCGAAAAAAGGAGATGTTAAAGGAGATAATTTAGAACATGACCATATTCCTTCTTTTGCAGCTTTAGTAGCAGCAAATGAAACAATACTGGGTCGTTCTTTAACTGCATCAGAATTGAGGCAATTAAAAAATGAATCTACAGCTATAACACTGCCACATGAATTTCATAAGCAGAGTAGGACATATAAGGGCAGAAACACTCAGGAACAAATTCAAGAAGATGCTCAAAATCTTTGTGCAGCTCAATGTAAAGACTTGGCTGTACTTGAAAAGAATCTTGAAAAATCTGGAAAATATACAAAATCTGAAATTGAACAAGCAATTAAAGACATTAAAGAAAAAAATGAGATAAGAGGTATTAAGTTATGGTAATTATGAAACCAGAATTGGAAAATATTTGGTATATAGAACAAAATAACAAAACTATTTGGGAAATATTAGGGTTACCCTCATCTAATTGTTACGTAAATACTGAATGGGAGAGAGACCTAGGTTATATTTATCACGAGTTCTTTGATTTTGGAATTAGTATTTTATTTATTAATAATAAATTAGATACAATATTTTTTTTCATGAAAGAAAAAGATGGTTTCAAAAAAACTGATTTATCACCTTTTAATTTCATATCTATTCATGATGGTATAAAGAAAATTGAAGAAAGTAAATTATATGATAAGAAGGAAATCCTGAATAATGGAAGAAATATTAATTATTTTGTTAATAATATTAAAATTAATTTAACTATTAATACACATAATGAGATTGAACTATTGGCTATTCAACAAACCATTGTCTGTATAAAGTCTAAATACAGTAAACCCTAACCTACATAAAACACCCATAACGCAAATAGCTGCTACACGAATCCTTCACGTAGAGTTTATGTGCAAGCTGTAGCCCATATGAAACCTAAACTCAACAAGTAGGATGTGTGCGGAACGCACGCATGCGGTTCTCAAGGTTTGAGCTAAGAGGCCGTCTGAAACAACAAATACGGTTTCAGACGACCTTTCTTTCAACAAGCCACCACAGTAATCAGACAAAAGCAACCCGCCGCCACACCCATATCGGCAGCACGGCCAGCAAAACCATTATCCGCAGCAGTGTAAAGACAACTCTAAGACGGCAAATTTTGAACGTCATAGCCTTTCGGGTATGACATTAAGGGCCGACATGATCAAACAGCGCGAAATCCATCTGGCCATACCCGCACAAACTAATAAGGAGCAAAGATTGCAGTTGCAACGTGTGGTAGAGTATGGCAAAAATCGAAACATTACAGTCAAAATTACGGAGATCAAATAAATGACTTTTAATCAAGAACAAGATTATTGGGCTGGCTATAAGGCAAATGAAAGAGCCTTGATTATTCAAACATGGTCAGGATTTGGGCGATATGCTCCAGACCACCTATATCCCCCTCATATCCTGCCGTTGGATACCGACAATGGAACTTTAGGCACGACGGTTTTGCAAGCGTTGGCAAACAGCAGGACTTTCGTTTATGACAGTTCGGAAGACCAAGATTTTTTTGATACCGAAAAATTTCGGCAACGCTATGAGGATTGGGTTGCCAACCTATGCGGGAACTTGGGCTATAAAACCAGACGCGCTTTATTTAAAAACATGATGAGCGGGGATATTTGGCTGCACAACGGTTGCCTGAAAATCAGCCCGAGCCGCCATGTCAAGCTGGAAGCGTGGGATGCCATTGATGCAGACGATGTTATTTTATCATTGGATAACAGCCCTGAAGAAATCGGAGCAGGTTTAAGGTTGGTATTGAGCCGCTGCCGATAACATTTGACAAAAGGTCGTCTGAAAGCTGGAAAAATGTTTCAGACGACCTTTTTATTAGACTCAAGCTCGCGTGCGTGCGTACCGCGCACACCTTCGCTGCAGATTTAATGTGGGCTACGACTTGCTGAAGATAAAGTTATTAAGGAATTTGTCAAATATGGAAAAAATTGAGAAATTTAAATCTGAATTATTAAATGCCATCTTTCAATATACTCAATGCATATCTATTTTTGTCTATAAGAAAAAGATATATTATTTAATTGATTATAAGGAAAATTTTGAATTAAATGCAAAAATATCTTTTGACATTTACCTAAGAGAAGGAATTATAACTAAAGAACAATATAATTATGATTATAAAAATTACCGTAATGGCATCTGGCAGTTAACTAAGGACAATTTCGAAAGCTATCTTCAATCAGATTCAGTCATTGTATTAAAAAAAGATGAATTGAAGGAACTGATGTTTCAGGGGTTTACTTCTGCTGAAGCAGTAAGGTTATATTCCGTTGTCGAGAACAAGCTGTCGTACAATGATCCTATCTCAGACTCTGGCCAGCAAAGTGATTTCTTAAAAATCAATCAGATTTCTTCGAGGCTGCCTTTGTTCTATATCAATTTTGATACGGAAGTGTATCTGCATATGGATTGGGACAGATGTCATGAAGATTATGTCTATGATGGCTGGTTTTCAAAGGCAATGGATTTTGGGTATTTAATACCGGATGAATTCTGTTACTGGAAAATTGAAGGACGGGATTATTGGAAATTTAGCCAATTATAAAGATAAGCAAGCCATAGTTTGTATGAATTCAAAAGGCCGTCTGAAAATAGAAAAACCGTTTCAGACGACCTTTGTTTAATGCCATCGAGCCAGCGGGCCATAAAGCGTAGTTGTCCAAAAAGGTATATTGATAGGCAAATATAAAAAGGAGGAAAAGTCAATTTTACTACCTTCAAACATTTTCAATTTTGAGTATTGATATGATAATTAATTATTTAGTATAAATACCGGCTTGCGACAGGCAAATGGTTTGGGTTTGACATGGAATCAGGTTGATTTAGATAGGAAGGTCTGTTGGTATCATCCTGATGAAATGAAAGCTGGAAATGTACTGGGTGTTGCTTTGAATGATACTGCTGTTGAAGTATTAAAGCGGCAGATAGGCAAGCATAAGAAATTTGTTTTTGTGAATAAGTGGAATAAACCAATTAGCGGCATTAACAGCCGATATTGGAAGAAGACGTTAGAACTGGCAGAAATAGAAGACTTTATTTGGCACGATTTAAGGCACACTTGGGCAAGTTGGTTAGTTCAGCGGAGAGTGTTGCAAGAAATGGGTGGTTGGAAGACGTTAAGGATGGTGCAGAGATACGCACATTTGGCTCCTGGGCATCTTCATCAACATGCTCAAGTTTTGCACGAGCTTGTCACATTTGACACAAATGGCGCAAGTTAGACACAAATCAGGCACAAACAAAAAAGACAGCCTTACAAATAAGCTGTCAATTAGAAATTTAGAATCTTAGGTTTTTCAATAAATTCAGATATTTATTGGTGCCCGGAGCCGGAATCGAACCGGCACGGCCGGTTTAGGGCCGACGGATTTTAAGTCCGTTGTGTCTACCTATTTCACCACCCGGGCGTAGACAATAAATTGATAGATTGGAGGCGGGGGCGCGGATTTGAACCGGCCTATATAAGGGTTGCACCCCTTATAGCATAAACACTCTGCCACCCCGCCATGAAATGGATGGAGGCGAGAGTCGGAATCGAACCGGCGTAGACGGATTTGCAATCCGCTGCATAACCACTTTGCTATCTCGCCAAATAAACTACTTTGGAGTGTTGGTAGTATTGAAACTGGAGCGGGAAACGAGTCTCGAACTCGCGACCTCAACCTTGGCAAGGTTGCGCTCTACCAACTGAGCTATTCCCGCGTATTCGGATGCATGATTTAATGGAGCGGGAAACGAGTCTCGAACTCGCGACCTCAACCTTGGCAAGGTTGCGCTCTACCAACTGAGCTATTCCCGCATTTGAATGCATCTGAAATTAAACTGGAGCGGGAAACGAGTCTCGAACTCGCGACCTCAACCTTGGCAAGGTTGCGCTCTACCAACTGAGCTATTCCCGC